>CAZDQV010000246.1:0-1012 GCA_964507795.1 uncultured Oscillospiraceae bacterium | reverse complement strand
CTGCGGCATTTGAGTTTTGGTAATGCATTGACTGTGGTAAAATTCCGTAAATTGCAGCTCAGATGCCCTGTGTGTGGGTCTACTATCCTGCAGGAGGTTCCGTTTAAGGCAAGACATCATCGCATCACACAGGAACTATACAATTATACACGCGATTTGCTTGCACTGGGCAATTACACAAACCGGCAAGAAACTTATTCAGCCTGAAAATCCTGCAAGAATATTGGGAATTGAAGAATTCAAGTTGCATAATGGCTATTGCTATGCAACACACATTATCGATATGGATACAGGTCATATCCTATGGATTTCCCATGGCAAGAAAAAACAAGTCGTATACGATTTTATCGACCATGTGGGGCTTGAGTGGATGAGCAATGTCGAGGCAGTGGCCTGCGATATGAATTCTGACTTTCAGGAGGCTTTCGAGGAGAAGAGCTCTCATATACAGCCGGTGTTTGATCACTTCCATATTGTCAAGAACTTCAACGATAAAGTAATCAGTGCTGTTCGCAAAGACGAGCAGAAACGTCTTTTGGAGGAAGGAGATAAAGAAGCAGCAAGGTCTCTCAAAGGAAGCAAATATATTCTGACATCTTCACGCGAGACGCTTCAACGAAAAGACCGTGAAGCAAGTGAAGGTAAAATCATATCCAAAGGAAACGAGCTGTTTTCTAAAGAGGAAGTCAGACGCAAGGGTGGTTATATTAAGAAATACGAAGGACTTCTTGAGCAAAACCAGCTATTGTTTTCAGCGGATTTTGTTAAGGAAAAACTTGCTGATGCCTGCAAAATGATTGAATTTTGTAGGCAAACAGGGAATGCTCATTTCAAGTGGTTTGCGAATCTTATCGAAAATCACTTTGAAGGAATTATCGCACATGCAACGTATCAGATTACTTCTGGCAAGGTTGAAGGAATCAACAACAAAATTAAGACTCTGCGGAGGCAGGGATATGGATATCCGGATGATGAATATTTCTTTTTGAAGCTGTTTGATATCAGTCGGAAG
>CAZDQV010000245.1:0-1020 GCA_964507795.1 uncultured Oscillospiraceae bacterium | reverse complement strand
GAAATATGACACCAAGCAAAAGACCATTATCCATAAAGACAAAGACATGAACGACGTCGAAGTACAGCTAAAGTTTATTCCCGCACAGGTTAAACAATGTGTTCAGTCTGAGATGATAGCAAATATCAGAACAGCTATAACACTGCAAAAGAAAGGCTTACAGCGAAGCGGACAATTAAAGTTTGTAAAGAAAGTTTCCTCTCTAAACCTAAAACAGTATGGCTCCAGCCATAAAATACTGTCTTCCAAACGAATTAAGATTGCAGGCGTCTCTGGTTCTGTTCTCGCAAACGGTTTGGATCAGTTTATCGCTATTCCTTTTTTGGAATATGCTAACGCAAAACTCTTAAATACCCCGTCTGGTTATTATGTCCAGTTTGTAACTTATCTCGATAAGAACAAAATTGAGCCAACACAAACCAACGGAAAAACCATAGGTATTGATTTCGGATGTCAGACTTCTTTAACCCTTTCAACAGGCGAAAAGATAAATGTGCAGATTCAAGAAAATGAGCGTATTAAACGGTTGTCGTTAAAATTAAACCGCAGGCAGAAAAAAGGCTCTAAGAATTGGCACAAAACGGTCGGGCTTATCCAAAAACTATACCAAAAGCAAACAAACCAAAAAACCGATATTGCAAACAAGATTGTTGCAAAACTGAATGAATACGAGAGAATCGTTATTCAGGATGAACAACTACACGCTTGGCATAAAGGCGGGCATGGAAAAGCTGTGCAACATTCTGTTTTGGGAAGAGTTAAAACTAAACTTAAATCGCTCCCCAAGACAGTTGTTCTCGACAGATCTGTTCCAACAACAAAGTTTTGTCCTTGTTGTGGACAATATAACGAGCTAAAACTTTGGAATAGAACTTTCAAGTGTTCGTGTGGCGTAAAAATGGATAGGGATATTCATGCTGCGCAGAATATGGTTTGGTTTTATGAAAACAACGTAGGTGTGGAACGCACCAATATTAAGCGTGTGGAGACGAAAGCTCTGGCTGACACGGCAACGTATCA
>CAZDQV010000244.1:0-1048 GCA_964507795.1 uncultured Oscillospiraceae bacterium | reverse complement strand
CAAAGCTCAGCAAAAGCAGCCACAGGAATATGAGCGGCGAATATTTCGGCATATAAGTCAGCTTCGGCAGCCAGTAGTAGCAGAAGAACGAATGAACAAGCCACATATAAGTCGACTCTTCGCCTAACTTTTCAAAAACCTTGCCTAATAAGGCCATTGGTTTTGTGGGAAGCAAAATTATAATGCTAACCGTAAGCACTGACGCAATTATATAATCATAGAACACCGTAAGATACGGACGTTCAAGAAATGCAACGCCCAACATAATCAGTGCAGCGGCACAGCACAATGGGCGCCCTCCGAATTTTTCTTTTGTTCTGGACAAAATATTATATTTGGCAAAAATGCACCCTGTTATAAAAGGCGGAGCTAACTCAAGCAGCATCCAAAACATATTTTCTGAAAGTGTAGAGAACGAGAATACTTCGCCTAACGGAGCAGATAGATTTGTCAGTAATGAAGTCAGGACAACAAGCAAAAATACATCAGTGCAAAACGAGGACTCTTTTCTTTCGAGGAAGCGCTTTATCGTCGGGAAAAATATCAAAAGCACGGTAAACGGCAATATAAACCACCATTCTCCGTTAAAAGATGTGCTTATATTCAAAAAATTATAGATAATTTCATAAAGAAGCTGTGATCGTAGTGCACGATGCTCATATATCAAAATTGGGAGGCAAATAAAGAAAACCGTCCAAAAGCCCTTATATAACCTGGTAATTTGACGTTGAACAATAGCTTGAGTATCATTTGTCCGGCAAGATGACATATAGCAGCCGTAGCCGCTCAGTAAAGTAAACAATGGTACGCAAACCTTGCCAAAAGCGCCAAGGCACTCCGCAAGATTTGTCCCGTTGAAATAAAACAAAGATACATAAGTAACTTCAGTCAGTCTCTCCGAAAAGCCGAACAAATGGTGGTAAAGCATCAGGCATATAGCTATTCCTTTGATAACCGTAGTATCATGTCTGCTGAATTCCATGACATAATCACCTCTCATGCTGCAGCTCCATTCCTTTGCGCCAACTTGTCACAAAGCACGCCAAAA
>CAZDQV010000243.1:0-1050 GCA_964507795.1 uncultured Oscillospiraceae bacterium | reverse complement strand
CTCAGGCTGGACAGCGCAGATCGTGCAGCATGAAATAGATCACTGTAATGGGGTTATCATATGAAGAACATGATGAAGCAAATGGTGAATATGGACAACAAGCTTGCTTTTTATAAATTTTGTTGTTGTTTTTACCCGAAGGGATTGTAAAAACTACCTTTCTGCGCAATAATATCTACATGTGTTAGAAAGGCGAGCGCTATGAAGTATTATGAGAAGCTGCTGGAATTAGGCTGCTTTAGTAAAAACGAATTGAAGCATATCACCGGCAGCGAGGCGGCGACCAAATGGATGTGCCGGGAGTATCAAAAGAAAGGTTACATCGAGCGTGTAAAGCGAGATTTATATGTTGTCATCAGTCTGGAAACCCAACAGCCTATTGTCAGTCGTTATGTGATTGCCTCTCACATCAGCAACGATGCCGCTGTATCGTATCACAGTGCTTTTGAGGTTTACGGTTACAGTAATCAGGTTTTTTATGAAACACAAGTGACCAGCGAGAGCCGTTTTCGGGATTTTGAATACGATGGAGTGACATACCGGCGTGTTGCCCCACGCATTACTGGCGGTGTTACAGAGATAAACGGCATCCGAGTCACAACGTTGGAACGGACGGTGCTTGATTCTATCAATCTGTTTGAGAAAATCGGTGGGCTGGAAGAACTTTTGCGCTGTCTTGTACTGATTCCCGCGCTGGATGAAGCAGCACTTTTTGCCTGTCTCGCTGAGTATGAAAGCGGCTTTCTCTATCAGAAAACGGGATATATCCTGTCTGCCTTTGCAGGCAGTCTCGGCCTCTCTGATTGTTTTTTTGACTTGTGTAAATCACGCCTCCCGAAAGGAAAGTCCTATCTATCAAGCGAAAGACAAGACTTCATCTGGCACGAGGAATGGAAGCTATATGCGCCGAAAAACCTGATGCACATAATAGATAAAGGGGTAACAGACTATGATGCAATTTGACAGAATGACTTTGGGCAGGAAAGCCCGTGAATTGGGCTTCATACGTGATACCTTTGAAAAAGTCTGCCGTCTGGTAGATGTGCTGGA
>CAZDQV010000242.1:0-1060 GCA_964507795.1 uncultured Oscillospiraceae bacterium | reverse complement strand
CGTCCAAGCGTTCGCCTGGTATCGAAAAGCCGCGGATCAAGGCTACGTTTACGCGCAGTTCAATCTGGGCCGTTGTTACAACTACGGCATAGGAACCGAAACAGACTACGAGCAGGCCTTCGCGTGGTATCAAAAAGCCGCCGAGCAGGGCCTTGCCGACGCGCAGAACAGCCTGGGCACCCTCTACCAAAACGGCCTGGGAACCCAACAAGATTACGAGAAGGCCTTTGAGTGGTTTCAGAAAGCCGCCGAGCAGGACTACGCTTACACGCAGTTCGGTATCGGCTGGGGCTACAACAACCGCGAAGGAAACGAAACAGACAACGCCTTCGCGTGGTACCCCAACGCCGCCGGGGAGGATCAATCCGACACGGAGAGCGGCGCCGGCTATTGCTCCTGCCACGGCGAAGGAATCGAACAGAGCTACGAGAAGGCTTTCGACCGGTTTCAAAAAGCGGCCGAGCAGGGGTCCGCGTACGCGGGGTTCAATCTGGGCCTGTGCTTTGAGAACGGTATCGGAACCGAACAGGATCCCGTCAAAGCGTTCGAATGGTATCAAACAGCGGCCGATCAAGGCCTTGCCGCGGCGCAGAACAGTCTTGGCAGCTGTTACCGCGGCGGCATCGGCGTCGAACAGGATCCCGTGAAAGCGTTCGAATGGTATCAAAAAGCCGCCGAGCAGGGCAATTTGTCCGGGCAGAATAATTTGGCCCAATGCTATGAACTCGGCGTGGGAACCGAGCAGGATCGCGCAAAAGCCTTTGAATGGTATCTGAAAGCCGCGGAGCAGGGCGATGTCGAAGCGCAGGACAATCTCGGCCGATGTTACCTCTCCGGACTGGGAACCGAGCCGGACGACGCGAAGGCGTTCGAATGGTACACGAAAGCCGCGGAGCAGGGTTACGCCAAAGCGCAGAACAGCCTCGGCGATTTTTACCACGGCACGGGAACCGCGGTGGACGCCGCGAAGGCGTTCGAATGGTATCTGAAAGCCGCGGAGCAGGGTTACGCCGACGCGCAGAACAACCTCGGCGATTGCTTCTACAACGGCGCGGGAACC
>CAZDQV010000241.1:0-1061 GCA_964507795.1 uncultured Oscillospiraceae bacterium | reverse complement strand
GGAATTCCAACGATTGATGGGCTTTTTTATAGAATTTTATGTAACTTTTTGCAGCACCGCCACACTTTTGCCTCAAATCGGTTTGGTTATAGTCACGATTCAGGCTTGGAGCTACATATATTTAATTCCTTGATTAATGCATTTATGATATATTATGGCAAATCATAACAATTTTATAGGAGGTGCCCTGTGACACCTCCACACCTTATTCCAAATATCAACTTCCAGTTGTCTCTGTTATCTTCATTCCATTTACAGGCTTAACCTCAAATGTATTCTGTGAAAGAACATTATCTGATTTACTTGTAACTTTAACTTCAGCAGTAAATGTGTTATCATCCTTGAGCTTCACAGTAACCTCAGCTTTAAGACCGTAAGGATATGAACCTTTACCAAGTAATTTGGCATCTCCCTCAGTATCTCTATGAAAAACAACCTGTCCATCGTCATCAGACTTATAATATCCTTCGCCTTTACCATGAACAAACAATTTCAATACCGTAGTCCCATCATCTGCAGTGCTGTTTGGATAAACAGTCCCGGCATATCTGAGATCATCACTGACTATTGTGGTCAGGGTGCTGCAAAGCACCTGTGCCTCTGACATGGATACTGATTTGGTATATGCTTTGACTCCAAGTCTTACTCCTGTCACAAGTACAACGCTCACAAGCAGCATGACTGCTATCGCAGACAAAAGCTCAACTATGGACATACCCTGTTTAGTTTTAATTTTGTCCATAATCCTCACTCCTTGACATAGTAGTAATATCCGTTACTCTCATAAATTTTAACCTTAATCCCGCCACTATCAATTACATCGGTTGCGGTAACAGTGCCATCAGTAGGTACACTCTCAGAATATTTAAATGACAATGTATCGGATACTTTATCCTTAACCTTGGCATTTATCTTTGAAGCAACTGTGACAGAGGTAACAAGAAATGCAACACTTATAACTACTATTATGATGGATATGAGAGTCTCAACCAGAGTCTCTCCTCTGTTTGTCATCAGTTTACTCATTGGTTACCTCCCTGATTATATGTCAGTCCTTCTCT
>CAZDQV010000240.1:0-1089 GCA_964507795.1 uncultured Oscillospiraceae bacterium | reverse complement strand
GAGCCTTACAGGCGATATGAAGAACCACCGGCTATGCCGGTGGGTAGCTTTTTGTCTGTACCGGGATGTTTTCACCTGTTCTGGTGACCTGAAGGTGTCTGGATGAAAAAAACGGTAAACCACATGATTTACCGTTTTTCTGTATAGTATGGTGCTGGAGAGAAGTAACCCTTCCTGTTTAAGTTCAACTGGTTAAATATATTGTGTGCACTATTTTGTGCAAGTCATATGGACAGCCTAAGTGGCCATCCATATGGACAGGATCATTTTACTGCATCTTCTGCTTTATCTCGCAGATGTAGTGAAAAGCCTCATAGATATGGTGGATCATGTCCACTTCTTCTGCGTCCAGATCTCCCACTGGAATGTCGTGCAGTTCGTCAAGTTTCCTGCCCAGCAGGTCGTGGGTGATGTTCATCCTGTGTTCCAGCCAAGTCTTGTCCATGTCTAGCCTCCGTATCGTTTAAGTGCCTCAATGAGATAACTGCCGTCAGTCCGGTCAAATCTGAACGGTACTCCGAGTAACGGAATTCGCAGTGTTTCCTGTCTGTCAAAAGCGGAGTTGAGAAATCGCTCGATTACATCCAGCACAAAGTTGCCGTCAGCGTCGAGGAATCCCATAGCCAAAAGCAATGGACGATAGGTGTGTATCAAGTCTTTCATGCGTGCAAGTCCAACGGTAGACACGCCGCCTATCATCCAGCGGACAGCAGAGTTATCCTCACTGATTGCTGGCAGTACCTTGTTGTCCACAAAGTCTGCCAGCGCAAGTTGCACAGCTTCGTTATTCAATGCCATGCTCTACTCCAATATCAGGTGGTTGAAGTGGTGGTAGAACTTGGCGATGTCCAGCTGTTCAGTGTGTTCATCGGTAACGGTGTCACCTTCGCAGATGGAACGTAGGTTGCAGTGATGCCAGATACGGTGTTCTGCAAGCAGGTCAATGCAGCGTTGAGGACGTTGATGCCGTTGGTTGCGTTGGATGCGACCTGTGCAATCTGCCCCTGTACGGTTGCATTGTTCGTTGCAATCTCCCCTCTCAGGGTTGCTTCACGTACTTTGCTGTCTGCGATTTCAGAAGCCAGAGAT
>CAZDQV010000239.1:0-1089 GCA_964507795.1 uncultured Oscillospiraceae bacterium | reverse complement strand
GCAAAGGCCTCGTCTACTGTTGCCTCAAGTACACCAATATTTGCGAAAAAGGTGTTATGTGTATTCTCCCTGCGAGTTATGCGCCATACCTGCTCAATAGGGTTTAAATCCGGAAAGTATGGTGGTAGCTTTACAAACGTGACGCTTTTTAGAATATCTGCATACTCTGAATGAGCCTCTTCCTCTACCAGCCGGATTGTTTTCTTATGCCATGGAGCATTATCCATTACTATGGCGTAACGTTTGCCTGCAGGCGGAGGACAATTCTTGATAAACTCCCTAACAGACTCTATGGTTGTAATATAGTTGAACTTTTCAGGCTTGGAGATAAATAATTCTCCAGTGCCCGGAATTACAAATCCACTGTAAGATGTTTTGTGTCTCCCTGGAAATGATTTTACTGTAGGTTTACTTCCTTTTTTGTACCAGCTTGATGCAACAGTCGTCTGTATTTGAAAATGTACTTCATCTTGATATACAAGAATCAAACTATCGTCTATCTCTATTTCAGAGCGTTTTTTTAAAGGTTGTACGTTCTTCTGTATCTTCGTATCCCTTGGATGGATACGGTTGCGGCCTAATATGTGAATACCCAAGAGTATGAAATAATCGCTGGCATTGTCTTATGCTGAGGTTAATGCCATACGTCTTGCTAATATATGCTGATAGGC
Source organism: uncultured Oscillospiraceae bacterium (assembly GCA_964507795.1). GTDB lineage: Bacteria > Bacillota > Clostridia > Peptostreptococcales > Anaerovoracaceae > UMGS973. Next base: position 418 of record CAZDQV010000239.1, on the reverse strand, counting down.
TGGAGCCGTCCCATACTTTAAAACCTTGTTCGTTTGGGTCGGATTGCAATGTAGTATCAATCTCTGAAAGCTGTTCATCGGAAAGCCTTCTGGGGCGTCCGGGACGTTGTTTTGTTCTTAAAGCTTCAAATCCCTGTTCGTCAACAGTTTTCACCCAACCGGTAATAGCAGCTTTGCTGATGCCTGCCATTTCCCCAATCTGAGACGCGGAGCAACCGGACAATACCATGTTTACTGCAAATACCCTGAAATGATATTTGGAATCATCAGATGACGACATAATGGCCTTCCCTTGTTCTAAGAGAATTTTAGGATCTGTGTTATACTTTCTAACGTTCATATTACAGCACCTCCCACACAAAGTATAACACAATATCAAAATTATTTCAAAGTAAATTTATTTATGTCGTTTACTATA
>CAZDQV010000238.1:0-1097 GCA_964507795.1 uncultured Oscillospiraceae bacterium | reverse complement strand
TACAATTTTAAATAGTTTTGACAAATCTCTCACAATATAGTTATACTATATTAAGTAGGTATTGTCAAGGAAAGGAGGTAAAAATATGCAGAATTTAAAAGAAATTGACATTAAACTATACTCAACAGATGATGTATGCAAATTATTGCATATTGGAAAACAAAAGTGTTTGCAATTATTTCATCAAGAAGATTTTCCAAGTATAAAAATAGGCAGAAAGTTTTGGATAAAAGCTGATTGTTTAAATGAATTTTTAAGCCATAAAAGAATTATGGTAGAATAAAAAAGAAAGAAGACTTAATCTAGCACATTAAATCTTCTAGTAAACAGGAAATACCCTGTTCGATATATTTGTAAAATAATTATACTACCAATTTAAAAATTGAGCAAGGTATTTCCTCAAAAAATTTAAGAAATGGAGGAAATATTATGAGTAATAAAGGTTATACAGTCGGAACATATATAATAAAAACAGAAAAAAAGAACTCTGAATTATCTATGTGTCCTATATGTAAGAAATGCAAAGATAGATCTTTTTGTCAAAATAGAAAAAACAAAAAATCAATGAATAATTGTGATAAATGTAGAAAATGTAAAAATGCTGATAAATGCGATAAGTTCTATATTAATGAACAACATAAAGCAACTTTAACAATAGGAAAAGATATAGAAACAGGAGAAGTAATTAGAAAGACATTTACTGCTAAAACACAAGAAGAAGCATTAGATAAAATGTATAAATACAAATTAGAAATGAAAAGGTCTGGTTGTTCTATTGAATTGAAAAGAACAGAAAAAACAATAGCAATTTTAGCAAAAGAAATTGAAGATTCAAAATATAGAATGGGAAAAACGAAAGCAAATGCTTACAATACTAATATGTCAACATTAGAAAGAATTAAAAAGCATAAATTTGCTAATATTCCAATAGAAAAAGTAACTAAAAAACAAATTGAAGACTTTTTACAGGAAGAAAGAGTAAAGTCAAATTCCACTATAAAAAAAGATTATAGAATGCTTAAATATGTTTATGAATATGCAAATTATAAATTATATTTAGTAAAAAATTTATTTGAAGGCATTGATCGTATTGAAAA
>CAZDQV010000237.1:0-1106 GCA_964507795.1 uncultured Oscillospiraceae bacterium | reverse complement strand
CATTCGGAGCTGTACGGCGATATTTACTCCGTAAAGGGAGATAGTAAAAACGATTACGTTTTGGGATGTCTGGGAACGCTAAACAAGTACATCACAGCACTATCAAAGGAGCTAGAGATTACAATAGGGTATAAGAAGGAGTCAGAATATATAAACGGCGAAAAGTTTTTATACTTATACATCGAGGGAGACGAAAGCGACAATTAAAGCGAAGAGGAGCTGAGGACATGATTTACGGATATTGCAGGGTATCCACTGAGACGCAGGCCGCGCACGGTTTCGGGCTTGAGACTCAAAGGGAACGGCTCACGGCTTACGGAGTAGACGCGGGGAGCATTTACCAAGACGCAGGAGTTAGCGGCACTGTAGCGGACAGAGAGGGCTTAAACGCCCTCCTCGCCGCCCTTGAGAAGGGTGACAAGATAGTAGTGCTCAACACTTCCAGACTTTGGAGAAGCGACACGGTGAAAGTGCTGATACATCACGAGCTTAGGAAAATTGGAGCGGATATCGTGAGTTTGGAACAGCCGTCGTACACGGTCTACAGCATAGACCCAAACGACTTTTTAATCAACGGGATACTTGAGATACTTGACCAGTACGATAGAATGCTCATAAGCCGGAAACTCGCCGCGGGGCGGCGCACAAAAGCAAAGAGCGGGCAAAAGGCTTGCGGCCGTGCTCCTGATGGCTACAAGTGGCAGGGTAAAAGCATCGTGCCGGATGAGACGAGGGCGGACATCATAACGCAGGTTTTTGCGCTGCAAGGCAAGCTTAGGAGCTACCAAAAGACGGCGGATAAGCTCAACGCGGCGCGGATCACGTCCGCAACAGGCGGCACGTGGAGTAAACAGCAAGTCGGAAACATAGTAAACAATGATTTTTACATCGGTATCGTGACTCATGCCGGGACGAAATACCAGGGCACGCACGAACCGATAGTTAGCAAAGACTTATGGCAAGCGGTGCATTGACATACCGCACAACATTTTGTATAATGGAGACATACCGCACTGCGGGGAAAGGAAGGAAAATGGCAAAGAGGAAGACAACGACGAGTACAGAGGTTAAGCAGCGCTGGGAAGCTAAAGCCTACAAAAGGTACG
>CAZDQV010000236.1:0-1120 GCA_964507795.1 uncultured Oscillospiraceae bacterium | reverse complement strand
GAGGCAGATATGAGAAAACCTTTAATAGCAGGCAACTGGAAAATGTACAAGACAACAGCAGAGGCTGTAAGCTTTGCAAAAGAATTCGCAGGGCTTTACAAACCCGATGAGACAGATGTGAGAGCCGCAATATGTGCGCCTTACACACAGCTTGCCGCGCTCAAAACAGCTTTTGCGGGTACAGGAGTGCTCCTTGGTGCACAGAATATCCACTTTGCTGACGAAGGAGCATATACCGGAGAAATCTCAGCAAAGCAGCTTGAGGAAATCGGAGTTGATTTCTGTATAGTCGGTCATTCCGAAAGAAGACAGTACTTTGCAGAGACAGATGAGACTGTAAACAAAAAGCTCCACAAACTGTTTGAAACAGACATCATCCCTATCATGTGCGTGGGAGAAAACCTCGAGCAGAGAGAAGCGGGAAATGAGCAGGAAATCGTAAGAAATCAGCTTGTATACGGACTTGCAGGGCTTGCGGCATCACAGGTTGCATGCATGGTGATAGCATATGAACCTGTATGGGCCATAGGCACAGGCAAAACAGCAACGCCACAGCAGGCGGATGAGATGTGCGGATTCATCAGGTCAGTCATCTCAGAGCTGTATGATGATGATACATCATGCAGCGTTGTAATCCAGTATGGCGGCAGCGTCAAACCTGCCAATGCAGGCGAGATAATGAATATGGCAGATATCGACGGGGCGCTTGTGGGCGGAGCAAGCCTTGTGCCCGGGGACTTTATCCAAATCGTTGATTTCTGATTACAAAGATAAAGGAGGACAGATTAATGGCATTTATAGAAGATGTAATAGCAAGAGAGGTTTTAGACAGCAGAGGCAATCCTACTGTAGAGGTTGAAGTTTATCTTGATGACGGAGCAATGGGCAGAGCCATAGTTCCATCAGGAGCATCAACAGGAGTGCATGAGGCTGTGGAGTTAAGAGACGGAGACAAGGCAAGATATCTTGGTAAAGGTACACTCAAGGCAGTAGAGAATGTAAATGATATAATTGCTGATGAGATTATAGGGTGGGATGTATTTGACCAGACAGGTCTTGATGCCCTCCTCATAGAGCTTGACGGCACACCAAACAAAGGCAAGCTTGGCGCAAATGCCAT
>CAZDQV010000235.1:0-1122 GCA_964507795.1 uncultured Oscillospiraceae bacterium | reverse complement strand
TAAACTTCCGTTGGTTGATTAGTATCACTATATGATATTATTTCATAATTTCCAGAATTTTTAAGAGTATATGTATTCGCAAAGATAAATCCCAACTTTGAAATCGTTTTGCCTGAATATCCAGGATCAGCTGACGAATTTTCTGCCATAACTATACCATACGATTCATCAGAACCATCAATAAGTTTATATCCACTTACCTGATCAACAACAGCTTCCGCTAATGTGTCAATGTAAGCGATTTCACTAGTTTGAGACCAAGCCCCAACTTTAATTTCAATTGCCAAGGTGTCGTTGTAGCCATTTGTCATTTGGATGATGTCGCTGTTATATTCGCCATTGATGAGGGCGTAGCCACCAAGTGTGTCTGGCACTGGGATTCCTGTTGCATAGTAGATTCCAACAGAATTGTTTCCACCAATAACAAGTGTTTCGTTGTCGCCAATTTGAAGATTTAGGATAATTTCATTTTTGCCAGCAACAACTTTATATTCTGCGGTTGAACTGGTGATTGTTGACCGACTATTTTTCTTCGCATCAATAACATCTGCAACTTTTGCTGTGCCAATGTAAAGGCTTCCTTCTTTTTCTGCATAAATTGTTATGCTAGCAATCTTTGTGCCACTATATTGTGTTTTGCCAATATTTGGGAAATAACTGCTCATAATGGCAATTTGATTTGATGTCAAATCGAGATATTGACCTGGATAATATGTTTGCATTGTTTCTGTGATTGTCAATGTGTTTTCTCGTATATTTTCGTCAACTGTTCCAGTTTGAGCGGCTATGATGCTTGTTCTGGTTGCACCTTGCCACACATGGCCATCAAAACCAGTGTAAACCAATGCATCAGCGGTTGAAGCACCGTCGGTGCCTTTGTCACCTTTTTCACCTTTGAAACAGCCCTTGTAATTCCACGAACCATTTTCTTTGGCATACATATACCAATTTGAGAAGTTGATGTACAAATCACCATCATTGCCCAAAGAACTGCTTGGTGCGGTTGTGCCATATCTCACTGATGCGCCTTGGGCACCAGTGTCACCTTTTTCGCCTTGGTCACCTTGGTCGCCCTTCTCTCCTTTAAGGTTGCACAGCCATTTCCATGTGCCTTCCCCTGTG
>CAZDQV010000234.1:0-1134 GCA_964507795.1 uncultured Oscillospiraceae bacterium | reverse complement strand
ATTATACTGCAGCACCACTTACCGTGTCAACCGAAAAATCGGGAGGATTTGCGGCCAGATTTGCAGCATAAAATTCAATAATTCAAACGAATCATATAAATAATTCTACAGGGATCCATGAATATCAGTTTTCTCATTTTTTTTCGGCATGTCAAGCATTTCTCTCACGCGTATCTGCAGATATTTTTCAATTGCCTTAAGCCTTTTTGCAGGGAGATTATAGTTACGATCCCGGCAGAATTTAAAGCCAATCATCTTGCAGAGCTTCTCCTTCTGTCTCGGAGTGATAAATTCCCTTACGATATTGTCAAATGGCACGCCGTATGCCGAGGATCGGGTCCTGGCATATGCATCCAGATTATCAATATCATCCTGCATCGCATAATTAAACAAAGATATGCCATTGTCAAAAATCGGGGCAAATGCATATGGCTTATTCGTTTTATTGTCTACCATCATTCCAAAATTGCCGAAATGACGGTCTTCATTATAAATCAATGCATCAAAAATAAGCATATCAACAAATTCATTGTAAACATCAACGCCCATATTTTTACAATACTGCGCAGCTGTTCTCAACGTGCAGTTCTCGACCAGCCGATAGATTGGGACATAGGAATGATCTTTATCGCAGAAGAGTTCACAGGTAGAACAGATGCATTTCTTCCAGCTGGCCAGTTTATATGGAACATGCTTCACGCCCATACGTTCAGCAATCTGAGATGCATAAAATTCACTGTAAGGCTCATTGCCTGCATTTGCCGCTCCACTGGTGCCGCCCTTAAAGAGCATGATCCTGCCGTTAATGCGCCTCCAGCCTTTTCTAAGCATGCCCGCAGTGGTAAATTCCGGGGAAGAGGAAAATCCTCTTACTCTGGAGCTGCCATAGCCTGTATATGCGATAAGCGAGAGAACCTTTACAAACGCATTTTCATAGAGATTATATTGGGCAAATGTTCCATCAAAGTCATCCTCGACCACCCAATAGCTGTCGTTAAGTGATAAGCCACGGCACACTCTGAGAATCCCTCGTGTGTCATCATGGGAGAGTCCGTTCTTGGCAAGAAAGCTGTTCACGAATTCTCTGTTTTTGGGAATAATGCGTCCACGCAGCCACGACATCAGCCCCTCGTC
>CAZDQV010000233.1:0-1137 GCA_964507795.1 uncultured Oscillospiraceae bacterium | reverse complement strand
GTATCGTAAAAGAGAAAGACAGAGGTGACGCACGATGAGCATTGAAATGACGGTAAGGCCGACCACAAGAGCAGAGGACCTTTACACCTACACGCAGTCAACGCAGATTCAGGGACAGACCGGATGTATCGGTCACCTGAGAGCGGATATGGACACAAGCGGAGAGGGCTTTTTCTCTTCATGGGATAACCATAGAGAGTATCTGAAAACCGATGAATTTAAGGCCGAGTTTGATGAAGTCATTAACGAGCTCCGCTTCGGCGATAACGGCGCGTTTCTCAAAAACAGACCTGCACTCGCTAAGTTTTGCAGAGAGCATCTTGACGCGAAAATGCAGACCGACAGCAACAATTTCGGCTTCCGCGTGGATACCGATAATTACAGCTATCTGATGCGGGTGAACCCCAACAAGGGCGAATACAACCTCTACTGCTATTGCTATGTCCGCAAATGGCTGGACGGCCATCTGAAAAACGCAGAGAAAGGCATTCGCTTCATCAACAGCAATTATAGGGAGCAGTTTCGTATTCCCGACGGCGGCACGATCCGTATTCGCTACCCCGACGGAGATGTTGTCACACGCCAGTGCAGATATATCGACGACTATCATCTTGAGGTCGGGCGCGGTGGAGACAATCTCTATCATATCTGCGAATTTGCCGAGCGTATGGAACGCTGCAACGCAGAGGTTGAGTCCGCTGACACTACGAAAGAACAAGAAATGCAGAAAAATCGAGGTGAAGCACGATGACAGCCAAAGATGAACGCCATGTCATATGGTCGAATTACGATTTGGATTTTGATGATTGGAAGGACGATTTAGCGGAGGAATATCCGGAGGCGAGCCCGTCTATGCTTGAAGATTTGATGTATGAACGCAACGGCGAGTATCTCGACGATGAGCGCACCAATCTCAATATTCAGCTGAATGAGCCGATTCTTGTTATCGCCGATCTCGGCCTCTGGAACGGCAGACGCATGGCATATAAGGAAATTCCAAGCGGCAATATCCGTGACTGCCTTTACTCCGACTATGATTACACAACCTGGTATGTTGACAGAAACGGCGACTTTCGCTGTGAGGATATCCACCATGACGGCACAAATCATTATCTGTACAGAGCCTACAAGGATGGA
>CAZDQV010000232.1:0-1141 GCA_964507795.1 uncultured Oscillospiraceae bacterium | reverse complement strand
TAAAATCCATTTCCAAATGGTTCGGTGTGAACATGACAAAGCAAATTTTTGCAGGCTTCTTCAAGAAGGCAATCCCACTTGTTAGCGGCGTAATTGGCGGCGGAATAACGTATTTGTCGTTTAAACCGTGCTGCATCAAGCTTCAGAGGACACTTAGAGATACTATTCTCAGTAACCCTGAGAAATATGCGAGCGACACTAGAGACGCATCGGATATTTTGGATGTTGAGTGGACAGCTGAAGAAATTGAAAATCCAGAAGCGAATATCGCTGACTTAAACGAAGCGGAAGAATAGGAACTTATACTCAATTTTGAAAATGCAACAGTAAGGAGACTTTAAAATGAGAAAGAAAGTATTAACTGCGATGTTATTAGTGCTCGTTCTTGTTTTGGGCAGCGCAAGCGAATCATTTGCCATGACACTCGAGGAGATGCAGGAGAATAACAAAGCATTGGCAGCTGCTAAAAATGGGCAAACATTAGCAAAGATAGATAGGACATTAGAAAACACCGTGGTTCTCGAACGCGGTGGTGCAACCGTAACTTTAACGCCTCCAGAAGGCTATGATACCCCTACGGATCTGTTAACGGACTCGTTTATTGTTCGATACAATGATAGTGCAATGGTTGGTAGCAAATGGAATTGTTATACGGATGTAGGCGAATCTGGTTTAGTATCTATGAAGGCTAGCGATGAAGCACATCTAGGCATTCATACCTTGACGTATTTCAGGAATACCACCTATGCCGTATATAACTTCTATGCGTTTGTAGTAGATACAAGCAAGGTAAGCCTGTGGGCTGAGGGTAGAAAAGTTCATATTGTTTGTGTAAAGCATTCAGTACACCCAGAAAATTCAGAAGAGCTCTTCCAAATTCAGACGAAAACGAAAAACGGCAAGTGGAAGACCGCATCCAATTTCTCTAGCAGCACCTTATATAAAGCAAGCAAGTCTGTATCGAAGGTAAGAGTTCGCAGAGTAAACTATGATTCAATGATGGGTACGATATATGGCAAGTGGACTACACTTAAGCTGTAGTTACACTGTTTCCAATCAATATGGCTTAACAACAAGCGGGGCAACTAGCCCCGCTTAAATTGTTTTGCAGATAAATAATCATCCAGCCCCTTGTAATTAT
>CAZDQV010000231.1:0-1143 GCA_964507795.1 uncultured Oscillospiraceae bacterium | reverse complement strand
CCCCACGCTTTCGTACCTCAGTGTCAGTTACAGTCCAGAAAGCCGCCTTCGCCACCGGTGTTCCTCCTAATATCTACGCATTTCACCGCTACACTAGGAATTCCGCTTTCCTCTCCTGCACTCAAGTCTCTCAGTTCACAAGGCGAACTATGGTTAAGCCTTAGCCTTAAACCCTGTGCTTAAAAAACCACCTACGTACTCTTTACGCCCAATAATTCCGGATAACGCTCGCCCCCTACGTATTACCGCGGCTGCTGGCACGTAGTTAGCCGGGGCTTCCTCCAAGAGTACCGTCATTTTTTTCGTCCCCTAGGACAGAAGTTTACGACCCAAAGGCCTTCTTCCTTCACGCGGCGTTGCTGCATCAGGCTTTCGCCCATTGTGCAATATTCCCCACTGCTGCCTCCCGTAGGAGTTTGGACCGTGTCTCAGTTCCAATGTGGCCGATCACCCTCTCAGGTCGGCTACTGATCGTCGCCTAGGTGAGCCGTTACCTCACCTACTAGCTAATCAGACGCAGGCCCATCCCTTGCCGATAAATCTTTGACCTCTAAAGCATGTGCTTCAAAAGCATTATGAGGTTTTAATCCCGGTTTCCCGAGGCTATCCCTCTGCAAGGGGCAGGTTGCCTACGCGTTACTCACCCGTCCGCCGCTTTCCGCCTCCCAAATCTACCGAAGCTTCATTGAAAGGTTTCTCGCTCGACTTGCATGTGTTAGGCACGCCGCCAGCGTTCATCCTGAGCCAGGATCAAACTCTTAATTAAATGGTATCTAAAGCTTCCTTAAAAGCATTTAAATCTCTGACTCGATAAACGCGTTTGCGTTCTCGCTATTGTTTGTTTTTTCAAAAGAATTGTACGTGAATCCATTTAGAATTCTTACCAATCTGATGATTGATTGTACTCTTTAATCATATTGGAAAACCGTAGTTTTCCTGACTAAATCTTTACACTATGAAGTTTTCAATGTTCACGTCCGCATTCGCTGCGAACATTTAATATTCTATCTCATAAGTCTTAGTCTGTCAAGAACTTTTTTTGACTTTTGAAAAAGAATATCGCTGCCGGCCTCTCGGCGACAGCTATATTAGCTTACCAAACACCCTCCCTTTTGTCAATACCTTTTTTTGATTTTTTTAAAG
>CAZDQV010000230.1:0-1145 GCA_964507795.1 uncultured Oscillospiraceae bacterium | reverse complement strand
CGAGGTGATGGATATGAATGCTAAGAATAAAATCAAAGAACTTCTGAAAGAGTCAGATAACGGTACGATTACTGCGGCACAGGTTACGGAAGCAGGAGCGACATTCAAATTGTCGGAGAAGCCATGAAACGCTATGCAGCGTCCAAGAACAGAAATATTCACAAGTTTATGCAGTATGCGGATCAGCTTCGCGTGAAACCTAAGGCACTGCATTACATGGAGGTTCTGCTATGATTACAAAAAAATCCGATGCAACTAAAGGCTTTTATCAGGAATAAACTGCCCCGGGGCAGTTTATTCTTCATCTAAAATTTTCATTCCCTTCAGGCTGATATCAAAATCCAAATCTAATTTCTCACAAATTCTGGCAAGTGTTTCGACAGAAAAATCATATTCTCCGCCTCCCACGGTGGTAAAGTCTGTGATATCAGCTCTATCAGCCGGTCTGTTTTCTTTTGCATGAATATTTCTCCTTCAGGTTCAAACTGTTTGAAATAACGGTATCTGCTCCGTAATCCCGGGCAGCCTGTCTGCACCACCCGCATCACCCACAAGAACAGTAAAACCCTTAGCCATGATTGAGTTGAGCCTTTGAATGACACTTTTGTATTACTGAAGCATGTGTCACAGCTGTATCTCAATTGAATTGTATGAACAATGTGTAAAAAAGTGTTGAATATTTTTTGAATATATTATATATTATACATATATTCAAACGGAAAGGCAAGGTATGATATTGTGCAAAAATACGGCATCAGCTTTTGTGGCAAGAAATGCATGGTCAAAGAAGGAGTACAGGAATGAATGAAAAGATATATACACTTGAAGAGATAATTGCAAAGGTTAGTGAAATTGCAGAAGCATTCGGTATAGCAAAAATATACCTGTTTGGTTTCTATGCAAGAGGTGATGCAAATGAGGCATCAGATCTTGATTTTCGTATAGACAAAGGCAAGGTTCGCGGCTTTGGCTTCGGAGGACTTTGCAATGCTTTTGAAGATACCTTTGATAAGCCTGTTGATGTCGTTACGACAGCAAGCCTCGACAAAAGCTTTTTAGATGCAATACAATCTGAGGGGGTTCTTTTATATGATTTGAAGCGTATAAGTGGGCTTAATCGTTGAAATTTCAATGATTAAGAACAA
>CAZDQV010000229.1:0-1151 GCA_964507795.1 uncultured Oscillospiraceae bacterium | reverse complement strand
CACATCGTCAAGTGCGGCAGCCACCCTGCTATTCATGAACTTCTCGACAAAATCCCTGCAGTCATAACCCTTCCTAAGAGCAAGCTCAAAAAGTCTGCCCTGTATATCGCAGAGCCCAAATTGCTGCGTGTCGAGTTCAATTGTTTTTTTCACATTCTCCATATTTTCACGCTCTCCAATCTATTGACCTGCCTCCAAAATTTCATCAAAGAAACGTCCCTCGCGGCGGTACTGACGGCAAATCTCATCAGCCAAAGCAATCCCCTTTGAACGATTTTCTTCACTCTCTATTTTCAGGCTTTCACGCTCTGATTCATCCAAAAGCTTTTCGTCAACGATTTCTATCTGATTGCAAGCTTTTTCTGTTAATGCAACATATTGCTTGCCGAGTTTAAGAGCTGCGAGGCTGTGGATGAGAGCCTCGTCTGTGATTTCGCCCTTGAAGAACCTGTCGAGCACAACGAACATTCTGTCGTTTGCAATAAATCCAACTATTACATCGCCTCCGTCCGCCATTCCCGCAATACGTTCATAGGTTGCGGTGCCTTTAGCTGGCTCCATCTTGCCCCTGTTATACGCCACCAAAAGCGCCCAGTCAAGTCCGACTTCCAAGTCAAGGATTTTCAAACCAGAAAGGTCAAAATTGACTGTATAGAGCCTGGCACGCTCGTAGTTGCAAATCAAGGTCAAAGGCTGCGAAGCTTCCGTTCCCATGTAAAATCCACGCCCAAAGTCGCAATTTTCTCGGCTGAGCGGCTTGATATTGCCCATAATACCTGCTTTCGAGCCATGGAACAGGGTAAGTTTTTCGTCCGACATTATAATCTCATTTCCCATATGCAATACCTTTCCCTTCATCGTCTCTTTCTTGTTATAATGTTTCCAACGTATTATATGTTCGGCGTTGCCGCAAGGTCGGAAACATTGAAACATAGCGACATTGCTTAGGAGCTATGTTATAATATTTTCTGCCTCTATTATAATATCTTACGCCCGTCAAGGCAAGAATTTTCCGAGGGATTTAATTTGGCAAATTCGCAGAGTCTTTCTAGATTGAAAGTAAATTTTATGACCACGCATGTGGTTTGCTATTTACTCCATCTTTGCCATCAGCTGCGATAACATGCGGAATAATCCCTTTCTCAAGGCAC
>CAZDQV010000228.1:0-1165 GCA_964507795.1 uncultured Oscillospiraceae bacterium | reverse complement strand
GATGTCAAGTTCTAGCTAGAGAGCTTAAAGAACTAAATTATAAAACTATCAAAGGAAGTAATAACTGGTGTACTTCTACAATAATAGGAATAATAAAGAATGAAAAATATAAGGGAGATATTTTACAAGGAAAAACATTTACAACAGATCCTATTACTCATAAGCGATTAATAAATAAGGGAGAAGAAGACCAGTATTATATTAGAGAGCATCACGAGGGAATTATTTCTGCTGAAATTTTTGAAAAAGCACAAGAAATATTAAATAAGAGAATTGCCAATAGAGATACTGGCAGACAAAAGGGAAATTATAGTAGGAAGTATGCATTTAGCAGTAGATTATATTGTGGCTTTTGTGGACAGGTAATGACTAGAAGAAATTTGTATTCTAGCACACCATACAGCAAAAGAACTTGGCAATGTATGAATTTTGTAAAACTAGGAAAAATACATTGTCCTAATTGTAAAACAATGAATGAGCAAATAATTGAAAAATGCTTTGTAGATATGTATAATATTATGTATAAGAATAATAAAAGTGTACTAAATAATTTCTTAAATGAAGTAATAAAAACATTAAAAGAGAATACGTCTGAAAAAGAATTAAATAAATTTGAAATGCAGAAAAAAGAATTAACATTGCAAAATGAAAAGTTATTAGCTTTTCTGGTTGAAGGTGTAATAAATCAAGATGAGTATATAAGTAAGAAACAAGCTAATATTAATAAAATAGAAAAAATGGATAAAGAGATGAAATACTTAAAAGATTCAATGAATGCTGAAGATGATATAAGAAAAGGTTTAAGTAAAATGAAATCACTTTTTGAAAATAACGAACAATTAAAAGAATTTGATTCAAATTTATTTGAATCATTAATTAGTAGAGTTATAATCCGAAGTTTGACAGTTAAAAGCTGTAATTGTTGTGCTACAACAACTACAGCTTTTAAAAAATGCGTACCTAAATAGATTTGAATAAATTTTTTATTTTAGTTGATTTCATTATTTCATAATCTGTTCTAAATTTAAATTTCTCATGTAGATAATCTGTTAAATCAGTTCTCTGATAAGTAGGTATATACATAGAGTTTTCTTTTAATAAATTCATATTTTTCAAGGTTTTGATAATTTCCGTACTAGAAAATTTGCAATCTAATTTATTTTCA
>CAZDQV010000227.1:0-1168 GCA_964507795.1 uncultured Oscillospiraceae bacterium | reverse complement strand
AAGTTTAATATAACCCCTGGGACGGCTCTAATTATCAAGACTGACAAGATGCTTTACGCAGGGCAGACGATAATCGCAGATGGCGAGAAGTATCGTATAATGTCATTCATGGGTAGCATTGATAAGCTGGCTGTTTTGGTGGATAGTATCTCAGGAGCGTGACGAAATTAGAGTATCACGCGAAAATAACAAATACTCTTATAAGGAGGGAAATTAAATGGAAGACAATGGAAACAGAGTTAAGCTAGGAGACGGTATTTGGAGCGCAGCAAAAAATGATGTTAATGACAGAAGCACTATGATTGTGAGTAATTTGGTAGGAATGTTTTTCGATTATCTTGATCAAAAGGTGCAAGAACTCCCTGAAGCCATTCGACAGATGAAAAGCAATCCTGAAACCAACCAAGAAATCATAAAAATGTGGTCTGATAACCTTTATGAGCAAGGGCTTGTCCCAAGCGGATACGTTGGACTGCCAGATGAAATTTTAATTAAAAACTTCCAACAAGAAGGATATTTAGATGGCTTATATGCGGGATATGCCCTCGCCCTGACCAAGATGTATGATAATGGCGTTCAGAATGAAATCATCATAGCAGTACGCAACGCAATGAGACCATATCTGTTGGGGCACAGACATGAAAATAAAGCCGAATTCACAGAATTACTTAAAAACGAGAAGTATGTATGGATTGACAAAGAAAAATAAGACGTAATTTATCCAGGGATATAGTAGCGAAACTTATGACATCTTTCACATTACCAGTAAAAGAGATAAACAAAAGAGACCATTTCAGAAATTTCTGAGATGGTCTTCTTAGATTACTGCGAGCGGGTAGTTACCGCTTCTAAAGTGCCTGCGAGATGAACCTCACGAGCTCATCCTTTGGCATAGCTCCAACTGACTTGAAAGCAGCCTTGCCGTTCTTAAAGATAATGAGGGTCGGGATGCTGAAAACCTCAAACCTTGCGGAAAGTTCAGGCTCTTCGTCAACATTGACTTTTCCAACTTTGAGCCTGCCTGCATACTCGCTTGCAATCTCTGATATGAGAGGAGAGAGCATCTTGCATGGACCGCACCAGTTTGCGTAAAAGTCAATTAAGACTGGAATTTTTGAATTATTTATTTCATTTTCAAAATTTTCTGAAGTAATTTTAATCTCATTCA
>CAZDQV010000226.1:0-1173 GCA_964507795.1 uncultured Oscillospiraceae bacterium | reverse complement strand
CTATAAACCGATAATACTATATTATAAAGAAAGGATGTATATCATGTTTTGTAATAATGCAGGCAAAATAAATTTTACGCGAAAGGAAATTGATGTGATATAATAGCTGTGTATAGGTTCTGTAAACAGAATAAAACAAAGGGATATCGATATGTTAAGATGCACATACAAAGGGAAACAGAATAACGGATTTACTATAGCCGAAATGCTTATAGTCGTAGCTGTCATTGCAATCCTGACAGCAATCGCAATACCAGTGTTTTCTGCACAGCTCGAAAAATCAAGAGAAGCTGCAGATATATCCGCTATCAGGTCTGCCTATGCAGAGGTTATGATAGCTGCAATTCAGGAGGACACTTCGAGTACATTCTATAACGCTACATCAAATCAGTACACTAAGACTGTCTCTCTGACCCAAAAGAAAGACGGCTGGGAAAGAAAAGATGCAGACAGCCTGAATATAGGGGGAGTAGTAAGATCTGACACGGCTCACTGGAAGGGAGACGCCAAGGCAAAGGGAAATTGTACTGTCATATATGACAATGATAAAAAAGATGTTACGCTGCTATGGAGCGGATATACTGTGAAAACAACGTACCAGTGGAAAAGTGAAAATGGTTATTTGAAAATAGTAGAGTATAGTTTGGTTGATAGTTGGCCTTGTAACGCAGTTCCTGAATTTATAAAGACAAAGAATACCGCCGGACAAAAGGTGGTAGTAAAACAGATTACCAAGGAAGAGTTCCCTAATTTGTATGAACATATAGAAAAAGGCGGAGGGTATGAGATTGGAATCAGCACCACAGATATGCAGGGGAAGGAATTAAAAGACACAGGAGGGCAATATATTTCTGCATATAGCCAGAAGGAGTTTTCAATTTATACTAAGAGTGCCGATAAAGGAGCAGATGTGCAGCTTGCAATTCAGTTCTTCAAGATGAGAAGCGGTACAAATCATGGGAGTGGTTCTGAAAAGATGTCAGAGGAGGAGGCTCGAGAGCTGGAGAATATATTCTATGTGACGGATAAATAGGAATTATGAGACATAGCAGTTGGTGGCTGTGTCTCTTTTTTTGACATTGTGCGGTCTTGTTTCTGTTAATGGACACATTGCCTTGTGATTGTATATTGTTTCGGACAGAGAAAAAATCTACAATATAGATAGAGATATTA
>CAZDQV010000225.1:0-1185 GCA_964507795.1 uncultured Oscillospiraceae bacterium | reverse complement strand
GGAACAAAACGCAACAAGAGCAGCCGACATCTCGACTGCTCTTGTTGTGTATATACAGGTATCGGCAGCCCGCAGGCATACAACGCCCCATATACTTTTGCAATGGATTGCTCCTTCTGTCTGTTTATTGAGGGAAAGTCTAAAGGTTCTACTGGCAGACAGCCCGAACAGACCACCCATAGCTGCGAATGCCGCCGTACCTGCCCTGGTTGCCCGAATCGAAGTCGAGGTACCACGCGTCGCTCGGGTAGCTCCCGTAGAGGGACGAAGACCAGTAGTAGCCGTACGAACCCACATAGAGGAGATCCGCGACGACGCGATAACCCGCAGCGGGCAGAAAGATGGAGTTGCTATTCGTCTTACTTGTTACCAAGTAACCATTGACATTATTTTGTGTTGTCCATGTCCATGTGCAGTTGGTTCGCAACTCTGTTATTTCAGCCTCTGTCGGCATACGCCATACTCCACCCCAATTCATAAGAGCCGCATCATCCCCTAAGTCCAACGTGGTCTTATTATCTTTGAACCCATTATTACCATAAGTGGAATCATTACAATACTTAGTAAGTGTGTTGTAACTATCATTAGCATACTTGTAGGTCGTCCATGAGTACTCCTCTTTTGTTGTTACCTCGCCCCATGCATAGTAATTACCATAACCTTCGGGAGTCGTTGCACCCACATTACAGGATGCCCATTTGATGCCACTTGGTAGACCGAGATCAACTGCGAGTACTCCATCGGGCGTATGGTCAGCAACGGGTATATAGACGGTGTCGTGTTGAACGACTGTGACGGTCTTGATAACGGTGTCGTGGACAGCGCGTGGAAGGATGAAGTGGAAGGTATCAGATTCCGCAATGGTGCCCGGGAATGTCAAACTATCCACATTCGCAATGGGCATTCCAAACTGTACTCGACCATTATTCCAGACCACCTGATTGGTCTGTGAATATGACAACAGACTGCATGCAATCCCTGCCAACAGAAAAAAGATCTTCTTCATATTATTAGAATTTTTATTGTTTAACTTACTGCGCTATCCTTTTACTTTATTTAAGCGCACAAAGTTACACATAATATTTGAACCCTGCAAATATCCTGTATATCTTGCTTCTAAAATGATTTGTGGATTTTTTTTGCACCAGATTTAAGCAAAGCGCTCCCACTATCGTGCGGAGCGCG
>CAZDQV010000224.1:0-1200 GCA_964507795.1 uncultured Oscillospiraceae bacterium | reverse complement strand
AGTTAAAAAGCATTAATTATTCCTCCGTATCGTGCAGAGCTTCATAGTCGTAATTGAGATAAAAATCCCGAGCCTCTGCCATAAGCGTATCCAAATTATCCTCGGTAACAAGATAATCCCCATTCGCCATGTATTCTAATAATAGCGAGGAAATATCTGCATTGTAGTGCATTTGGTCAATATAACAATCAAGATTGCTGACAGTGTCAAAATCGTTTATCAGCATATAAATTTTAATATTTGGCTGCTCAAGCATCATACGTGCCGCAAGCTCTATGGACTCAAGAAAGATTTCCGTTCTGCCAAGGCTGTCCAATTCATCCCAATAGGCGACAGAGAACGGTGTGAAAAAGTATATAAACGTGGTCTCCGGATGTTCTGCAGGAAGTGCCGTGATATTCTGCGTGATATTTGCCGCGACTAAGTTGCGCTCGTCGTCCGTCAGTCCGCGCTGAGTATCTATGCGATTGGTGATCGTATATTTTGAGAGAACAGCATCGGTGCCGCAAGGCTTATCCCAGGTGGCATAATCATCGAATGAAGTTGTGGTGTTGCCTTCGATGGTGTATTTCAGCACGTTGAAGGCTTTGGCAATCATTTCTTTATTGAAAATATAATAAACATCATCAAGGGAATTACTGTTGTAAAGAAAATCCGGTATGTTATAGCCAGATGTATATTCATCCTTGTCCCAGCATATACAGTGGAGATCTATGCCTCGGATGACATATTTTAAGTTGCCGTTATATTCAAAGTTACGCTCGAGCTGTTCGTTTAACTCTCTGAACAAAGCACCATAAGTCGTCACCTTGACAAAATTCGCATCAAAAAGTGTATCAGCCTCTGAAGTCTTGAAATTCTCCGAAAGTGAGCTGCCCATAATGACAGAGTCGTAATCAAAGTGCCGCAGTATACCGTCATTTGTATATCGCTCGTCTCCCAGCGGATATGCAAGGCCGTTGAGCGGGGCATGATAGTGGAAGAGAGGGTCAACTACGACAACTATTATGAGAATTATAACAAGTACTGCAAGTGTCGCTGCAAGAGTAAGAATCACCCACTTATTAAATTTTCTGTTGTCGTCGTTCGACATTTATGCGCTCCTTTGTAAATTTCAGCTCTCTGTATTATGCAGAGCTTCGTAATCGTAATTGAGATAAAAATCCCGGGCCTCAGTCATAAGCGTGTCTAAATTATCCT
>CAZDQV010000223.1:0-1210 GCA_964507795.1 uncultured Oscillospiraceae bacterium | reverse complement strand
CACAAAGCTGTGAAAGCAGGTGCATCATAAATAGCCATCTCTGAAAGCATTTTTCTGTTGATGTCTATTCCAGCAACTTTAAGTCCGTGCATAAGCTTGCTGTATGACAGACCGTTCATTCTTGCTCCGGCATTGATTCTTGCTATCCACATCTGTCTGTACTGTCTCTTTTTTTGTTTCCTGCCTGCATATGCACTTCTTAATGCTCTCATAACTGCAGGATTTGCTGCCTTGAACTGCTTGCTCTTGGCTCCGTAGTAGCCCTTTGCCTGCTTTAATACTTTTTTGTGTCTTTTATGCGCGTTTATTCCTTTTTTTACTCTTGCCATTTCCTGTACCTCCCTTATTTACCCATGGATCTTAACATTCTCTTAAGATCTGCGCTTGTAAGTGTTGTTGATTTTCTCAGGCCTCTTTTTCTCTTAGGGCTTTTCTTTGTCAGTATATGGCTCTTGTACGCTTTGTTTCTCTTTACTTTTCCTGAGCCTGTAACCTTCATTCTTTTGCATGCGCCTCTGTGAGACTTCATTTTATTCTTAGCCATTATATCTCCTCCTATATTGAATTTATATATTTTATCTACTTGTCTGTTTTGGGTACCAGTACCATTGACAGATTCCTTCCCTCAAACACCGGCTTTTTTTCGATGCTTGCAATATCTGCAAGCTCTTCTGCAAACATCTCCATCACTTTGAGACCTCTGTCTTTGTAAGCGGCTTCTCTGCCTCTGAAACGAAGACTTACCTTTACCTTGTCCCCGTCCTTTAAGAACTTGCCTGCTGTCTTTGCCTTGATGCTGATGTCATGCTCCTCTATAAATGTGCTGAGGCGTATCTCTTTGACCTGTGTTGTTTTTTGATTTTTCTTTGCTTCTTTTTCTTTCTTTTGAAGCTCGTACCTGTATTTGCCGTAATCAAGGATTTTGCATACAGGCGGGTTGGCCTTGGGAGCGATGCATACAAGGTCAAGGTCTTTTTGCTCTGAAAGCGCCAGGGCTTCAGCTCTTGACATGATTCCAAGCTGCTCTCCGTCATTTGATACAACTCTCAGTTCCTTAAAACGGATTTCCTCATTGATGAGGGTTTCTTTGATTTCTCTGCTAATGGCTTTGTACCTCCTAAAAAATTGGCGGATACAAAAGTATCCGCCAAAACATAACAAAGTTCTGATATTAACCATACAGGCTCATACCTGCAGGTGAGAAGCGGAT
>CAZDQV010000222.1:0-1215 GCA_964507795.1 uncultured Oscillospiraceae bacterium | reverse complement strand
CGTTTGACGCAAACGCTCCTACTAAGGGGTCGCGTTTGACGCAAACGCTCCTACTTGCAGGCCCGCAAAAATAGAAATGAGATATTAAGAATGGACAAAATAAGGTACATGAACTTATGCATAGTCGAGTTCGGCAAGAAATTCAAGATGCCCGCTGCCGTTGCTTTCAACTACTTGAAGCAATACAATGCTCTGGCGTTTATCGACAAGCATTACGAGGCACAGCACCTTCTTCCACTCGATGATACGCTCAAAGACTTGCAGTCATATTGCAGAATGAATGGAGGAGCAATCTGATGAGACTCTATCACGGAACGAATATTGACTTCAATGAGATAGACCTGGACAAATGCAAACCGAACAAGGATTTTGGCAGAGGGTTCTATCTGACAGACATAAAGAAGCAGGCGCTGAATATGGCTGTCAGGCGATGCGATTTGGAAAGAATCGGGTCTCCTGTTGTGCAGGAATATGAGTTCGACGAATCTCTTTTGACTTCATGTGAACTGAAAGTGAAACGCTTTGAAGATGTCTGTGGTGAATGGGCGGAATTTGTCTTCGCCAATAGAAAATCTAAAGGGAAGACCGTTCATGACTATGACGTGGTAACTGGACCGATAGCCGATGATGGGGTAGTGTTCCAATTGAACCTCTACCAACAACATCTTATCACACTTGACCAACTGGTACAGGGACTTAGATACAGGCGACTGAACAGGCAATACTATTTCGGGAGCCAATTGGCAATATCTAAACTGAAAAGGTTATGAGACTGAAGAAATCACAGATACAGTTTATCATCAACTGCGATGTTGAGGAAATGGTGAACGAACTTCATACGGAGTATCATCTGTCGCTGATAGATGCCTTCGATGCTGTGTACAACTCCAAGCTGTACCAGAAACTGATTGACACAAAAAATGGTCTCTACATACAAAGCCCTCTCTATCAGCTCTCTTACCTGAAAGATGAGTTGAAAACAAAATAACCCGCGTGGGGCCTGACAGGGGCGGACGATGGGAGATAATAACAGAGCATTCTGAGTGATGTATGCGCAGCGTAGTAGGTGCAGATTTCCGAGCTGCACCCTAACGAAGGAAGCAAACTTAGTAGGAGCATTTCCGAGAAATGCGACCACAAACGAATTAAGCATATGGACTTTCGGTTGGGTCGCGTTTGACGCAAACGCTCCTACTAAGGGGTCGCGTTTGACGC
>CAZDQV010000221.1:0-1219 GCA_964507795.1 uncultured Oscillospiraceae bacterium | reverse complement strand
CATAGGCGAACTGATGATACGCTTCATAAGCTGAAAGAATGACTGCTGTCAGAAAAATTATGACTACTTGCAATTTGTTTAAATTCAAGGTATAATCTCATCTTTGACACTTGGAGAGTAACAGAGAAGTATACAACGTTGATATTTCAACATTTATACCTCTCTGTTTGTTTGACTTGGAATGTTGTATTTAGGTGGTGTCTTAAAATTTTTTACTTCTTTTTCTTTCTCCTGCCTGCAGCATTAAGATCTTTGGGAAGATAATATTTTTTATTAAGTCCTAGATTAAAACATGCCTCCAGCGCGTTTAACGTCTGAGAACCTGTATACTGTGCAGCATAGCAGAGGTCTTCAATATTTGCCACTTTCATATTCTGAAGCGTCTCAATAATATTACGTGTTGTGAAGTGCAGCTCTTTGTCATAACTGTTCAGTTTTACTTCAAGAAGACGATATACGAGAAGTGCAGTGTAGCAAATCATGAAGTGAGCGATAATTCGATCTCTGTTTCTGTGAAAATACGGTCTTGATGCAAAGTCTGTTTTCAAAATGCGAAAGCACTCTTCAACCTTGTAACGCTGCGCATTTATTGAAAGTATGTCTTTTACAGAGTCGTCAAGGTTTGTTGCTATTGCATAGTATCCGTCATACATTTCCTCTTCCCCGATTTTTTTGAGATCCAATTCATATTGATCTTTTTCTTCCGATGTTTTTTTGATAAATCTCCTTACATCGTTTGGGCCTTTTTTGTATTCGTCAGGATCCCTGCTTTCAAGAATTTTCTTTGCCCTTTCGATTTGCCTGTTCCGGACAGCACGCTGATATTCAAAGGTTTTCCTTGAAAAAGTTATGATGATATGTTGCTTTAATGTGGCTTTTGATTTCACCTTTTTTGTTTTTCCACTCGCAAGAATCCGTTCTTCATAAAGCCCTACATCAAGGAGTGTGTCTGCTTCGATGATTTTGTATGCCTTGTCATTGTACAGTGAGAGATTCTTGGGGTCTTCTCTGTCAAAAGATTTTAATCTGCTGACTGTAATCTGTGAATCGTCTGAAACCAGCCTGTAGTCAAAGTCATTAAATACTGCTTCCTGCAACGGACCTGAGAGCTTCCTGATGGACTGTGCAATCACAAAGGCTCTGCCTCCCATGGAATTGTAATTGCGGATGTGATACGAACCAAGACCGGCATCTGCACAGTATATGAATTTGTTTTTCT
>CAZDQV010000220.1:0-1227 GCA_964507795.1 uncultured Oscillospiraceae bacterium | reverse complement strand
AAGACAATAAATAAACATAGATACACAAAATAGAGATGCGCTGCACAGATAGAGTGCAAGATCAAAAATAGTGGTATGCCATAAAGGTGTACCGCTATTTTTGTATGTGCGATATTAGTAGTGATTATTGAGATTTTAGGTTAAGCGAAAATGCCTTCGAAAGGTTGAAAAATGAACGTTTGCAGCCGAAAAAAAGCACGTAAAAAGCTTGCAAAAATATTGAATATATAGTATAATATAGATATTAATCTTATGAAGTTGGAGGCGGATAAAATGCATTATGTACAAGGATTCGATAGAGAACAATCAATGATGGTGATGTGGGATAACTTGGTCGAACCAGACAGCACCGCAAGATTAATAGATGCCTTCGTAGATAGTCTTGACCTTTCAGAATATGGCGTGAAGGAATTATCTGCAGAGGGCAGACCGCCATATGACCCAAGGAGCCTTTACAAACTATACATCTATGGGAGTGAAATGGGGATTAAATCTTCCAGAAAACTTGCTAAAAGTTGCAAGATTAATATTGAGGTTAAATGGATGATTGGCGGAGTTGAACCTGATTTCAGAACCATTTCGGATTTTCGTAAAGATAACATAGATAGCCTTAAAAAGATCTTTGATGAGTTTAATAAACGACTGTCAGAAGCAGTAGAATGGGGATTCACCTCAATTGACGGGAGTAAGTTTAGAGCATGCAATTCAAAGAATAATAACTTTACAAAGAATAAATTGGATGACAGAGTCAAATGGCTTGCTCGACATATAGAGGAATATTTGCGTCTGCTTGATGAAGAAGATGCCAAGGACAAAGAAGAATCGGATGTGTTAACAAAGGAATTGATAGAAAAGAAACTTGAAGAAGCTCGGCAGCGCCTTACAATATATGAAGAATATCAGAGGATTATGGAGGAAAATGGACTGACGCAATTGTCATTAACAGATCCAGATTCAAAGCTGATGAAAAGTAAGAATGGGTTTGGAGTATGCTACAATCCACAGACTGCAGTTGATTCAGACACACATCTTATCCATGACTGCTTAATGACAAATCAAGTGACAGATCACGGGCTTTTAGCATCTACACTTGAAGGAATAAGGGAAGAGACAAGTGGAGTCATAGAGACTGTTGCAGACCTTGGATATGAAAGTAAAGAAGATATGGTTAAGTGCCTTGAGAAAGGGATTATTCCGCATGTTATCGCAGCTGATGGCAAAGATGGA
>CAZDQV010000219.1:0-1233 GCA_964507795.1 uncultured Oscillospiraceae bacterium | reverse complement strand
ATCGTTAAAAGTAACTTCCCGTTTTTGGATAGCGATTTTGTCACTGACACAGGTGATGGAACTAGATTCAAAGGAAACATGTAAACATGAATGATTCAAGCATAATCATGTACACAACTGAAGATGGTTTGACAAAGATAGAAGTCACGATAGACGAAGATACGGTATGGCTGTCTCTTGACCAAATGGCAGAACTTTTCCAGCGAAACAAGTCCACGATTTCGAGGCATATAAGCAACATTTTCTCTAAGGGAGAACTAGATTCAAATTCAACTGTTGCAAATTTTGCAACAGTTCAAATGGAGGGCGACCGCAAGGTATCTCGAAACATAGAATATTATAATCTTGATGTCGTAATTTCCGTAGGGTATCGCGTAAAGTCACTCAGAGGTACGCAATTCAGAATTTGGGCAAATGCAATCATCAAAGAGTATATGAAAAAGGGATTTGCTCTAGACGACGACCGACTGAAACGACTTGGCGGAGGCAATTATTTCGATGAGTTGCTCGCACGCATTCGTGACATTAGGTCGTCAGAGAAAGTTTTCTGGAGAAAAGTGCTTGAGATTTATGCAACGAGTATCGATTATAATCCAAAAGCGGAGCCGTCCGTGCTTTTCTTTAAGCAGGTATAGAACAAGATGCATTGGGCGGTGCATAAACACACTGCGGCGGAGATTGTTTTCCAGAGGGCAGACGCAGACGCGGATAACATGGGACTGACCTCATGGGAAGGAAAGCAGATAAAGCGCTCAGACGTTGAAGTTGCGAAGAATTATTTGCAGCAAGATGAACTCGACGCACTGAACAAAATAGTATCGGCATATCTGGATATTGCTGAAGTGCGGGCACTCGCCCACGAGCCTATGTATATGAAGGATTGGCTCGAGACAATAGATGATTACCTTAAGATGACAAGGCGTGATATTCTGACGACAAAAGGACGCGTCACGCATCAAGAGGCAATGGACAAGGCACATCAAGAATACGAGAAATATAAGAAAAAACAGGCTGAACAGCTTTCAAACGTAGAAAAGCATTTTATCGAAAGCATCAAAGAACTAGAAGCGTTGGAATAATTAAATCAAATGTGAAGAGGGGGTTACGGAAATGAAAAAACTACTGAGCATATTTATGACGGTATGCATGATGGTAACATTTATACCAATCGCTGGTGGGGGGGGCACTGACGCAGAGCACGGCGTATGCTGAAGATGGCACAGATTATGAGGA
>CAZDQV010000218.1:0-1237 GCA_964507795.1 uncultured Oscillospiraceae bacterium | reverse complement strand
AAGTCTGCCACAGGGTGTTGCAGAGCGGCTTCAAAAGGGAGTCCGGGACGCCGGCATAAAACCCGATCCCGAGTTCGTCGTAAATCAATTCAATAAATCGTTTCGCTTCCATTGGCTATTCTCTCGTGTCATTTTCTCCGAGATCCGTCTTCGGATCCCATACCGATGTATATTCTTCATTTGCGAAGAGTTCGTGCAGCGTTTCGCCGTCTCCGGTGTAAGTATATTCGTAAAACGGTCCGTTATCGGGATGAATCCCATCAGAAACCAATGTCGTGTGACGTTCAATCACAAGGTCTTCCGGCGTGTTCCATACCGGCGTGCCGTACAGCGTGGAATCCGCGTCCAGAGCCGCGGCGATCGTGGCTAAAAACTGCTGTTGAATTTCAATCGGCGCGTGATTGACTGCCATCTCGCCGTGACGCTCCCCGAAGTTTTTGACGAAGAAAATCGGCTGCTGATCCGGTCTCGACATGCCCGGCTCCCCATGATCGGCAATGATAAAAATCATTGTATCGTCATAAATCTCAAGAGCCTTCAATTCTCGGATGTAATCGTCAAACAGTTTAAAGAAACCTGTGATCTGCTGTACTTTCGACCCATTTGCGCTCGTTATATTTTTCCCGTTTTCACCGATTTTGTAGGGATTGTGCGCTCCCTGCAGATAATAGAAGCGGAAGGTTTTTGAAAAATCCGCGGACAGATGTTCGCTGTTGAATTTGGTGACGAAATCCCATTGATCGCGCATGGCGTTCGGCTCTGTAAATAATCCCGCGATATCTGTTGAGTAAATAACGAATGGTTCTTTTATCGCGATAGGCAGATAACGGAACAGTGTCAGTTTGATCAGCGCCTTGAATGGACTTCGGTTAAACCGCGTGTTTTCACCTCGAGGTAAAATATTTTCGAATTTATCGGACAGTTTGCCTATATCTGTTGAAACTTCATACTGAAGCGGATACATTTCCCGCTCGTAGCCGGCATCTTTCAATAAAGCATAGAACGAATCGGCTTTTTCGCTCTGCCAGATTTGATCCATATAGGAATATACGCTTTGTGTGCGATAATCCCATTCCTCGCCTCCGGTCAGAATCGCGGCGATGGATGGAACCGTATGCATATATACGGAATTGCAGTTGTCGTAGCGGGTGAAATCACGGAATTGGGACATGAACTCGATGCCCTGCGACTCAATCATCTCGTCAATGATCCAATCGGTAGTGCGGTCGAGCAGGAA
>CAZDQV010000217.1:0-1271 GCA_964507795.1 uncultured Oscillospiraceae bacterium | reverse complement strand
ATGCGAAAGAAGGTGAAATTTTGAAAACAAACCCTGTCAAAGCAATCCGTGAGAAGTGTCTTGACTGCTGCTGCGGTCAATCCAACGAAGTAAAGCTTTGCCCTTGCACAACTTGCGCTTTGTACTCGTTTCGGTTTGGGAAAAACCCATTTCGGAAACAAACTGATCTGACACCAGCGCGGCTTGCACATCTGGAGCAAATGCGTAGCAAGCTACCCTATAATCAATCTTCGGAACAAATCTGAATATAAGCGGCGCTGAACAAGCTTTCGGCGCTGCTTTTTTTACCCCCGTTGGAGTAAATGTTGGAGTAAACGTTTTTTCAGAAATTCGTTGGAAAATAATTGAAACCCTGTAATCATTGGCTTAACAGTGATAGGGAACTAATTCAAACTTATTACTGATAGCCGATGGATTCAGGTGTGCAAGAACCACAAACGCTAAGACAACCGCCCGTTTTCTAAAGAAACGGGCGGTTGATCCTTTTTCTGCTGTTTATTTGAATGTAAAGAAATACGCAGGTTCAAATCAAGTTCGTCAAAGAAAGGAATCCACAAATGCATACAGAGACTCCAACGGCGAAAGAGGCAATAGTCCATTCCTTCTGCTTGCTATCATAATAGTCCTTTGCGCGAAGAAGCTCCCGAAAGCCTATGCAGAGAAGCAGGATTGCAAGTCCTTTTTGAATACCAAACAAGCTTGCTATTATGACACACGCCGTACCCGATAGGGTCATAGACATTTGCGTTTTTATAAAGCGACTCATTAAAACACTCCCTTGAGTACAGGCGAGATTTCCAGATAACCAAATATAAGCATAAAGGCACCCAGCACGACAAAATTCAGTACAAATACGGAAATGAATATAATCTTATTGGGGAGTGCATTTTTTAAATTCATCCAGTGTTTGGAGATCACGGAGATGTTGAGGGCGAAGAAAAAGACATATGCAATACTTGACCGAAATGAATACATACAGCACAGCAGGAGGTATTGAATCGAAATAAATGTAAGCGAATCAAACAGTATGTCTAATACCCGCAGCGGCTTTAATCCTTTTCTACGCATACATTCAATAGTTCCACTGGCGGCTTGCTCGATCAAGTAAGTCGTCAATTTTATCTCTGTATTTATCAACAAGCCGTTTTTCTTCATCAGAAGTATTTGCCGCAGGCTCTGCGTCGGCAGTTAACTCGACCGCGTAGCTTCTGCCGTTCTCATCTTCAAGAAAAACGCCATACTCCGTTTCCTTGAAAATTCCGGGCCAAATA
>CAZDQV010000216.1:0-1295 GCA_964507795.1 uncultured Oscillospiraceae bacterium | reverse complement strand
ACAGATTAAAGAATATTGAGTCGTAACAGGAATACTTACTAAAGTATTTTGCGATAAGTTTACAAATGCTTGCGACATAACTATTTCTTCTTGCTTTTTAACTATATCGAAAGTTTTTATCGTAAACTCATCATTTTTTATGCAATTCAAATTGGAGAAATCTAATGTTTTTTTATCCAATAGATAGATATAATTATTAATATCTTTGCCAACAGTTAAATAGTATTTATTATCATACGAAGTTAGATGATGAAATAAATGTCTCTGTATGTTTGCCTCTGGTATAGTTACGGGAGTAGTATACGGGAGTGTTTCATAAGGAAACATCATAAAGATATTATCCGTGAAATCAATAGCAGGATTCCAAATTAAACAAATAAGGCCATTATGATCTTTTGAATATTTCATATCATATAAAAAAGAGCGTGTCTCATTGTCGCTTATTACGGCCTGAGTGGTAATGATACTCATATCATTTAAAAGATCTATATTACATATTTCAGTACCGCTATAGATATCAGTAGAAGAAAAACCGACGACAACGTTATTTGTATTATTTTCATCTAATACTTCTAATAGATATCTATACTCTGTCGTATTAATAAAAGTAGAATCATCATATAAATATAATGTAGGGGTTGAAAAAGCATAACTAGTAAGAATAGAAATATTATTCTTGTCAAAGGCATACAAACCAAATGACCCATTGTCTATTTTTGTTAAGATTACTCCAAAATTCTTAGTATGTCTAATCTCGGTTAACTGCATTTCCGAGTTTCTAAAAGATTGAATATTTAAGGTTGATATATTTACGCTCACAAATGTGTTATGATTATCAATTAAGTTGATAATCGCTTCATTATAATCATTTATGTAGAAATCTATTTTAGAGAAAATTTGTACGTCATTCGTTATATATTCTATTATGTTATTCGTTCCATTAATTAAAGAGGGAATGTCTGTCCGAGCAAAGAAAGCCTGATTGTTTATTAAGTCTCGTCCGCAAAAAAAGACCTTATCTGCAAATACAATAAAGTCTTCTACTATTACATTTGAAAGGAAAGAAGACAAGACATTAGTATTATTATCTTCAGTTAGACTAAAAACAGAAGCAATAGCATTACCATTTTCGTAACGACTTAACGTTAGTATCTGCGTTAGGTTGTCTAATGGTAACGACTTAATTGGTTTAACATTCTGTATGGGAATAATTCTCTTTGTACTCGTTGCAATTACATATTGCATCTGTGCAGTACAATAATTTGGAATTGCTAAAACTATTATCAAAAAGGATA
>CAZDQV010000215.1:0-1327 GCA_964507795.1 uncultured Oscillospiraceae bacterium | reverse complement strand
CATTCACTTTTTCATATATCTCGTTGCCAGTATGCGTTACTGAAACAATCTTTTTGTAATTGGTTTCGTCCGTAGGCAAAACATAATTGCTGTTGCCAAGAGACTTTACAGTTACAGTGAGTCCATTTCCTGCTGAGTTAATTGTGCGGTCGTATGTGATGTTAAAGTCATCGTCCCCTTTGGCATTTTCAACGGTTGCAACTATATTCTCAGTTTCAGTGCAGTTGACACTTGCAGATGTATCCCAGTTAAGCTGTGCCTTAATCGGGTTCACAGTGACTGTTGCAGTGCCTATGTATTCGTTGTAGTTATCGGACGTAATCTTGTAGTAGACTGTTTGTGCATCATTTGTGGCATCTGTGAAGGTGAGGGAATCTGTATAAACTCCATCTCTGGTCAGGGAATAGGTGATTTCTGCGTTCTTTATATTTGTGATTTTGCTAGTATCTACTGTGACTTTGATTTCTTGTTCGCTGCCGGTATATGTTTTTGTAACGTTTTCTTCAGTAACATTTGTACTGTTGATATTCTCTCCGGTAACATTGAAGCTTGTGGCAATTGTAGTACCGGCATATTCATTTGTTGCGTCGATAATCGCCCACGCATAATACGTGCCTACATTGAGCGGTGTGTTTGTTGTCGGCCAGGCAATTGCTGTGTCTATATCTGTACCATACTTATATGTCACGCCGGCATTACTATCACTTTCCCCACTTGCAAAGACAACGCTCGGTGTTATTTCATCGGCATTTGTGCCATATTTAAATGTCGTAGTCCCACTACCTGCAGAGGCAGAAACATTAAGAGTCGCCTTAGGTGTTGAAAGCCCGGAAGATGACCAAACCACATTTCCTTCACTATTTTTGATTTCGGTTACCTTATAATCCGTCACCTTAATCTTATAGCCATCGCCATTCGTTTTGGTGCCGCTCTTGACTATAGATCCAGTCGAGCTAATCAGTGCATAAGTCTTGTTCTGAGTCTCTGCCTTTTTGTTTTTAACGTCCGCTGCAGTATTACTTCCACTGGTAAGCTTTGTAACCTTGCCGCTGTCATCAATGACGCATTCGAAAAGCTCGTATTTTTTTTCGCTATCAGCCTTCACTTTTCGGCCATTTACACAATAATAGCTGTCGCTTATCCCGTTTAATCCTTTGCCATCGTTGCCGGAAGTTGCAAATCTGAATGAGTATTTATCCCCGTCAACGTTAACCGTCGTTGAACCTGTAACCATCTCTCCTGCAGTGGAAGCGGGTTCCTTAAAGTAGTATACTCCTGATTTCGATTCGCTCTCGGAGGATTTGTAATTCTCCCCGCCGATTGTGGT
>CAZDQV010000214.1:0-1341 GCA_964507795.1 uncultured Oscillospiraceae bacterium | reverse complement strand
TATGATTAATTTTTGATAAAATCCTATATATTAATTTTTGAAAATGTCCCAAATATGAAATATAATATGTCACTGAAAGGTGGCAAAAATGAAAGAGGTAAAATTAAGAATGAAAGAAATGGAAAAATATAATGCAATTAAAGAATTTGTTGATCATGGAGGAAATAAAGATAGAATAGCCTTAAATTTAGGAATAACAAGACATCAAGTTAATGTTTTGATAAGAAAATATAAAGAGAAAGGTAAATCTGGATTTGTGCATGGCAACCGATCAAAGAAACCTGCAAAGACCTTAGATAAACATTTCTCTGAAGACATTATACTACTTTATCGTAATAAATATCAAGGGTTTAATTTTAAACATTTTTATGAATATTTAATTGAAGAAGAAAATATTAAAGTTTCATATTCATTTGTTTATACAACACTCATGAAAAAAGGCATATCTTCTCCTAGGCTTAGAAAATCAACTAAAAGAAGATTAGCTAAAGAAAAATTAGAAAAAGAAAAGAAATTAGAAAACAAAACTGAAGAAGAAATCGAGGTTATTGTTAATCATGAAGTTGCTTTAGAAGATTCTCATCCACGCGGAGAAAAACCTAAATATTTTGGTGAAATAACTGAAATGGATGGTTCAATTCATTTATGGTTTGGAGAAAAAAAAGCTTGCTTACATCTTGCTGCTGATAAAACTACAAATACTATTGTTGGTGCTTATTTTGACTGGCAAGAAACTTTAAATGGATATTATCATGTACTCAAACAAGTTCTTGAAAACTATGGCATTCCTGCTAAATTTAAGACCGATAATAGAACTGTTTTTAATTATTTTTCTACTAATCCTGATAAAAGAACATCAGATAAAGATGTTTTAACTCAATTTGGATATGCTTGTAAGCAATTAGGTGTTGCAATTGAAACCACAAGTGTATCTCAAGCAAAAGGCTTAATCGAAAGGGATAATGGTACTTTTCAAGGAAGACTGATAAATGAATTTAAGCTTAACAACATTACAACAATTGAAGAAGCAAATAAATATTTAATTAATGTTTTTGTGCCTAAATTTAATTCAAAATTCGCTTTAGACAAGGATAAATTTAAATCAGTATATGAAACTTCTCCTACTGCCGAAGAAATCAACTATACACTTGCCGTTCTTTCACCCAGAAAAATAGATAATGGAAATAGTTTAAAATTTAAAAATGTTTATTATCAGCCTTATGAAAATGGGCAACTAAAATGTTTTAAGCCACACACTAAAGCACTTGTAATTAAAGCATTTAATGGTGAATTGTTTGTTACGATAGATGAAAAAATTTATGAACTTAGAAAGCTTGAGAG
>CAZDQV010000213.1:0-1345 GCA_964507795.1 uncultured Oscillospiraceae bacterium | reverse complement strand
GAGACTCCATGTTGTAGGTGGGGATGATGATAGAGAGAGTGGACATGGTGATTAGCAACTACTTGCAAGAGGATGAATTGAAATTAAACAAATCCTAAAAGAGAAGACCTGTATGGCACTGTACCTCCCATACTATCTGACAATCTCATGAAAACAGCGATGAAAATCAGTACTGACAAGACGCTTCCCAGCATTCTCATTTTTGGGGAAAGCGACTTGCTGCGGAACACTATTGGGATGAAAAAACATTGCAGCGCGCAGAAGTACATATCAAATCGAGTTGCATATCCCGCATACCTTCCCAAATTCTCAAAAGCAATAGAGGCGACGAGGATTAGTGAATATACGTAAGCTATCCTTTTGGAGAGTAGATTTTTCTTGTACAAAAATATCGTGACAAATAGGCATAATACTTCGCCGAACAACAAAATGGTCAAAATTCCTGGCTTAAATCCTCGCTTTCCTCCTTCTGTGCCTCCATAAACTGCATACTGCGCAAACTTTCCGCCCAAGCCACCTATAAGTTCAAGAACCTGAATAAAAAGGAATACAACAAGGAAGCACCCTAAGCAAATCATTACGAAGAAGAACTTCTTTTTCGCATCAGATTTCAGAGACCACGCCCAATGGATGACGAGCAACAATACTCCAGCTGCCACTGCGGTCTTGTGAAAAAAATACGCCAAGACGCACATGACAACGAATCTTTTGAGATTGTCGGTTTTGAGAAGATCAGCGTAGGCGTATGTCAAGAAAGCAATAGCCAGACATTGTCGCATCAGATTGAAAGACAATGGGTAAAAGCCCAATATGAGTAGCGGCAAGGTTATCCAAGACGGGACCATGTCTTTGACCTTCACGCATGCAGCAACCCATAGTGACATTATGATAGCCTGTATGAGAAAGAAAGCTGCCCCAATGTGGTTTGAAATGCCTGCGGCAGAGTAGTTTATGAACAGGAAGAGCGGTTCGAGGAGAGAACTGTCACAAAGTTGGGAAAAGTCTTCGGCGGCTTTTGCCTGATTGAACGCGAGATTTTCGTAGACATATATGTCCACACCGCAAGTCATATCCCTGCATGCCGCTAATGTGCTTGTTAAGATAACGACGAGCGCATAGCAAATGTATGAGGCTATCTTCAGATAACCATGGAAACGCTCGGCAAAGAACATTAGCAACGAGCACATTGCTATTATGACAAAGTATAGTAGCATGGCTCTTTATTTTCCCCACCCAATCACTCTCTTCACGATCTTCTTAAGTATGAAGAAACGGGATTTGAGTTGGAAGTGGAGGTTGTTAGGGATTGACTGGTGGGCTATCTGGAGGGCCTGGGCGTAGAGGG
>CAZDQV010000212.1:0-1353 GCA_964507795.1 uncultured Oscillospiraceae bacterium | reverse complement strand
AACAGGTTTACGGCATAGCTTGTACGGAACTTACCGCACTTCTTTCCAGAAGGTCTCTTTACTGCAGTAAGGTAGCGGATGGACAATACAGTGTAAGCAAGTTTGCCGACAAGGATGGACAGATTATTTACAAAGCATTAAGACATACATGGAAAAACGGCAAATGTAAATATTGTGGTGCGAGCCAATCTGTATTTGACAGAGGAGAAGCAGCCGAACAATACGCATATCAGTTTATTCACACAGATAATCCAAGCAATATATTCAATATGAAGTTTGACGTAGTTATTGGAAATCCGCCCTACCAGATGGCGGATGGCGGAGGTAAGCAAAATGGATCTTCAACTGGAAGTGCAATTCCACTATATCATAAATTCATACGACAGGCGAAGAAACTCAACCCGAGATATTTAACTATGATTATCCCGTCCAGATGGTTCTCTGGCGGTAAAGGATTGGATGACTTTCGTGATGAAATGCTAAATGATTGTCATATTTCAGTTTTAGTAGACTATTCAGACTCAAGAGATTGCTTCCCTGGAGTTGACATTGCTGGTGGAGTTTGTTATTTCTTACGAGATAGCAATTATCAGGGGCCGTGTAAAGTAATTAGCAAATACGGTAATATAACTTCCGAATCATCGAGAAAACTGAATGAATACCCTGTGTTCATTCGTTATTCAACAGCTATTGACATAATTAAAAAGGTTGGTGCAAAGTCTGAGAAAATGATGAGTGAGTATGTATATAGTAGAAATCCTTTCGGTTTTCAAAGTTTTGCAGAAGGTAGAAAAACCCCTAAACCAAACGATGTTAAAATGTTAGGTAGTAAAGGAATAACATACGTTGGCAGGGATGAGATTAAAACAAATGATGACCTTGTTGATAAGTGGAAAGTTGTTATGTCAAAGGCAAGTGCAGAACATGCTGGGCAAACAGATAATGAAGGGAAAAAGAAAATAGTTTCAAGAATTGAGGTACTTGGCCCAAACATGGTTTGTACAGAAACTTATCTGCTATTGGCGACCTTCGATACAGAAGAAGAGGCAAAGAATCTGAAAGACTATGTGAAGACTATCTTCTTCCGATTCTTGATGTCCACCATTCTATTAACTCAAAATATCGCAAAGGATAAGTTTCAGTTTATCCCTATGCAGGATTGTTCCAAGCGATGGACCGATGAACAGTTGTATAAAAAGTATGAATTATCCGGTGATGAAATAGCTTTTATGGAGTCACAAATAAAGCCAATGGAATAGACCTATGTCATCACAAGATCTTCTTCAAAATAAAGTCATCCACACTCCTATAATCTATGCTTATGAACATATAGGCGTGGCCAGTCACGAAGGG
>CAZDQV010000211.1:0-1364 GCA_964507795.1 uncultured Oscillospiraceae bacterium | reverse complement strand
GGTTACACCTCTTTGCCAGAGGGCGGGGTTATGCTTTTGAACTACTCTATCCCATAAATGTGTAAACTCATGAATACCATGTTCAGCAGATATTATCTCTTCATCAAGATATATATTACCATCCCTATCTACAAAACCATAAACTGTTCCACTAGAAGTTGTGAAGGTTTCTACTGCATTATTTGTATTAGAAGATTGGTTAGACTTTTCAGCTTGTTTTTGTAGATACTCTTGTGTAAACTCAATGTCACAATCAATAACAGCTAATCCACCATTAGAAGTTCTAATTACATTTTTAGGATTTAAATCAGTGATTCTTTTCCCCTCCTTTGTATAATACCACCCTTTTCCCTTAGTGAGTCCTAGCTTCTTTACTAGTTTTTGAATGTCTTCTACAGATGCTTCTTTGCCTTCTACAAATTTTTGTTTTGTTATTACTCTGAAAGTACCGCCTCTATCTCTACCAAAGCCAATAACCTCATAAGAAGTTTCGGAGAAAAGAGAATTATGAAGAACTATTTTATCAAATAATCCTTGCAAATCCCCATTATAGTGAGAAGCATCTATAGCCTTAGTGACACCCTCTTTTGTACAATAAACCATTGCTTCAGAGCCAGATGTATCAGAAAATATTCCACCATCTGCTTCTATGACACTTTCAAGACTTCCATCTGTAGATTCTTGGTACTCATTATACCATAGACCATTTTCTTTAGCCCAATTTTCTATTTGTTGCTCTTGTTGTTCTGCTCTTGCTCGGCTATTTGTTGATGAATTCTTTGCATTTGAGCTTTCATTTCCTCTGGTGATAATAGTTTCTGCTTGCGTAAGGATTCCTTCACTTTTTCTGAGTTCTTCTTGTGAAAATCGTTTAAGTATTCTGCCATATTCTTCTATATTTAAATTATCCAATATATCTATTGCTTCATCAGTCCAATTACCTGTGCTGATAGCTTCCTCTAATTTTTGTAACGCTTCATTCTGATTATTATTGCCAATATAAAAAGCAACATCATTTGCTGCTCTTGCTTTATTACCTATGAAAGCTTGAATGGCACGAGATTGCTGTAGGTTTTCAATCTTATGAGTCTTGAGGAACTCTTTCATTTCAGCTCTATTCTTCACAGGAATACCCAACTCTTTTAGATGCTGAATTACTTGGTCTACTACAGACTCTTCTTGCTGTTGTGGCAATACCTCTGGTGATTGCTTTCTTCCTCTTGCATAAATTCTATTGGCAAGTTCTATTATTTGAGCATCTGTTGCCTTATTGTAGTCAAGAACTCCCCATATCCACTCACCAAGAAGCCTATCCTCTTCTTGTGTTACGTGGTAATGGTCGTTTATATCTGTACCACCACCTT
>CAZDQV010000210.1:0-1378 GCA_964507795.1 uncultured Oscillospiraceae bacterium | reverse complement strand
AATCTTGACGTGAAGCTGTCTCATAAGTGGCAGGCTGCCAGAATTGATAAACTCGCAGATTTGATTGACTGCGCGGCAAGAAACAATGCAGCTTACGTGGCTCTTTATGGGCAAATGTTTGGGCAAGAGCGCATATCAGAGTCTGTCATTGACAGCCTTTTTAGCGCTGTTAAAGAGGACACAAATATTCAGGTGCTTGTTTTCTTGAATGCTGATGAGTACAACCGTATTAATTATCGCAATGATATTCCGGAGAATCTTCATCTGATTTGCACGCAGACAAAAGATATGTATTCAGATGATGATATTGCTCTGCGCATAGATAAGGGCGCAACGGAGTTACAGCTTGCAGATAACGATTCTATCTGGATAAAAAAGCGTGCTGACGGCAGATATATAATTTCCGCCAATAGTGAGGACCTGCCGATCCCGACATTTGAGCCGATAGGATTTGAGGAAGCTGAAGCCGGTGTCGCCGGTTACGGCATTCTTGAATGGGATGACGAACATATCGGGCAGTACAGGACCGTGGACAATCAGAAATATGCATTTAAGACAGTGGTTCTGAAGATTCTTGCCGGAGACGACGAGAAAGAATTGCTCAAAAAGATTAATAGCATTGTAAAAGACCTCACGGTCGATACTTTCCTTAGAATTACAATTACCGGGCGTTCTGCTTTTGGGCTTACTTTTAACAGCGATGCACTAAAAAATCAACTGCAAAACAAGATCTTCTTTGCTGAAGTATATGACAATACCATAATGGACATCGACGAAGAAGCATTTGAAAATGACATTTCATTGAAAAGTGAGTTTGTTCGTTTGGCACTTCAGGATGATTCCTTGAGCGAGTCTGAACGAAACAGACTTATCAGCTGCGGCTGGAATGCATTGAACGGCAAGGAGGTATCTGCAGAATGAAATTAATCAGCATACATGTAGATGACTTCGGTATATTGCATAACTATGATTATAACTTTGATGATGGATTGAATGTCGTACTCCATGATAACGGTTGGGGAAAAACAACCATGGCCGCGTTTTTGAAGGCTATGCTTTACGGTTATGATAATAAAAGGAGCAAAGACATAACCGAAAACGAACGCAAAAGATATTTACCATGGCAGGGAGGAAAATACGGCGGATCTTTAGATTTTGAGGCAGAAGGGATTCGTTACCGCATTTACCGGACATTCGGAGATACTCCACGCTATGATAAAGTAAAAATTGTAAATTTAGATACTAAAACGACAGCAAAAATCGACCCGGAAAAAATCGGCGAAACGCTGTTTAAACTGGATGCCAGTGCTTTTCAACGCAGCGTATTTATTAACCAGAACGGCCTTTCTATCGATGGTGCTGCCAGCAGTATACATAC
>CAZDQV010000209.1:0-1386 GCA_964507795.1 uncultured Oscillospiraceae bacterium | reverse complement strand
ATATGGGAATAGGAATAAATGAACAAACTAAATTAGAAGGAATACATCAAAACAATTTTTTTGCAACATATATAATAGGACCAATTTTAATTTTAAATCCATATTTTACTATTGAACTTTTAAAACTTATGGGTATAAAAGAGCCTAAAATTGCTTTTGAAAATGAAGTAATAGAAGCATATAAAATCAGATTAAAAAAATTTAAAACCATTGAAAATTAGCATAAAAAAGCTCAGCCCGTAGTGGGGTGAGTTTTTTAGCCTTACATATTGAAAAAAAACAGATATTATGATATAAATTATATGTAATAATAGATAAAAAGGAATAATAATGAAAAATATAAAAGAATATAACTTAGATGAATTAAGGCAAGATCTTATTTCCTTAGAAGAAAAAGGTTACAGAGCAGAGCAAATATTTAATTGGATTTATGTAGAAAAAGTAAAGAGTTTTGATGATATGACTAATTTATCATTAGAATTAAGAAAAAAATTAAAACAAAATTATACAATGTGTAACTTTGAAATACTTAATAAACAAGAATCTTCAGATGGAACAAAAAAATATTTATTTGATGTATTAGATGGAAATGCAATAGAAACAGTTTTAATGCAATATCATCATGGAAAAACAATTTGTGTATCATCACAAATTGGATGCAAAATGGGTTGCAAGTTTTGTGCTTCAACAGGGATCCCATTTATTAGAGGTCTTACAGCTGGCGAGATAGTTGAACAAATATTAGCAGTAGAACAAGATATTGGAGAGCATATTTCAAATATAGTATTTATGGGAATAGGAGAGCCATTTGATAATTATGATAATGTAATGCGTGCAATTAGAATTATAAACAATCAAAAAGGGTTAAATATAGGAGCAAGACATATTAGTATTTCAACTTCTGGGCTAGTTCCAAAAATTTATGATTTTGCAAATGAAGATTTGCAATGCACATTATCAATTTCACTACACGCAACAAGTAATGCCAAAAGAAGTGCAATGATGCCAGTAAATAAACTATATTCAATTGAAGAACTTATAGAAGCTTGTAAATACTATATTGCAAAAACAAATAAGAGAATATCATTTGAATATGCATTGGCAAAAGATAATAATGATAATTTAGAAGATGCAAAAGCTTTAGTTAACTTATTAAAAGGAATGCTTTGCCATGTGAACTTAATACCAATAAATAAAATAGAGAACGGAAAATTTACTAAAAGCAGTAATGATAACATTATAAAATTTAGAGATTACCTAAATGACCATGGAATTGTTGCAACAATTAGGAGAGAGTTAGGTAGTGATATTGATGCAGCATGTGGGCAATTAAGAAGAAAAAATTTAAAAACATAGGAGGAAAATAGATGAAGGTTTTTGCTAAAA
>CAZDQV010000208.1:0-1390 GCA_964507795.1 uncultured Oscillospiraceae bacterium | reverse complement strand
TGAGCCATAAAATCATGCCGACGGAGCCTCGTTGTCAAGAGGACCGTGGAATAAACGCGGTATCAAATCCCACAACTTTTTAGAGTGACCCTAAAATTTCTTCATCTGAAAAGGGAGCCGCAAGGCTCTCTTTTCGCAGGATGTCATTTTGACTGTGAGCTATGAGTTGACATTTGATGAACTATTGGAGCGATACTTTTTAAAATAATCTGCTTGACAATGATATATATCACGGTATATACTTAGAGTGAGGGAAGACAGAGCAGATAGACAGAGAATTGGATATTTTGTTTTGGGCGTCAGAAGAAGCTATGGAAAAGGAAGGGAGGTGATTCGTATGATGACAGCGAAGGTTTTTGAGAATGGAAGGAGTCAGGCGGTTAGACTTCCAAAGTCTTGCCGGTTCGATTCTGATGAGGTTCGTGTGAATAAAATCGGCAATGTCGTTATTTTGACACCGAATGACAGCAAATGGGACACATTTATGCAAGCAATTGATATGTTTTCTGATGACTTCATGGACTTTGATAGAAACGGAATGTATGAACAGGAGCGTGAAGCTCTGTGAGGTACATGCTAGACACGAATATATGCATTTACGCAATCAAGCACAAACCGAAGCATGTTTTCGAGAAATTGCAGGAGCATGACCCGTCGGAGATATGCATTTCTTCAGTAACATATGCGGAGCTTGCACACGGCGTAGAAAAAAGTCAAGCAGTTGAAAGAAACAGGCTTGCACTGGGACTGTTAATCGCAAACATAGAAATTATGAGCTTTGACTCGCTTGCCGCTGAATGCTACGGTAAGATTAGGGCTGACCTGGAGCGGTCGGGCACACCAATCGGACCGCTTGATATGATGATAGCTGGGCACGCAAAATCGCTTGGCTATACTGTGGTAACGAACAACACCCGAGAATTCGAGAGAGTAGAAGGCTTGCGGCTCGAGAATTGGGTTTAAAAGGAAAACAAGATGAAGGAAGACTTTCTGCGGAGAGGCTTCTTTTTTGTGATTTTGACTAGTGCGATATGCATAAATACCCCATACTGTCAACTTTTATGAAAAGCACTGTCTACAAGAGGGTAATGCGAAGTCTAAAAAAAATGAAAAAAAGTGTCAACTTTTTGTTGACTATTGCAAATCAACTTGACAAAAGCTTATCGGGGCAGACTGTCTGAAAACCAGCCACTCGGACAAAAGGGTGAAATAACCATGCAAACCAATAAATAAATATAGATACACAAAATAGAGATGCGTTGCACAGATAGAGTGCAAGAACAAAAATAGTGGTATGCCATAAAGGTATGCCGCTATTTTTGTATGAGCGATATTATAGGATATGACCTGTATCCATATCGATAATGTGTGTTGCATAGCAATAGCCATT
>CAZDQV010000207.1:0-1396 GCA_964507795.1 uncultured Oscillospiraceae bacterium | reverse complement strand
CGGATGTGATACGAACCAAGACCGGCATCTGCACAGTATATGAATTTGTTTTTCTTTTCGCCAAACATCCTAACAAGCTCTTTTTCTAACGGAAGAGGGGTTATCTGTTCATTGGTGTTGCCGGGAACGATGCACATGGAGATTGGAATACCGTTAGTATCCATAAACAGCCCCATTTCCACGAGAGGATTGGGTTTATGATCTTTAGAGAATCCAAATTGCCTTAACCCTCTCATGATTTCTCCTGTAATGGGATCCGTATATTCTTCATCAGCAGCTTCTGCCTCGCAGTAGTAGTTGGTACAGTCGTAATAGCATACCGAGGTGTTACGACTGACAATATTGTTGCTGGCATTGAAAAGATATGAGATGTATTCATCATAGTTTTCTGCCATAAGATCCATAGTGCGCATAATATGCTGATAACTGAAGTCCGGATTCTCATAAAATTTGTACATTTTTTCAAAGCTTCCAAGCTTGGAATCCGGGTCAAGTATTCTTGAGTAAGTCAGAAAGCGATTAACCTCATCGGGGGAAAAGGTGATTTTTCTGTCCGAGGTCTTATCCTTAAAGAACTTATCAATATGGAGCTGATGATAAATGTGCTGAAGATAAAGGTAACCGATATCTTTCAGAGTGGATTCGGAAACCATTTTTTCTGAAGCCTTGATTTTTTCAGCGAAGTTAAAGCGCACCTCCATATCCGCACTGTTGTTTTTATTCGCTTCCTCATTGTATTTGGCTACCTGTTCTTTTGCATAGGAGAGAGGATCATCAGTAATCTTCAGAAGTTCGGAATGCTTTCCGATTCTGGCGATATTTTTTGTAGTTGTTTTCTTACCATTGCGAACACCGACCTGTATGTAGTAGGTAGGGTCTTTGGATTTTGTACTGTAACCTAATTTCATATAGCTATTATACACCACATTCCATAAAAATACAACAGATACAACATAAAAAAATTAAAAATTTGACAAAAAAATTAAGCGTTTGCAACGCTTGCAGCCATTTTTTCTTTACTAAAGTGTCAAACTCCCGATCAAAAGTGCGTAGTCGTTCCAAGTCTCCTTCCACTCAAGCATCTCGTTATATATTTTCCTTCTAAAAACGGTTTTTGTCATACCAATTCACCTCTCCAATTGCATTTTAGCACGAATCCCCGTTTGAGTAAAGCAAAAATATACGCAAATCCCCGTTCGAAAGCTCTTAAAAACTACCCGAATCCCCATATCGCTGAGGTGCTGGTGTGGGAAAAAAATTATTGTCAGACTATTGACAAAATTTGCGGGGGGGGGTATACTCAATTCATAAACAACTTAATAGGGCAAATCTGTCGAAAGACAGAGACGCAAAGCTAAAGGGCCTGAAGCTCTCACGAGTATGGCAGCCAGTTGCA
>CAZDQV010000206.1:0-1403 GCA_964507795.1 uncultured Oscillospiraceae bacterium | reverse complement strand
GTACGGACTGATGGTTCCGCTCTGCAGAGCCTGTCACACGGAAGTGCATTCTGGTCGCAAGGGATGGGATTTGAAACTAAAGCAAGAGGCACAGCGTCAGCTTCTCGTTGAGCTGACAGGGAGGTGCTATTTATGAAAATGTCGTTAAAACTTACGGAGAGGCCCATCGTGTATGGTGACTTTGAGAGCATCAATGTCACGCTGACGATACCGAAGAGGTACTCTCAAGAGGCAGAAGCTCTCGAGAATCTCGAAGCTGGGCTCTACTCTTTGGAGATTAAGCCTAAGAGCAAGCGGAAGACTATCTCCCAGAATAACTACATTTGGGGATTATGCTCGGCTATTGGCGACGCAACACGCAGAACACCATTAGAGGTTTACAAACAAAATATTCGTGAGACGAGCAATTATACCATCGGGTACATAAAAGTCGCTCAAATCGAAGAATATGGGCGAATATGGGCATCTAATGGGCAAGGATGGTTCGTGGAGGTTGCGGATAGAAGGCAAGACTTTCTGGAGCTTCGGTGCTATTACGGGATGAGCGCATGGACAAAGGAGCAGGCAAGCCTCTTCATCGACCTGTTACAGCAGGACTGCAGAGAGCTTGGAGTGTATTACGAGGAATGGAGAGAAAGGAATGAGCACGGAGGATAAAAGGAGATACTTCTGGTTGAAGTTAGATAAAGGCTTCTTTAAGAGGCACGACATCAAAATAATTGAATCCATGGAGAACGGAAGAGAATATGTGCTCTTTTATCTGAAGCTCCTCTGCGAAGCGACTTCACACAACGGGGAGCTGAGATTCTCGGAGACAATCCCTTACGATAACAAGATGCTCTCGGTAGTGGTTGGAATGAATGTAGATGTAGTCAAATCTGCGATGGACATCTTCATCAGTTTGGGGCTCGTAGAGATATGGGAAGACGGCACAATCTATCTAACTGAAATGGATAAGATGATAGGCTCTGAGACGCATCAGACGAGGCGAAAAAGGGGCTACAAAGAGGAAGGGGTGGTAAAATCTACCACCTTCTTACCACCCACTTACCTAAAACATACCACAGAACAAGAACAAGATACAGAACAAGATATAGATAAAGATAGTAGTAGTTATAGCGACATCTGGAAGCTGTTAACAACAGCAGAGATTGATACTTTGTATGAGAATTATGAAAACGCGGGGAATCTTATCCAAGAGGTCTTCGAAGAGGTACGAGATAAGGGCAGACAAATCGAGAAGCCTTACCTATATGTGATTGGATTCGCAAGAAAGAAAGGATGGCCGAAATGCAAAAAGCTAAGTTAGGAAAATACCACGCTAAAAAGACGGAAGTAGATGGAATCGCTTTCGACAGCAAGCGAGAAGCTGAGAGGTACATCTACCTCAAAGGCTTAGAGGC
>CAZDQV010000205.1:0-1407 GCA_964507795.1 uncultured Oscillospiraceae bacterium | reverse complement strand
GTACTTTAGATTTTCAAACTGCTGAACGCTTTCTAGGTAAACCGCTTGAATAGGGGTTGCAGACATATAGACGATGTTCTTGCAATAGCTGTCGATAAGACTCAAAAACTCCATGTCAGTCTTACCTTTAAATGTTGCGTCTGATACCAGATTTTGGAACTCGTCAACCAAGAACAAGAAATCGTCTGTACAACCATACCCACAAAGAACTTCCAAGACGTACTTGAATGAATCTACTGTGACAAGGATTTTAGGAATTACCGGCTTAAACGGATTTTGACACCATTGAAGATAGTTCCTAAGTTCTGCCTTTAATGTGTTGATGTCCGAACTCTTCTTGTCTCTGAACAAATGACTATCTTGCGTTTGTTTGTTCTTGGAGATTAGTATGTTTGTTCTTGGAGATACGAGGACAAGCGGTTTCTGACTGTTGAGGAAAAGGGTAGTTCCTCCACAGCCTGTCAGTTGTTTGTTCAATATGTATTTACCTTGTTGAGGAAGTTTATCCATGAGTTCAAGGTAGTCACTCATATATCTAATACCCTTTGGTATTTGAATGTTTATTGTTTCCATATTCTACTTTTGTCTGTAAAGTTTTTGTCTCATAAATCTTAATCCTTCTATAATATAGTAGTTATAGAAGAAAAAATCATACATTGCATTCGGAACAGAGTTCCTCACTAGACTAACGACTTCTTTTTTTTGTGTATAATCGGTAAAGTTTTTGTCTCATAAAACTTAATCCTTATATAATATAGTAGTTATATAATAAAAAATTTTACACTACTAGACTGACGACACCTTTCAAAAAAAGGGAGATTGTCGTTAATCTAGGCGTAAGCCGCAATCTATTATAATCAGTTCTTTCTCCTAAGCCTTTTACTCTTGCTTCCATAATTGTCAAATTTGCTTCTCTCACATCCAAAAGTAGAGACATTGCATATATAACCACGTCCAGCCTGATACTCTATTTCATGTTCATTAAGTCCAACTGCCGTAAATGCTGTTTTAAGATATTCAATAGCAACATCTATATCTACTCCAAACTTGCATAATTGTGATGCCATAGAGAAAACGGTATTAGCTCTATTCCCTTCAATCCAAAGTTCCGGTCTCTTTCTCCATGCAGAATTCATAATACCTATGATACTGCTGTCAGACTTTACTTTAATCATTGAACCAGACCTCGATTTAATATCCTTTCTCAAATCCTCTATATTCACTGCTCCAAACGTTTCTTTGTTTGGAGTAGTGGTGTAATTCGGGTCATGTACGAAATGGTAAGGTACAACCCCTTCTGTTCTAATCCAGATTGTCGGGTCATAGCAGATATAGTTTCCTCTCGCCAAATCACAACAAGAACTGTCATTGATAGCATCTTGTATTTGAAACTTCTTCAAGAGCTGC
>CAZDQV010000204.1:0-1408 GCA_964507795.1 uncultured Oscillospiraceae bacterium | reverse complement strand
CTTGATGATCTCACGGCGATCATCGGTTTCTGATATATTGCTAAAATCATCCATTACTTATCTTCCTCCTCTGCATCATCGGTGAGATTCTCTTCTGATTCTTCATTTTTCTCAGAATCGATCTTAAATTGTTGTGCCACCGCATTCAATTGAGACGCTGTTCTAAAAGCCTCAAAATCTATTTCTGGTACTTTAAATGATGATTGTAAATTATTCAGCATTATGTTCTGCCCTATATATGCCTGCGCCAAACTTGACGTAGATGCTGTTTCAGTCATTATCTTTCCAATTCTTGATAAACTTTCTGTAAAATCCGTCGAGTAATTACATTTAATTGCATCAGTCAATTTTTGGACTGTGCTGTTAATATTTGAAAACATTTTTGAAAAGTCATACCCTGTGAAAGCATCCCTTATTCTAGAGGCCATAAATGCCAAATTACCTAATACGTCTATTGAATTCTGATTTGTAAAATCGTAATCCTGTATTTTCTCTATTGCCTCATTTAAATCTTTAATCAATACATTAAGTTGTTTATTTATTTTCTTATACTCTTCCTGCTTTAATCTTTTGTGATGCGCAACCTTATTTCTGCATTCGTGAACAGACTTTATTTTCTTCTCCCATTCATCTCCATCACCCATAGCAGCAAAGTTTCTTTTCCACAAACTCTTCGGGCGCATCTCCTCCAGAATTTTGCAAATTTCATCTTTTTCTAAATTCACTAACTGTTGTTCGGAAAGTTTCTCTTGAAAATATAATTGATAATCAACTTCCCTTAATCCAAATAAATATTCCTCTAATTGATGTAAATCAAATTGTTCTATGATGTCGGTCAGATGAAGTGTTCCTTTCGATTTTGCATTTCTTTTCAACTCATTCATAACATCTGTCTTGATAGTTTTATCTGCCCACTCACTTCCGAAGGATTTTGTAACAACCAACAAAACAAGTTGTCGCAATCTTCTCTCAAATTTGGCATACTTAGGATACAGCTTACCTGCTAAGGATTCTGAGATTCCATCATAGTCTCTGATAATATGAAAATATCTCTGTATATCACTCTTGAACATAGAATCATCCAAGTTCTGTAGTACCTCTATACCGCGATTTATTCTCATAGAAGACCTTAAATTTAGATAATATCTATCTGAGCTTTTCTTATGTTTAAATGTAATTTCTACGCTATCTTTTTCGCTCACGTGTATTATGTCATCATCAAAAGCATAACCCGAACGCTGTAAATATTCATATACCAATTTTTTAACGTCCTGATCCGCTTCTAACCTATTCTTAATTAAGATATAGCTCATTAGCAGTTCTGCC
Source organism: uncultured Oscillospiraceae bacterium (assembly GCA_964507795.1). Classification (GTDB taxonomy): domain Bacteria; phylum Bacillota; class Clostridia; order Peptostreptococcales; family Anaerovoracaceae; genus UMGS973. Next base: position 82 of record CAZDQV010000204.1, on the reverse strand, counting down.
AATCATCATCCCTCCAGTTAAAATTATTTAGAATCCAAAATCATCCACCAGTGCCAGATCCATGATCACCGGATGTCTCCAC
>CAZDQV010000203.1:0-1409 GCA_964507795.1 uncultured Oscillospiraceae bacterium | reverse complement strand
TTATGAGGATTGTCCGTGGAGAAGAGGATGTAGAGGAACGGGAAGAGTAAATATTTTGAACAAGGTGGGCGGCCAAATGGTCGCCTATAATTGTATACAAAAACTAAAAAAAGACGTAAAAAATACATTTAATAGAAAAGATGTTGACTAATGTGAATATGCCTTGTATAATCAAATGTACAGACAATCGATTGTTAATCTGGCACATTTAATTATGGAGGTAATATTATGGCAGAGATTAATAGAAGATACAAGGATAGCGTATTCCGTATACTCTTTGGTGATAAGGACAAACTGATAGAGCTGTACAACGCTATATTTGATACTGAGTATACAGTTGATGACAGTGTAGAAATTACCACGATTGAGGATGTTGTATTTAAAACTTTGAAAAACGACATATCATTTATTATGGATGGCAAATTTGTTTTACTTATAGAGCACCAGTCAAGTATTAATAACAATATGTGCTTGAGAGATTTCCTGTATTCATCAGAGATATACAGAAGGATGATTAATCCAAAAGACCTGTACAAGGAAAAACCCATCAGGATTCCTAATCCCAAATTTGTAGTACTTTACAACGGCGAAAGGTACATGCCGCCGTTTGAACAACAGAGGCTTTCAGACCTGTTTTTGGTCGAAGAAAACGATGAGGATTACTCTTTACAATTAAAGCTTGACGTATATAATATAGGTATGGGAACCGGTTGTGAACTCCTTGAAAAAAGCGATACTCTGAAGCAGTACAGTATGTTTGTTGACAGAGTGAAACAATACAGCAAAGCCAACAAAGATAAAGAAGCTTTGTCAGAGGGAGAAATGATCGAGATAATGAAAAGCTGTATCAAGGATGGAATACTTGTTGATTTTTTAGAGAAGTACGGTACGGAGGCGATAGGGATGATGTTTAGAGAACTGACACAGGAAGAAGCACAGGAGATGTCCAGACAGGATGGATATGAGCTGGGGGTTGAACAAGGTAAAGCTGAAGGTATTGCGGAGGGTGAAGCTTCCAAAGCTTGTGAAATGGCGAGGGCTATGAGGGCAGATAATGAGCCTGTGGATAAGATTGCAAGATATACAGGACTGCCTAAAGAAAAAATACAAATGCTTTAGATTAACTCTAAAAACCCTGTGCTGAAGCAATACAGCCGAGGCAACAAAGACAGGGAGAATCTCACCGAGGGAGAGATGATTGAGATAATGCAAAGTTGTATTAGGGATGGAATGCTTGTTGCTTTTTCAGAGAAGTATGTTTTTGAACAAGGTGAAGCTTCTAAGGCTTGTAAGATGGCAGGGGCGTTGAGAGCGAAAATTATCATATTGAAGAGATTGAAGATTTTAATTCACATATAGTAAACGACATAAATAAATTTACTTTGAAATAATTTTGATATTGTGTTATA
>CAZDQV010000202.1:0-1426 GCA_964507795.1 uncultured Oscillospiraceae bacterium | reverse complement strand
CTGTTCCTGCGTTCCTCCAAAGGTTATCGTCGCAAGCGCACTACAGTTATAAAATACATTGTCACCAATACTTTCAACGCTTTCAGGAATTGTTATGCTAGTCAATTTACTACAATCGCCGAAAGCACTTCCACCTATTTCTGCCACTCCCTCGGATATGTTCACCTCAGCGAGTTCATCACAGTCGTAAAACACTCCCTTGCCTATAGTTGTTACTCCCACTGGTATGTCCACCTTAGCGAGTTTATCACAGTTGTAAAATGCTTCATCCTCAATTTTCGTCACGCTATTTGGAATGGTTACTGTCTCCAATTTTGTGTTCTTATAGAATGCCCCTCCGCCTATAGTCGTTACCGTGTTCGGAATACTATAGCTCGTCTCTTCTTTTGCATTTGGGTGGAATACGATAGTTGTCTTGTCCTTGTTAAAGAGTACGCCATTATCTGAACTGTAATTAATGTTGTTGCTGTCAACTATGATTTCTGCGAGCTTCTCGCAATTATAGAACGCTCCTACTTCAATATTGGTTACACTGCTAGGAACAGTTGTTTTTTCTAATTTGTTAAGTCCGTAAAAAGCTCCCTTTCCAATTGTCGTCACAGTGGCCGGAATCGTGTATTCAGTTACGCTCGCATTATATACTTCAATAAGTTTCGTCTTATCCTTATTATAAATTGCTTGGTCATCAGATGTAAAATTAGGATTATTCTCAGCAAAATTTACGCTTGTGAGACTACCACATCCGCTAAACGCACCTTGCCCAATGCTGCTTACAGTAGCAGGAATTGTAATGCTTGTTATCGCGCACTCAGAAAAGGCTCCATCCCCTATATCTTTTAATTGGCTACCCTCCGCAAATGTTATATTCTTCAAATCAGAACACTTTTTAAAAGCATACTTTCCTATCGATTCAACACCTGCGGGAATTTTTATGCTCTGAAATTTGTAGACATTGCAGTTATACCCGCACATATAAAAAGCATAGTCCCCTATGTATTTCAGTGCGCTGTTCTCCTCAAAAGAGATTTTAGCATCATCGCAGTCATAAAATGCTTTACTTTCTATTCGCGTCACACTTGCTGGTATTTTAACAGTACCTTTAATCGCACTAATATTACACTTATAAAAGGCACCTTTTCCTATCGTTTCCAGTTTACTGTTCTCCGCAAAAGTGATCTTCTTGATTTTGGAGCCTCGAAATGCATAATCTCCTATTATTGTCACATCGTAGGATTTCTCATTTACTGTCACAGTCGCTGGGATATTTACCTCTTCTTTTATGTCATCTGTCCATCCCGTGACAGTCGCTGTACTGCCTGAGAGGGCATATACTATTCCATCTTTACATGTGTACGTGTCAGCATACGCCACGCTCTGCGTCAGTGCCCCCCTATTGGCATCATCGTCACCATCATACACACCATAA
>CAZDQV010000201.1:0-1427 GCA_964507795.1 uncultured Oscillospiraceae bacterium | reverse complement strand
AGAAATGGAATAACATTCTCGTTGTCGCAATAATCAAAGCAGCCAAAGCAAGCATCCGTTAACAAAGCCATTGTCTCATTGCTCATTCTAGATTCCTCCTTAAATAAATTTAATATTTAACGCTTCCATTTGATATACAGGCTTTTTCCTGAAAACATTAGCAGAAGGATATCCAATAATGGAGATATCTTCACCTCCTAAAATGTTTCCCGTGTCTGGTAAATTATCAAAACACATAATGTCGATATTATCTTTATCGATAAGTTTTAAATATTTACCGACCATAGAAAAAGGCTTGTTTTCACGAAGCGTCGTTTTCGTTTTAAAGACAATCCTAGGATTGTCTTGACCATACGGCGCGGCTTTGCTGAGAATATCAAGAATTTCTTCTATATCAGAAATGTCCATTTCAATTATTTCAGCATTGTCGCTTTTGACATTTTCTTTCAGACAAAGGCTGTCAAACCTTTCTTTGAAATCCTCAAAGTTTCCTTCTGAAAGTGTAAGACCTGCTGCGGCTTTATGGCCTCCGTACTTTAACAGAAGATCTTTACAACCATCAAGAATATCCTTCAAGTGATTGCTTTCTCCTTCTGAACGTGCAGAACCTTTTATAAAACCGTTTTCAAGTCTTGAACAGACAACTGTAGGAACATTATATTTTTCGGCAAGTTTCCCCGCCACAATTCCTACAATGCCTTCGGGTACTTTTGGGACGATTATTACAATTGACTTTTTATTTGAAGAATCAAAATTGCCTAAAACCTTTTCTGCTCTTCTAAGAGAGTATTCAACAAGCATTTTTCTTTCTTCGTTCAATTGCTTAGAATACTTTGCTAAATTCAGTGCCTGCTCTGTATCTCTGCAAAGCATAAGGTTTACTGAATGTGTAGCTCCGTTATCCAATAATCTTCCCGCTGCGTTTATTGCGGGACAAATTTTGAACCCAGCTGCATTTTCATCGTGCATTTCATCTCCCATTACGGAACATAATGCCTTAAGTCCAATGTTTTTGTCTGTTCTATTGAGGTTTTGTGCTATTAACCAATTTTCACCGGTTAAAGAAACACAATCCGCAATTGTTGCATAAGCTGCTAAAACTGATATTTCATCCATTCTAGGATAATCAATAGCTTCTGCTAGCTTGTATGCAAGTCCTGCACCGCAATAATCAACAAACTCACATTGATCTACAGCATTGGGATCAATTAAAAAGTCAGCCGCAGGAAGTTCTCCTGTGTCAGCTTTTAAGTGATGGTCTAAAATAATTATTGAGCATCCTTTTTCTTTTGCAGCATTTACAGCATCAAAAGCAACAATTCCGTTATCAACAAGAATAACCACGGAATTGTTAGGAACTTTTTCAATTATTTTAGGATTGGCTCCATATCCATCGGTAAAACGATGTGGAATATAGAATTCGCCAT
>CAZDQV010000200.1:0-1444 GCA_964507795.1 uncultured Oscillospiraceae bacterium | reverse complement strand
AATTTTTCAATCCTTTTAAGATATTATTTATGCCATTTCCTCCACCTATAACTATAATATTTGGACCTTTTTCATAAATACTATTTGACACTAATGTTTTTAATTCTTTATTATTATTTACATCTACTTTATTGGCTTCTATTAATAATTCTAGGTTTCTTCTTTGAATATATATAATTCCTAAAACAAAACAAATAAATCCAGCAACAAATGTTGATATAATTATTATTAAATCTTTTAATTCTAATCTTTCAGATATTAATATTTTTGAAAATCCAAAGCAAGTTAAAACAATTCCTATTAATATTACAAACATCCATCTTTTTATTTTTGTACTATTTTTAAACCAATTTAAAAATTTTTTCATTTTTAATCTTCTCCTAAAACTTCAATTTCTAATTCTATTTCTACATTAAATTTTTCGTAAACTTTCTGTTTTACGAATTCAATTAATTTTAATATATCTTCCGCCTTTGCATTTCCTTTGTTTATTATAAAGCCTGCATGTTTTTCAGATACATAGGCATCTCCAATATTATACCCCTTTAGTCCACATTGGTCAATTAACTTTGCGGTAATATAATCTTTTCCTCTTTTAAATGTACTGCCTGCGCTTGCATAATTTATTGGTTGTTTTTCTTTTCTAGACTGCATATTCAAATCAATAATTGCTTTAATTTCTTCTGTATTACCTTTAGTTAATTTCAAAATTGCAGATATTATTATATCTTTTTTATTATTAGAAAATCTACTAGTTCTATAATCAAATTTATTTTCTTCATTATTTATAGTATGAATTTCTAGGTTTTCGTCCATATAAGTAGTAGAAACTAGTATGTCTTTTATTTCTCCTCCATAAGCTCCTGCATTCATTTTTATTGCTCCTGCAATTGTTCCTGGGATTCCACTTGCAAATTCCAATCCAGCTAAACCTTTTTCACAGGCTATTCTTGATATTTTAGATAGTAAAAATCCCGCACCAACTTCTATTTCTGTATTGCTAAGAAAATCTATTTCATTAAAATCTAACTTTACAACTACTCCTCTAATTCCTCCGGTCTCTTACTAAAAGATTACTTCCATTTCCTATAACTGTTAAATTGATATTTTTTTCTTTGCACTTATTTACTACATACTTTAGTTCTTCCAGTGTGTTTACTCTTATAAACACGTCTGCAGGTCCGCCAACTCTAAATGTAATATGTTTACTCATTGGTTCATTAAACAAAATTTTGTCTTTTCCCATTGTTTTAATAAATTCATTATATATCTCTTCCATATTTCTCCTAGATATTTTTTATTATATATTTATTCAAATTGTATTTTATTATATGAATGAATTTTATCATTTTTTTGTATTTTTTACAATATTAATATTTTTATTTTAGTTTGAACAAAGCGACTTTAGTCGCCCTTTGTTCTCGCCGATTTGAGTTTCCGAATG
>CAZDQV010000199.1:0-1458 GCA_964507795.1 uncultured Oscillospiraceae bacterium | reverse complement strand
TGGAGGACAAAGGGTATGACATTTAACTATTATCTAAAAGAAGAAAAGCAAAAGGCAGAACTGAAGGTCTTGCAGAGGGCAAACTTGAGATGGCGAAGGCTATGAAGGGTAAAAACTACCCTGCTGATGAAATATCAGAGCTCACAGGGCTTTCTAAGGAGAAGATAGAAAAGTTGTAGATTTACAGGGGGCTTCGCTAATGCGACAGCCCCGCACTTAACTCCAAATGTTCATTTTGCAACCTTTTAGAAGTGCTCTCATCAAAACGCAAAACCCAAGTGAAATTTCGCTTTGGTTCAACAGTGTTCTCTCTTGAATCCATCTGTACTTTTATTATAATCGAAACAAGGAAAGAGACCGAAAAGATGCAAAAGTATACAATTTTTTCAATCAAATCCAAAAGGTAATCAGAACACCTTTGCTGTATATTTACACTGTTTCAGTGCTGTGCCGGCTATAAGGTTGCCGTCTGCATCATATACCATAATCCGGACTTTGTAATAGTACCGCGTTCCCTTCTTCCCGGCGGTATTGATATATGTCCTGCTGTCCTTCTCAATCTTAGCCTCGTATCCTGACGATTTCCTGACCGAGCGATAGAACTTGTACTTAACAGTGTAACCAAGGTCTGTAAACCCTGAGAGGGCTGCTTTCTCACCATCGCTCAGGTTCATCACTACCTTAATCCCGCCCTTTGCAGTCTTAGTTGATTTCATCTTCATCGAGTCAAGTCCCAAAACAGCAACCTTAATCGCATTGTTTACTCCATCATTGTCAGCTTTCTCACTCTTTTGGAATATCGCCTCTACCTTGTCACCTGTTTTAAGACCTGTGAGCACTGGAAATGTTCCCTTGTTCTCACCATTTAATATTACCAATGCAATTTCATATCCCGCATCGGGCATAATCACAGCTATAGTGCCCTCCGCATAAAGTGTAATTTTGCCATTTACCGGTGTTACTACGGTTGGGATTTGTATGATGCTTCCGCTGCTCGAACTGCTAGAATCCCTAGAAGCTCCAGAATCGCTTTTTTTGAATATTACTTCCACCTTATCACCAGTCTTGAGCCTGGCAAGAGTAGTAGGTGCGCCCATGTCTTGACCATTTAAAATTACTTTGGCAACTTCATAACCCTTGTCTGGAGTAATTGTCGCTGTACTTCCGTCCGTAGAAAGTGTAACTGTGCCATTTCCCGTCTTGGTTACAGTTGGCTTTTGGTTGCTCGAGCCACCAGTTTCGCCAGTGCCACTGCTGCTGCCGCCTCCGACATACTTAGATCCGCATTTCGTGCATCCGTATTCATGGTTCGTGCACTCTGTCCACTGTGCAACAAGAGTAATTCCCTTCGAAGTGTCGCTGGAAAGTTCTTCGTATGTTGTCTCAGCTGTCACGATAGTATTGCCACACTTCCAACCACCAAATATATAACCTTCCCTACTTGGATTTGTTACAGCA
>CAZDQV010000198.1:0-1466 GCA_964507795.1 uncultured Oscillospiraceae bacterium | reverse complement strand
ACATCAGTGCTGGACTCGACGCTCTTGACCGTGCCGCTGCCCGTGACGGTCGTGCCCTCGGCCTTGTTTTCGACCTTGCCGATGCTCGTGCCCTTGCCCGCCGTCACGGTCGCGCCCTTGGCGCTCTCGCTGACGGAAACGCTCTCGATCTTCGCGCTGCCCTTGGTCTCGACCGCGGCGTTCTGCGCGCTGACGCTCAGCGTTTCGACCTTGCTGTTCCCGTCGGTCGTGACGGCGGCGTTCTGCGCGCTGACCTCCAGCTTGCCGACCGTGGTGTTGCCCTCTGTCTTGACCGTCGCGTTCGCGGCGCTCTCGCTGACGGTGACGCTGCCGATGGTGGTGTCGCCCTCGGTCTTGACGGCGGCGTTCGCGCCGGTCACGCTCAGCGTTTCGACCTTGGTCGTTCCGGTGGCCTCGACGGCGGCCTTGGTACCGCTCGCCACGACAGTCTTGACCTCGGCGTTGTTCAGCACGACGGTGCTGCCCTCGCCGGTGACGCTGACCTTCTCAACGGTCGCGCCGTCGAGCTTGACGTTATTCTCGGAGGACGCGACGATGAGCGTATCGACCTTGCCCGTCACGGTGACGTTGTTCGCAACGATCAGCGTGATGCCCTTGCCCTCCGTCACATTGACGGTCGCGCCGTCTTCGTTGGCGTAGGTGCTGATGGCGCGGTCGAGAATGGTGACGGTGGACGCGCGGTTGATCTCGCCCTGCGGGGCGAGCTGACTGTCGCCCACGCCGCCGACGATGCCCGCGTCGATGAGCGCGGCCATCATGCCCTGCGCGTAGGGCGCGACCTGCGCCGCGTCGCCATACTTGCTCAGGTCGGGATTTGCGACCGGCTCCACGCCCAGCGCGCGGCCCAGCATGACCATCGCGCGCTCGCGCGAGATGGTCGCGTTCGGGCTCACCGTGCCGTCGCCGTTGCCGTTCAAAATGCCCGCCGCGGCGCAGCGGTCGATGGCGTCGGCGTACCACGCCGTCGGATCGTTGTCCGCGAAGCCCGCGCTCTGCGCGGCGGGCAGTCCCAGCAGCTTCGTCAGAATGGTGGCTAACTGCGCGCAGGTCAGCTCGCCGTTCGGATCGAACAGCCCGTCGCTGCCCTGCACGACGCCGTAGCCGCTCCAGCGGTCGACGGAGCTTTCCGCCCAGTGCCCGGCGGTGTCGCCGTAGGCAGGCTCTGCCGCGCTCGCGCTCACGGTAAACAGGCTGACCGCCATGGCGAGCGCAAGCACAAGGGATAACAGCTTGCGTTTCATTTCCTCTTTTCCTCCTGTAATTAGATTTATTTTCTCCGCGGCTCCCCGCGGGTGGGGGCAAAAAATAAAAAAGTGCGCAGCACAGAGCTGCGCACCGAAAAACGCAAGCTCTCTTGCTGCGACACAAGTTCAACATACGCAAAGAAGTATGCCAAAACGGAGCCCGCATTTTTACCAAAAGGCAAAAATGTGCACTTCTTCTAC
>CAZDQV010000197.1:0-1466 GCA_964507795.1 uncultured Oscillospiraceae bacterium | reverse complement strand
CTTATTACTTCAAAGTCGCTCTCAAGGTTTATGATGCTAACGGTACACTCGTAGCCAAGACTTACTTAGGTCAGGCTGACTACGGCTATGCTAAGTGGACAGGTAAGACTGTTAAATAGTGATTGACTGGAGAATTAAATAACTTGAATAAGGAAACAGACCGGCTCTGCCGGTCTGTTCCTATATACAGTTAATTTACTTCCTATACGTCTCACCCTGTTTTACCATGCACTCCTGTTTGTAAAAGCCGATACCGTACTTCTGTACAACAGGATATCCTTCGTTGATAAAAGGCACCGCATATTTTTTGTCCTCTATCTGTTTCAGGGCTTCATCACATTTGGCTTCAAGCTGGCGGGCGTTGTCTGCAACCTTAAGTTCCAGGATAATCACTCTGCCTGTGCTCACAATAGTAGTCTTGAGCACTATATCATATCTGCCGTATCCGCTTTCTTTGTTTGAATTCATCCGGTACTTGCCTGTTCCTGACAGAAGTCCTACAAGTAATCCGTGATAAAAACTCTCTGTACAGTCAAAGTAACTTAATGCATCTGTAAACAGAGTGTCAATGAAGTCCTTTGCAGCTTCACAGTTACCTTGCTCCAGTGCTTTGACAAACTCAGTATTATCTGTATCCTTCACCTTGGCATCAAACCATTCAAATATGGTGGTCTCATAAATAGATGCAAGTTCTTCGTTTGGAATAGACATCTCAAGGTATGTCTGACGTTTTTCCCTGTGCTTCCTGCCTGCTTTGAGATATCCCGTAAAGAACAGGAAGTTCCACAGATTGTCATCATTTGCATGAACATCAGCATAGGTCATATTCTCATGTATGCGTTTTTCTATTGTGCCGCCATTCATCAGAATTTCAAGATCTTCTCTAACCTTGCTGTCAGCATCTCCCGCAAGATCTCTGACAATATCATTGGATGATGTATTGGACCAGTAAGGGAGGGGAGTATTTGCTGTATTATCAACATGGTCTTCAGTATATTTCAATATACTCCACGGGTTATATATCTCGCTGTCACCAAAAAGATAGCCGTCATACCACTCCTTTACCTCCGTCATGCAGTCGCCTATTTCATAATATTCCAGTATGGTTTTAACTTCTTCTTCCGTGAATCCGAATTTATCACCATACCTTGTGTGGAGTATGGTATCGACATTGAGATTATTAAATCCTGTGAATACACTCTCCTTGCTGACTCTCAGACACCCGGTTATAATTCCACGATCAAGGTATGGATTTGTTTTGAGTGCTGATTCAAACAGAGAACGTATAAAGTCGGTCATTTCATCATAAAATCCTCTGGTATATGAGATTTCCAAAGGTACATCATATTCGTCTAAAAGTATGATTGTATTCCGGCCATGGTATTTAGCAAGGCACTGTGATAGAAATGAAAGACTGTCAAGATAAAAGCTTTCATTATCTGCAACATTGCATATTGCATTAAATC
>CAZDQV010000196.1:0-1505 GCA_964507795.1 uncultured Oscillospiraceae bacterium | reverse complement strand
GTCTATATGTCTGCAACTCCTATTCAAGCGGTTTACCTAGAAAGCGTTCAGCAGTTTGAAAATCTAAAGTACTATATGCTAAGATGGGATCCGAATGTTCTTGAAACACCTAACATCAAAGAGGTGCAAATGAAACCGCCGTATAACACATTGAACATTTGTGCTGATATAATAGCAGGGTTTAGACAGAATGGGTATTTTGAGAAAAAGATACATAATGGGAAAGTATATTATGCAAGAGAAATATGTATCTTCTTGAATGAGGTAAAGACCATCAAACAGATAATCGAGCGTAATAATCTTCAACCGTCGGAAGTTACGATACTAGTGGCTGAAAGCAACAAATACGCCAAAGAGTTAGAACAAAAGGGCTTTAAGATAGGAGGACTTAGCACAAACAAGAAGAATCCGAAGAACAAACCTTTTACATTCTGCTCAAAATCGTCATTTGAAGGAACGGACTTTTACAGTACAAATGCTGTTACAGCGATTTTTTTGGATGGCTCACGGACAAGTCAATCATTAAGTTTGGAAATAGACCTCCCGCAGATTATGGGTAGGCAGAGACTTGACATAAATCCGTTCAGACGTGACGCAACCCTATATTACAAAGTCAAAGAGAATCCAAAAACCACAACGGAAATGGAGATTGAGCAAAATAATATGATGAACGCTTCATACTCGCTTATTAACTCCTTAAATGGAATGGATGAGACCACAAGAGCTATTTGGGCTGACAAACTTAGAGCCATACCGGAAAGTAACCGCTATATTAATGACTACGTGGATGTGTTCGATACATTGAATGGCTACGAATTCAAGATTAACTGGCTCGCCTTTGTAGCCAAGACAGATATATGGCGTAGGCAAGTTCACTTCTACAGCAATGATATTTATTTGCTGTCCGGTGTAGCCCAGGGACTGTCACAGACATCTGCGTTAAAGCCTAAAGTCCTTAGGGAATTTGAAGAGGCGTTTTACCAGTCTGCGTCATTCCAAGTCCACATGAAGCTGTTCGTGGACTTTATTACGACTTATCCCGAGCACTTGAACGATGTGCTGTATAATCCGTATATTCCTAATGAACTCTATAACTACTATCATGTGGTTGGAGGGCAATACATCAGGAGTGTTTCATATCGGGAAAAGGAAATAAAGTCTAGATATGCTTTCCTGACGATGCAGTCACAGGTACAAAACTTATGTGCTCAAAGCTTTGTCTCTGGCCGATTCTATACCAATTCTGATGTAAAGGCAATGCTACATGACATATACAGCAAATTAGGGTTTACAGAAGCCGCCAAAGCAACAGATCTAACCGAATACATTCCAACCGCCAAAACTTGTACACGTACAATAAACGGAATTAGAGCATCTGGATTTGAGATTCCATAGCGCAACCACCACCTACTCATTATTTATGGGCAGGTGGCTTTTCTTCTCCCGACCAAGCATTCAGAAGCTCTCTGTGCGGAACAAGTGTAACGGAGGGTAAGTAACAGAAC
>CAZDQV010000195.1:0-1537 GCA_964507795.1 uncultured Oscillospiraceae bacterium | reverse complement strand
ACAATGAGTATAACTGAATATTAACCCTGTCTAAAAATGGGGAGTACTATATGGTAACAAGTTTGCTTCCTTTCTTGAATACAATCTTGTCACCATCCTCAAAGTCCTTCTTTCCTGTCTTGATTATGTCGTCGATGACTATTGCTGCTTCATCAACAGTAGAAAAACTCTTGCCTTCTCCTACATGTTTGCTTACGATATGGTCAAAACCTCCGCCTTTGTCACCCCACACCAAATCAATATATCCCACACCGTCACGATGGAATACACCAAGCAAATCACCGCTCTTCTTTCTTAACAAGAAATCAAAAGCCTTTCGAGCCTTTCCCTTGAAGGCATCATAGATGTCACCAAACGCACCGCGGCCAATAGGCAAAGGATTATTTTCTTGTGCTTCCGCTTTAGGCGTGACACTCTCCGTGGGAGCAGTGTTGCCACCATTGAGGATGTCTAAAATCGCCACCGGGTGACCTTCGCTTAGCAGTTTTTCCAGATAGATATAAAGAGCTTTATGAGGAAACTCCGCCTTCTGCTCCAAACGACTGTCAGCAACAGCCTTAGTGCCGATGTTGAGAACATCAGCACACACAGCAGCATCAGCACCATAGGTAACATAATTGTCGCCAATATGCACAAGGGCAATCCGGCTTGGGTTCTTCTCCTTAGCTTTCGTCCATGCCTCGGCAATGTCCGCACTCACCGGGGTAACGCCATCGGCACGCTGCTCGCGGGGTCCGTTAGCCTGTCCATCCTCTCGGGACTCGGCATCATTTTCTGCATTTTTTTCTGCGGATTCAGTTTTTCTTTGTACCTTTGCAGCGGAAGACAAGTCCTTTTGAGGAGTGGAAAGGCTTTCCACCTTTTCCTTTAAGGATAACATAACGAGTTCGCCGCCGTTCTTTTGGGCTTGTCTCTTTATTCTTTCAAGGTTCCTACCGTCAAGAGTGTACCAACCTACAATTTCAACATTATCTTTACTGTTGTTTACTTCAAGCACCGTTATCGGACTCTTATCATCCAATTTGATAACAACCCAATTCAGCGGACGCTTCTTTGGTTGAGTGCGTCCATAGAGTTCCGTATTATATAGCGCTTTCTGTAATATACTTCGACTTTGTTCGGGAGTTAACCCATGATTCTTTTGGTTCTTCTTGAAGATGTTCCTCTTGATGACAACAGGCTTATGCCCTGCACCGATGGCTTCGTCAATATTCTTCGGTAAATAGGGAATCTGCACATTCTTTGTAGGGAACATGAAATTATCGTCTGTCAATTCGTCAATGGAGTTTATCTTCTCCACATTTAAAGTCCCGTCAGCATTCAACGGATTCCCCTGCGAGTCAAGATTCACAAAAATGGGACCATCTGCAGCTTTAAACTCCGCATCTGCGTCAGCCCTCATCTTGGCAAGGGTCTTGTCCTCTTTCATCTTGGCCACCTCAGCGTCATATAAGGCCTGTTCTTCGGCAGTGCGGCTACGCACACCTTAAGTTCAAGTAACAAATGCAACGAGTGCTGAAATTGAGGTGACAATGTC
>CAZDQV010000194.1:0-1544 GCA_964507795.1 uncultured Oscillospiraceae bacterium | reverse complement strand
TCGAGAGCAAGGTGTGGGAGAAGTCGTTCTTCGTCGTGAGCGAGGGCGAGGAGTCTGCCGCTTGCGAGTATGGAGTCCGCGCCTTTTGGGATAATGAGAATACCGACAAGCCGACATTGCAACTTCTTGCCTTTGGCTCTGCTGAAAATCTTGCCACATACGACAAGGACAGCGGGAAGTTCCTGTGCAACTACGATGAGAGCGGCAACCTTCTGAAGACACCACCCGTGAAACGAGTGGCCGTTTCCGCTTGCACGAACGGAATAAAGGGGTGACGTATGTCGTATGCAAGTGGAGCGAGGTGGCGGCATCTGGCGCGGAGGGGCAAGGATTTGCTTCTCTGCGGCAAGAACCTTGCCATCGAGCCTTGCTACAAGGCGACGTCTGGCAGTGTCTCATGGACGGAATATTATGTGAGCGTTGCATATGCACACGCGAAGATCGAGAATCCAACGTGGCATGGGGTGTTCTTGGTTGGGATGGTATCTGCTGATCGATACCTTGCGACGTATACGATCAAGGGCATTGAGATCTTGTGGTCGTCAAACAAGGATGTTGCAAAGACAGCGTTATACGCGAAGGAGACGAAGTTCGAGAGCGTGGATGTCGTTCGTGCCACAATTAGCGTCACGTATTCGTTTATTGGGAGCGGATCGCCTACATATCCAGGGTCGAAGCCGAGCGACAGGACTTACACGGAGGACTTCGGGAGTATTTTAGAGGGGTTCGCGCCTATCGTCTGGCCGGGTGTTCGGTCTGGGGCGGTCGTGATAACGAGAGAGGACGTTGGCGATTCGACTACGTTCTCAAAGACAAGCGACGGAAGCGTTGGGTATATCACCAAGACTGATTCGCAGACAGGGGAAGAGGTGAACATCATTTCGATACAGCCGCCGACAGTTGAGGTCTGGTCTGAAGGTGGTTCGGACACTTACACGGACTACACGCCCGTAGATGATGACGACAACTATTAGAAGGAGGTAAACTTATGGCAATCAAAGTGAAGCACGAGGGTTCGGTCGCGTCTCGCATCGCGGCGAGCGCAGACGGGGGACGGGCGAAGCGGGCTATGGAAGCCGCCGCGTTCGCCAAGGGGCGCGACATCCAGCAGAAGCAAGCGGCGACGGCTCACGCGAGTGCGCCGACTGCGCACGCATCGCTGATCTCCGCGCCGGGCGGCGGCTCTGCGCCGCTGATCTCCGCGCCGGGCGGTGCGGCACACGCGCCGACGATGAGCGGCGGCGGCGGCGTCGGACACGTCGCTTCGCTCGGCGGCGGTCGGCGCGTCGGCACGACTGGCGCGACCCGCGTTTCCTCTGGCGTGGGCGGCTCTGCCGACGAGCGGCTGAAGGTCACGGGTTCGTCGATCTTCGACCGACCCGACGACGCCTCTGTCTGGGACCCGGCGACGAGCCAGTGGAAGCGGAAGTATCTCCCCGGCGAATACGAGGCCGAGGCGAAGGAGCGCGTCGGCAGGGTGGAGAACGACCTCTACGCCGACCGCGCCTTGACGGAGCAGGGGCGTAAGGAACGCGCCGCGCTCG
>CAZDQV010000193.1:0-1557 GCA_964507795.1 uncultured Oscillospiraceae bacterium | reverse complement strand
TCAGAACAGTGAGACAAATTAGTATCTGCGTAATGGATTGCAAAATGCTTTTGTGAGCCTATAGAGACAAGACCTTTGGTAGGTATAACCTGCATTATCATGCTTACAATCCAAATTGCCCATACAATGTGAAGCAGTGTGAAATGTTTAAAAAAATTAAAACCGCTCAGGATGTTAAATGATTCAGATTTCAATAAATACATAGCAAGGATTACAGCAAGCACTGCAAGGCGGAATATGAACCTTGCCATGTATTTTGCTCTCATTGATATTTTTTGCATAAAATCACGCTTGTTCCGGGAACATGACTATAAGGAGCATTTTGAAGCGCTCTGCAGCATATACAGCATGAGGTTTGCCAGCGGGCATTACGATTGTTTCACCTGCTGAAACGATATGTTCTTTGCCATCTATTGTGATTTTGCCTGTGCCGTCAATTGCTACAATCATGGCATCACCTTCAGAACTGTGAGTGCTTATTTCCTCATCTTTTTCAAAGGCAAAGAGAGTAAGGCTGTGATGATTGTTTTGGGCAAGCGTCTTGCTCACTACCTGTCCCGGCTGGTATGAGATTTCATCAGCTATATTCAGTACTGTTTCGTGTTTGATGTTTTTTATATACTCTTTCATTTGATAAACGCTCCTTTTGTTAAATATACTTGTTCAAGGTGTGAAGCCTTTAACAATATTATAGCAAAACATCATCAAAAAAACACAGATAAATATCAAAAAAACCTTGCTTTATTTTTCAGTTCGTTGTATACTTGTAGAGTACTTTGATTTGCGCTTGTGGCGGAACTGGCAGACGCGCTAGACTAAGGATTTAGTGAGTAACATCGTATGGGTTCGAGTCCCTTCAAGCGCACCAATAGCAAAAGGCTCCCAAAAGGGTGCCTTTTTTAGTACTTATCGGTCGAAGGGATTTTGAACCCGACGAATAATCCCACCGCCGCTCCTCATTTTTTCTTCATAAATTGATAAAACTTATGGTACAATGTTCATAGAAATATGAATAAGAACAGGAGGGCGATATTATGACCTTGGAAGAAATCAAAAGAAACGTTCTGAAGATAGCACCAGAATATCCAATCAAGAGAGTAATTTTGTTTGGGTCGAGGGCAAACGGCAAGCAACGCGATGATAGCGATGTAGACCTCATAATCGAGTTTTCTGAGGCAGTGTCACTGCTTACACTTTCCCAGATTAAGTATCGCCTCGAGGAAATGCTAAACCTCAGCGTGGACATAGTTCACGGACCACTTAGAAGCGACGATCTATTAGAAGTAGGCAAGGAGGTCGAGCTGTATGTCGCATAGAGATTACATAATTATCAAAAAAGTTTTGTCTGAAATAAGTGTTGCGTTCGAGCTGATGGGTGAGAGCGATATGCAGCAATTTCTCGATGATGAGAAGTTAAAGAGGGCGGTTTGTATGACTGTAATCAATATCGGCGAGCTTGTAAAGAATATCAGCGACGATGCAAGAAAAGCATATTCGCACATTCCATGGAAAGAGATCGCAGGTATTAGAGATATAACAGCGCACAGATATCAGACG
>CAZDQV010000192.1:0-1573 GCA_964507795.1 uncultured Oscillospiraceae bacterium | reverse complement strand
GAGCCGCCGTCGCGGACTTCAGCGCGTAGCGGAAGAATATTTTTATTCTGCGTATCCTTCAGCGTGTTGTACGTCCACACGCCATTCGTGTGTACTGGTGCTGGCGGAATGTAGTAACAATAGATATTGTAGTTATAATTCGTAGCGCCGACGAGTGAACCGTTCCATTCGTAATTTCCGAGATTCTGCGCAGAAGAAGCAAGAGCCTCCCAGTCATTAGTAGAACCTGCGAGTTTGTATTCAATGTAAACTGGAGTATCGAGCGGAAGCGCGTTCTCAATCGTCTGCTTCCATTTAATCACCACGGTATCATTCGTTGAATACGATCCATTGTCGGAGATATACTTATCGAAAATGAATTTACTCACTCCAGTCGGGCCGTCATTCTTTGTCCCGCCATACATAATCGCGCCAACCGAGAACAAAATGAATACGCTTCGCGAGATCTTATTGCGACCAAAAGCCTTGCAAAACGTTTCCCAGACATTAGGCAAAGCCTTAAAAAGAAACATAGCAATGCCGCAAGCGATCAGACCCACGCAGGATATGTCAAAGAAGACATTGCGAAGAATCTCAATAAATTCTTCCATCTCAATTATTCTCCGAGAATGAGTTTAGGAGAGCCGTTATTGTAATCAAACTTGATTGTATGCTGGCCGTCCGTGCACAGGATTCCCTTGCTGAAACTGGCCTTCATATTTGTCTCGAAAGTAGACTGCCCAGCAACAGTAATCTTTGCCAAGAAGAATCCAGAAGGTTGCGACGAGCAATCGATGTAGACGTAAAACTTTTCTGGCGTAGACGTATCGAACGTGACGGCGTGTGATGCTCCAGAAATCTGATTTCCATCAGAATCATTCAACTGCTCCCACGCAGTTGGATCGTAATTCTGGAGGCTCTGCATATAATAGATGATCGGATACGTAGACGAAATCAGATCGTATTCCAGACAAACAAGATTAGAACTGCCGACGGTAATGTTGTCAGTATTGCATCCGATAACGTAGTCATCAGTTTTGCTATACCCGAAGTAGTTATCAGAAGTAGCGTCCTGAATCTTAAACGTACCAGCCTCACCAGTCGTGTACGCGGCAGCGCCCTTCGTCGTAAGAACGCCGATAGATCCCTGCCCAACAACGACGCGCTCAAACTCAAGGCCACCAGCGAACACAGTCTTTGCCGCAGTCATATAAACCGTATTCGACATGCCGAGAGCTTCAAGGTCGGTGCCGGCAGAAGAATATTTCTGCCACGCTTTATCCGCTTTCTTATCAAGGGCTGGATCAATAATATCCGCCTTGTACGCGACAAGGTGCGTGTTGATGTCTGTATGAGAATTGTAGACTTCGCGATAATAGTTCGTGCCGCCATCCGTGACGAGTTCGAGAACCTTGAACTTGCCAACCTGATCGCTATAAGCATTAGACTGAAAATTCGTAATCACGAATACAACGTTCGAGCCAGAAACAAACTCTTCCCATGTGCCGACTTTATTGTCGAGACTTGCAAGCGCAGTCGTATTAGCAGAGATGTTGTTCTTCGCAGTAGTCATATCAGACTGCGAAGCATACGA
>CAZDQV010000191.1:0-1589 GCA_964507795.1 uncultured Oscillospiraceae bacterium | reverse complement strand
TTTTTTTCAAGCGACAAAGTCACAATAGTGCGATCAGGATCAAATTGTTCCTCTATTGTTGGATCTTTAAGGTCTTCATCCTCCCAAATATTAAAAATCTTCGGTATGCCACTTCCCGCACGTTCACCTACATCAATCAGATTAAACATTTTCATGAGTCCGCGATTTCTAGGATCGGATATTCCGCCACGCATCATTTGATTCTTTCCCGTGCGACTATAACCTGGATTGGCAAGTGTAATGCGATTGGAGTGGAGCGTTATAACAACGCCACGAGAACCATAATAATCCGTGTTTATTAGGCAATTTGCTATCGCTTCACGCAAGCCTTCGTGTATAGGAGTGTCATCGATTCGAAGCCCCTCAGATATTTGAAAAGGAATTTTCAGGGACTGCTTCAGCTTATTATAAACTCGGAAGTAAAAGTCAAAAATATTTCCCGACCAATCACCAGAACTTGACTGAATTCTATCCGTCCATCGAATGTGAGGATCAAGTTTCTCTCTATAATCTAGGAAGTAATCTGGAAATTGACGAACAATATCATATTCGTTTCCGAACATCAGAAGCCCAGCAGCTGTAGGATGTAGCACATGGTCTACTTCAGAATATGCAACAGCACCTATACTTCGCAGAAATTCTTTATCATCAAGACGCGAAAAAGGATGCCCATCCTTCAGCGACGCAAAAATATTTCGGTATCCACGAACGGAGTCCGAATTAAAAACATCTGCATCCATCGTGTCAAGCACCGACATATCGATTGTATCATCCGCTTGGTCACGCAACATTGTCTTTACTTGAATACGTGTGCAGTGATAATCACCTTCCCAGTTTCTTCTGAAAGTTCCACCAAAGATATCGTCATTTATATATACAGGCTTTTGCTCCCTATGTGCCGCTGGAACGTGGATAACTATAACAACGTCTTTGCCGATAGAAAAGGTCTCAACATCATCTTCCTTTAGCAGATTGATACTCACTTTTGTCCTGTTATTTATTGTGTCCCAGAAATTTTTGAGTAGCTTTGCAACATCCTGTAGACCAGTTGTGACCCAACTGCCATCTTTATTTTCTTTGATGCCTAGAATTATGACGCCGCCGTAGCAGTTGGCAAAGGCTGAATAGGTATCCCAGAGGGAGGTTGGAAGGCCGGCACTTGCTTTCTTAACCTCACGGCGATTATCTTCTCTATAGGAATCAAACTTTGACAAATCGAATAATTCAGACATTCTGACACCTCCAAGACAGATTTTTCTGCAGTATATCATGGCGGGCAAAGAAAAACAAGCGATAAATTATAGAAATAAGCGATAAAATATATGGGAAAGGGCTGATGCAACCACAGTACGCTAAATGCAACTGCACACACCCAAATGCAACCACGGGAGTGCAAATGCAACCATAGGCTGAAATTCTATCAAAATATATATCCCTTTCCAAGCGAAAAGAAGGCACCCATTGGGTGCTTTTTCGCTTCTCGCAAGAGCGGTGGGATTCGAACCCGAAAGGGCACTTATTCACTTTTTGCATTTAGCATCAAAAAGCCCTTGTAAATCCGATTCCAATATAGTAAAATCTAGGTAACA
>CAZDQV010000190.1:0-1591 GCA_964507795.1 uncultured Oscillospiraceae bacterium | reverse complement strand
AGACATCAAAGAAGAATATTAAAGTCAAGGTTGCAGGAACTGGAGATTCAAACAGCCTGATTAAGGAAATTGAGGACATGGGATATACAGTTAAGTACAGGTTCTGTAGATCGACTAAAAAAGCATCTAAATATGAGGGCAAAACAACTAAGAATACAAATACATATATAAATACTAAAGGTATAAAGGGTGTTAAATACTATTATAGAGCCAAGGTTTATGTATATGATGGAGACACTCTTGTAGCTAAGACTAAACTTGCTCAGTGTAAGTATGGGGTAAGGACCTGGAGTAAATAAATTTACCTTAACAAGGTAGGTTTTAATCAAGCCCTTCTTGATCCCTTAAATGGGAGTTAAGTTTACATCAGAAGGCTCATTAGCAACACAATATGGTTGGCTGATGGGCTTTCTGAATTTTTTGCTTTTGCTTACCTTGTTCACAGAAACGGGAGCATATACACCGGCAGATAGTGGATGCCGTTTTCATACTTGTAATCTTTGGTATGGACAACATATTTGTCGCCAATGTTGCGACTGAATTTATCTAAGAAGACATCCAGCGATTTGTGTGATCTGTAATTACCCGATTTGACCTCAATTGGACAGATTTTGTTCCCGGCCGAAATCAGGAAATCTATCTCATACAGATGGTTGGAGGTATCACTGGCCATCGTATAGTAAAACAGGTTATTGCCCTTTGCGGTAAGTATCTGTGCAACTGCATTTTCGTACACGTAACCGAGGTTTGCTTCCAGTTTGTTTGAGAGAAGCTTGTTATATATTATATTATCAGTGTATTTTTTGTCTTTGAATGCAAGAGTTATGAAAAGTCCTACATCGGACGCAAACAGCTTGTAACGGTTAAAATCTTTTTCCAGTGACATACCGACGTTTGGATTGTTTGCATGATAGGATATGTTTACAGTATATGAGCTCAGGATGTCCGGGATGAGCTCGCGAACTCGCTCCGCACGGACTCCGTCTCTCGCCTTTGATAGAACATATCGGGACACATTGCCGCTTAAATTGGATGGAATTGCATCGTAAATGTCACCAGCAAGACCGGTACCATCGATTCTGGCGAAATCTTCCTCGTAAAGCTCTATGATCTCTCGCTTAACCTCGTCAACAATCTGCAGATTGTTCTTGTCAATATATGCTTCAATCGCCTGCGGCATTCCGCCGATAAGCATATAGAGCCTGAAAGTACGCATCAGGCTTCTGTGCATCATATTTCCAGCTGGCTTTTTTTCGTTCAACAGAAGTTTGATTGTCTTGGCTGTGACTTCGTCGCCGATTGCCCATAGAAATTCTTCAAAATCCATTGGGTACATCGAAATCTTGCGCTCTTCGCTCGGAATCAGGATGTCCTGCACATTCTTTCTTATCGACAAAAGCGAACCGGTCTCTATGTACCTGTATCGGCCATCTGCAACAAGGTACTTGATTGCCTGCCTTGCCTTCGGGAGTAGCTGAACTTCATCAAAGATTATGACAGACTCGTTTTCGTACAGTCTGACACCCGTCAGTTGCTGCAGCTGCAGGAAGAAAAAGTCCAGATCATATGTGTCGTTAAACAGCTCGATGAT
>CAZDQV010000189.1:0-1602 GCA_964507795.1 uncultured Oscillospiraceae bacterium | reverse complement strand
CCAGCCCAGACGGCTTGTCCGTGCGTTTTCATAAAATTTCTATGCTACCATTTTAGCACACCCCGTTTTTACCGTCAATTCATTTTTGAAAATTGCGATATGTGTTGAAATTTCAATGGTTAGAAAGAACTTGACAAAGGAAGTTTTATCAAAAGTTTTTTACACTGTGAGACAGTTTATCGGCACTACATAAATGCCGTCTTTTCTTCGGTATGCAGCTCCTGTTGCGGTAAGAATCATCCGGAATGCCAGGTTTCCATTATCAACAATCATTTTGAGCTTCTCAAGGTTTTTTGCACCTTCTTCTATTAACTTTTCTCCTCCTGATTTTATCTCAACTGCTGCCCATCTGCCGTCTTCAAAATGTATAACAGCATCACATTCAAGCCCTGAGCTGTCACGATAGTGCTTAACCTCTGCTCCAAGATAAGAAGAATATATCCTGAGATCCCGTACAGCCATATCCTCAAAAAACAGACCGAACGAATTCAAATCTTTCATAAGATCCTCAGGCGATATGCCAAGAACCGCGGCAGCGATTGATGTATCGACAAAATGCCTTGTGGGAGTTGTCCTTATGGCCGCTTTGCTCCTGATATTAGTATTCCATGCAGGCATATCCTCGATTATAAAGAGGTCTTTGAGCGCATCAATGTAACCATCCAATGTCTTGCTATCCAAAGTTCTGTTGTTTTGCCCCATAACATCTGCCCGGATTGTTTTTAGCGGCGCTTCTGATGATATGTTGCGGGCATAACTTCTCAAAATCATCCGCATAAGTTCCGGATTCTTGTTCCTGAACTTTTCATTTTCGCTGTATTCAAAATTAAAGAGTCCCTCATAATAGTTTCGTGTAACGTCAAGGGCAATATCTGCTCCTGCCACAACAGAAAGCGGCCAGCCCCCACGACAAATACAATGCGCTGCTTTTTCAAGGCTAAAATCTTTGTTTTCATCAAAAACATTAACATCAGCGTTTTCAAAAAGCTCCCCTAAAGATACTGTACCTTTAGAATCCTTCGATTCAGCAAGACTCATAGGCTTCATTTTAACTGTAGTGATCCTTCCTGCTCCCGAATGATATATTTTTTCTTTGTCGGCAGGTGTTGAGCTCCCTGTCAAAATGAACTGTCCGAATTCCGGCTTTTCATCAATCCACGCTTTGACCTCATTCCATATTTCAGGAACTGTCTGCCACTCATCAATAACTCTGGGAGCTTCACCGCGAAGCACGTTTGAAGGCTCAAGTCTTGCGAGCTCTATAGTCCGTAAGGTATTAAGCCTGACACTGCTCGCCGCATATCTAAGCGCTGTTGTTGTTTTACCGCAGAACTTAGGGCCTTCAATTACAACAGCTCCTGATGATTTCATTTTGCGTTCAATGCTTTTTTCAATAAATCTATTATAGTATTGTGCCATATCATCACCTCTTATATATTATCCTCACTATCCAGCTTGATTATACCACAATGATAACCTCAAGGTGGCATGTGTATTTCATCAGTTCTTGAACACCTAACTTGGCGAAGTATGAGCCTTAGTAGGTGTCATGCAAGAGTTCTCCTCCCGCTGTTGTAAGAACTTACTGCTGAAGCCCTAACT
>CAZDQV010000188.1:0-1636 GCA_964507795.1 uncultured Oscillospiraceae bacterium | reverse complement strand
AACCAGATGCAGAGACATATCCGGAACAGGAAGTCCGGCGTCCCGGCGCAGACGCCTTACCTTCATGAGATTTGTAAGGCTTCTGACCTCCTTTTTCACTTCATCCAGGCCCACGAGTGCATCCAGTTCGGCCATAAGTTCGTCCAGGCTTTTTCCCTGATTCTCGTTATTTTCCGTTGTGTCCGCGACATTTGCGCCCGTGCCGTTCTTTTCACCGTCAACACTCGGATTTTTCGGCTGATTGGGGTAAAACCTGTCTTCAATCGGCGTTTCGTTTCTGTGCTTCTCCTCAAATGTCATCTCCGCGTTTGTGACATAATCCGTAGCGCGGAGTGCGGCCTTGGATTTTTTAACCCCCGCTGAATCACAGACGGCCGTCAGTCTGTCCGTACACTCGGTTATAAACTCGGCCTCCGCCATATTGACTTCATCGTCAACTGCCGCGAGATACAGAAGAATATTGGTCAGCATACGCACGAACACTCTGGAATAATCCGTGTTTTTCTTCGCATCCCGCTCTGTGAGCGACCAGAAAAACAGCGGAGGCAGGAATTCACTCTCCCCGCAGATTTTTCGGGTCAGTTCCCAGTAGAGCCATGAAGGTTTTTTGCATCCTCGTGAGTATATCTCATTGAGCGCGTCGCAATGTTCCTGCGTGACGCCGCTGCTGCGGCTCCACATTTTCAGTGCGCAACTCACCACAAAATCATCAAGCTCATCAGCCAGATTCATACCGGCTGCTTTATAAAAGGCATCCGTATTGGCAACATATGTCTTGTGCAGTGCCTCCGGCGATATTTTCCATTTACTAGGCATCGAAGGATCACCCTTTCGTTCATCTGTAAAACAATGTGGATATTATACACTTTCGCACGCCTGATTGACAATAGGCAACTGATAGCACCCGCCGGAAACGCAGTGTCCTTCTTCTGTTTTTTGATGGTGATGCACACATTTTTCATCTTTCCTCTTGCTATTTTTTGTGTATATTGATATACTATGGATACATAGTTCGTATACGAGGAGGATATCCATGAAGAAACTTGGACCAGACGAGCTTCTTGAGCGGCTGGAGTGGCGCAGAGAGATACGCAATGTCATGGGGCGCATCTCCCACGATTACTCCATAAAGCAGGAGGCTGAAGTTTACGGCCGTTACTGGAGCCGGCGGGATGACATTTGTCTCGGGCTCAATAGCGGTTACTACAAAGGAGCAGTTGCCGTTAAAGGCTATTATGACGCTCTGAGAGAAGAGATTGCTCTCTCCTCAAGTCTCATTCAGGCAAAATTCCCCGAAGAACTCGGCAGCAAAACACCGGAAGAGATTTTCGGCGTAGGCATGATGACCTACCTTCCTTTCGAATCCCAGGTTATCGAGATAGCCGAAGACGGTCTTACCGCCAAAGGTCTCTGGAACATTCGTGGTTCTTACTGCCGCCTTACCGGTGCCGGTCCCGTTGCCTACTGGATATTCGGCTGGGCCGCCGTGGACTTTATCATGGAAGACGGCGAATGGAAAATCTGGCACATGCAGATTCTGTTCAATGTCAACCACCAGTGCGGTGTCGGCTTCTGCGAAGACGAGAAAGCCTTTGAACCCGTCCCCGAATTCGCGGCAATAGAAGACTTCAAGATG
>CAZDQV010000187.1:0-1648 GCA_964507795.1 uncultured Oscillospiraceae bacterium | reverse complement strand
TCAAGTCCGCAGGACTTCCGAAATTATGCATTATGCATTCTACATTCTACATTGTTTACGCACTGCGTGTCTTGCATTTATAAAGCTTCGCAGGTGATAAGTCTGCTGAAAAATCCGGCTTAAATTGCACAAAAAAAACACCTCACGGAAATTGCGACAGGTTGATAAGGAAGTAATTTCAAGACGCATCAAACCGTAGCATTGCAAAGGCAAAGGAAAACGCTCAGAAAGGCTGAAATTGAAAGCTTTTCCGGGCGTTTTTTTCTGTTTGAATAAATCCGCGCATTCGATTTGTCTTCCTGTCTCATGCATAATCAGTGCGAAACCAAAACAGGCGGACAAACAATATACTCGATATGGTGTGTTTTTTATAAGAGATTTGAAATAATCCTGATGCTAAATCACATATTCACTTTTTTAATGAAAATCAGGTAACATTGTCCCCTATTGAAGGCATTTGCTAGAAAGCAGTATCTGTAATAACTTCATTTTCAGTTAAGAACAGTCTCGACTGTATAATCAGCAATTGCGCCATCGGCTTCGGGGAGAGAATAAAACACTGCCTTTTCAAATGTAAGCTTGCCGGTTATATAATCATAGTAATACTGCTTAGTCGTTTTAATGACTTTTATGGTATTGCTAATCTCGGAGCTGGATTTTCCTGTCATATGTTCCTTAGCAAGGCTAATGAGTTCTATTTCGGAAACATTTTCAAGATTCAGTTCGCCATTTTCTTCCTGCGTTGCGACATTATTGGCAAACACTTCTACTACCACATTGTTCTCAATAACGGCAACAAATCCCTTGCTCGTTTTAATTAAATCATCCATGTAGTAAGTAAATGTTATCATTCCATTGCCATCCTGTGGCGCAAACATATTAACTGTCATCCTGTAATCCGCCAAGTTAAAGCTTGCATCCAGCTTTTTTATGGCGTTTATGACAGAATCGATTACTTTGGTGACTTTTTCGGGTTTAGCCTCAACAGTATTTTGAAGGCCAACTGCGGGAATGTTGGTAAAAGTTGTATTAAACGGAGAAGAACTTGCAGTTTTACTGTCTGTAACCGTGTTTGAAGAACTGCCATATATTTTCGCATAGGTTGCAAGATTTGAGCTTGAGGAAAATCCGGTTGCATAGGTGATACAGCGAGAAATGGTGTATCCATTAGCTAAACCATCATTATATTTTTCAAGCCATGTTTCACCGGCACTACTGCGGGAAGTGATTGAATTGGTAAAACCTAAAGCAGAGGTTGCGCCTTTATTCACTGCTTTCCATGTTATGTTATAATCACCATTACTTGCAGTACTGCATCCCACCAAACTAATGTGGTCGCAGGTGCTCATGTTAGTGGAATTAAAACCTGCATATTTATATCCGCTAGAAGAGTCATAGTCATATTCATGGAGACTTTTAGGCATACTGAGCCGTATTTGTTAGACAGCTCGACGATCGCTTTTTCTGAGCGCTCGAAGAACAAATCGATAATCTTACTGTCGTCCATTGTTTGTGTCACCTCCGTCTTTTTGAGTCTCCACCTATAAACTAAAGAAATACACATGTTTGTTACACGATTAATTTCATTTTATTGATTTATTTTAGAGCGGTCACTCGTAACATCATCATATTTCACACATATAAAGTT
>CAZDQV010000186.1:0-1652 GCA_964507795.1 uncultured Oscillospiraceae bacterium | reverse complement strand
AGGTCGCACTTCACGGAAGTGCCCCTCCTGTTCTTCACTCTTCGTCGACTTTTACTTTCCCTTCGGCCGTCGACCGTTGGTTCTTCACTCTCAGAGGCTTCTTCTTTCTTCGCCCTCCCTTGGGGGAGGGACTGGGTAGGGGTCTCTCATAGATTCAAAAATCCCCCGATACTCACGTACCAGGGGAATTCCTTAAACACAATACTTATGTGTTTGAAAAAAACTATCTGTAATTTCAAAAAATATGATTTTCTTAATTACTTCACTATGACAATCTTGTAGTACTTATAAGTCTTCGTAACTGACTGTGATTCACCTGCTGGTGTTGTGGTCGTTGTCTTGGTGTACTCAACTGCATAAGTAGTGTTTGCGGCACCAGTCCACTTGAGGGCATAGATGTCACGATTTCCATTTCCATCCTCTCTTGGAACAGCTTTAACAATGCATGGAATTGTAGAGCCATCTGTGTTGATATCTACAGGGGTAGCTGTCATTGTATTGCCATTGAGATCTGTCACTGTCTTAGCTTTGCTACCTGCTGGACTCGTTGGGGTAGTGCCATTCTTCACGCAGTTAGCAACAGAAGCCTCCGTGATGGCCTGTGTGCCAGTTACAGTGTAAAGAGCAATGTTTGTGGTAGTGAGAGTTGTAGCCGTTGTGTTACTGCCTTCCATTACGCTTGCATAGATTGTGTTGCCACTAGCGTATTCATTTGCAGTAGTGCTTTCAACCACTGTATTACCATTGAAGCCAATTGTTGTGATGCAAACCTTGTTTGTTTCGTCACTAGCAACCTCAGTGATTGTCTCCTGCTTGCTAACCTCATCAGCCTCTACGACTGCATCGAAAGTGATAGGATAGAGTTCAGCAGACTGGTCAGAAACCTTGAAGAGGTATGTATAAGCGAAGTTAGGCTTCCACTGGCAGTATTGAGCAGGAACAGTCACTTGACGATCTGTGATGGCAATCTCCTCTTCAGTGTCCTCAGAAATCAACTTGTATGAGACAGTGAAGGTCATTGGAGTGGAGTTGCCTGTATTTGGAAGAATTTCAGTATAGGCACCACTTGTCTTGTCATAAGTTACTTCACTATTCAATGATGATTTGCCGAGGTAATTTTTACCTGTCTGGAAAATGTTGGTTCCGAACTTGTCACAATAACCTTCAGATGTTGTTGTCGTATTCGCTGATTCAGCAACGTCTACAATTGGCTTGTTGGTGTCGTCATAGGTCACTGTATATGTAACACTTTCGCCATTAGCAGTAGGTGATGTGATAAACTTACCATTAACACCGAACTTGTTTGATGTCTTGTAGTTTGTGTTATTATACCCAATATTTGTAATTTGCACATTGTAACCAGGGACAGTCTCATAGAAGCCAAAGCGAATCTTGGTTTGGAAGTTGCGGAACTGCATCTGAACTGCAGCAACGCTTGAAGAGTTTGCGCAGTTTACATTCTCTTTGCGGTCTGCGACAAAGATTTTAGAAGCGTCTGCACCGTTCTTCAACACAATTGTGTAACCTTTGTCCTTTGGTGAAGTGGTTGCAGGTGATGTTGCCGTTGAAGCTTGGGTCTTCGTAATCGTAACTTTTCCAGTGCTTATGTCGTCTTTATATGCAGATACAGCAGTGAAGGTGTAGCTTGTAGC
>CAZDQV010000185.1:0-1693 GCA_964507795.1 uncultured Oscillospiraceae bacterium | reverse complement strand
GAGACTGCTGAAAAAGTAGTTAAAATTAAAACTGATATTTAGAAAAATATTTCTATTTATCAGTTTTTTCATTAATTTTACAAAAATAATGAAATATTTGGTTTATATTACCCTATATTTTTGTTTTTTTCTTCATTTAATTTAATTATTCTCTTCATATTGGCTAAAAAGAGCGTAGTTGCCCCTTGTATTGTAATACCTAGTTTTCCACACGCATTTGCATTTCCATAATTGTAATTATTTTTCAATTCTGCATTTTTAGCTTCTATTTTATATCTTTCCTTATATAGATTTTTAAATTCTTCTGTTTTCATATAATCCATTTGAGCAATATGTGTATCATCTTTAATTTTTACATTAAACGTTTTTGTCTTTGCGTCTTCTTTGTAACATCCGTTTTTAAAAGGGCAATGTTTACATTTTTCCACATCAAAGAAATAAGACTCTACTTGTTCGTTTTTATCTTTACTTCCTGTTTTTCTTTTAGTAATTGCCATATGTCCCGCTTTGCAAACATACATTCCTGCATCTTTATTAAATTCAAAATCATCTTTATTTTTACCATTACCATGAGTTACTGTTTTACTTAGTTTACTTACATTTTTAATTTCATTTTCACTACAATAATCTAAATTTTCTTTTTCAGAATATGCACCATCACCAATTATTGCTTCAACTTCAATTCCATTATAAGTACTTTTTTCTATTAAATTTCTTAGTTGCTTTCCATCGTGTTTTTCTCCCGTGGTAACAGTAGCAGCGGTAATTATTCTTTCAGGAGTCATAGCAATGTGAGTTTTGTATCCAAAAAATGATGTATCAGCAGTTTTATGTCCTATTTTGGCATCTTGATCTTTTGAATATTCTAGTTCTATTTCTGTATCATTCATAGTTTCTTCTAGGTAATCTATTTGTTCTTTTATTCCCGGTAAAGCAGTAAATCTTCCATCATCTTTTACTAGTTTTAATAATTCTTTTGTATATTCAATTTGGTCTTCTAATAATCCTGTTGCTGCTTTCTTTTTAGGCATTTTATCATGCATTGATTCATCAATTTTATATACTGATTTTCTAAGTTCTTTAGCTTGTCTTATTAATTCTTCTCTTGGTGATATATGATGAAACATTGCATTTGTATGTGTTGAATCAACTATTATTTTATTTTTTACTTCTATTAATCCTTTTTCTAAAGCAATTTCTACAGTCTTATTTATCAATTTATCCATTAGATTTTCTTCGCCATCTTTTAATCTTTCACGACGAAAAACGGTTAATAAACTTGGGTTAATTAACTTTGTTTCTTCTGGATCATAATCTAAAAAATATTTAAATAATAAATCTGTTTCTGTTCTTTCTACTAAGCCCCTATCTGATAATTTAAAATATGATTTTAATAATAAATATTTAAACATTCTTATTATATCTTCACATGTTCTTCCCATTGTAGATGAATATTTATCTTTTAATTCTTCATATACAAAGGAAAAATCAACCATATCATTTAATTGCTTCCAAAAATTATTTGGTTTTATAACTATGTTATATAGTTCAGAATATTTACTAAAATTTAATTCTAATTGATTCTTTTGTTTTAGCATTTCTATCACCATTTTCCTTATATATCTATTATATCAAATAAAAAGAACTACTGATATAGTTTACGCTTAATTTTGTAAACTTTTTCAGCAGTCTC
>CAZDQV010000184.1:0-1708 GCA_964507795.1 uncultured Oscillospiraceae bacterium | reverse complement strand
TGTGAATAATATATAAAAATGTCATGTTTTTTTGCACTCAATAATAAGTGAAAATGTCAGCACGCAAAAAAAGTAATGTCGCTAATAATATGTAAAAATGTCAGTGATAAAAAACTTGAATTATTTTTAATTATATGTATAATATTATTTGTTGCTTGGGGAGATAAGGCAATGCTGGGGAGCAACCTGAACTATCAAGCAATGCTACGCAAAAAAGATATATTTCTTTTTTTGAAAGCTCTGAGTGATAAACCCTAGGGCTTGGGGCAAAGCCCCAATTTTAATGATTGAGCATCATATTTTTTCTCCAAGGATGGTTAATTGGCGGGATATATTTATGATGTTCTTTTTCAATTTTAGAGTCAGTGATTTCTGATTCTTTTTTCATGACTGAATCGCGAGTTTCTAATTCGAGCATTTTATAATAATGATTTTCAATTTCACCTATATATTTACCATCATAATTAATTATTAAAGTACATTTCGTTCCTCTTTGAAAATTAATTACTTCACCTGTTTCTATATCAATTGGAACATAATATTTCTTTCCATAATAAATACTTGATGCATTGTCTACAATTTTTTCTTTTCTTTCTGAAATTATTATTTTTAATTCTTCTTCGGTATAAGGATTTTCTTTCATTAATGATGTGCTCTTGTTGATTGCATAAGAAAATTTTTTATTCATCTTTGGAATAAATACTTCGTTTAGATATTTATTTGCTTCATCAATATCTACTATATTTTCGTATCTTAGCTCTGCAATAAGTCTATTCTTAAATGTTTCATTTTCTCTTTCAATATTAGCTTTCGCAGTAGATACGCTTGTCGTATGTAGCACAATATCAAGTCTCTCGCATACTTTTCCGAACTGTGTCATAAACGTCTTTTTGTTTATTTTCCTAGTATTATTGGCTGAAAATGTGCTTCTGTTATCTGCTTTGATTTTAGCAGGTATTCCATAGTTCACTATCATATTAAAAAGCACTACAAAATATCCTCGCGTTATTTCTTCATATTCAAACCAGCCAAATAAAACCTTTTTTGTAGCTCTATCAATAGCTAGATGTAAATACGATGGTATACCACCAAACCATAATTTTTGACAAGCATCCATTTGTATTTCTTGCCCAAAAGCATATAAATTATTAGTCCTTCTAGGATGAGCCTTTTCTGCCTCTATGATCCTTGTCTTAAATATCTCTAGTTTATCTTCTTTATCAGTATCTTTTTCTTTGAGAGCCATTTTCATTTTAACTTTATAATTAGCGATAGTCTTCTTATGTGCAAGTGGAGAAATAATATCATCTTTAGTAAATCTCTTTAACATGGTGTCATATGCTATATTATATCTTCCAAAAACATAATCTTCGTAAAAATGCTCAAAATTAAAATCATAATGTTCAGTTAAATATAGATTCTCTAACTGTCCAATTAAATTGTCACTAATTTTATTAGGATTATCTTTTCCACGACTTTTATGAATAAAATTATTTTCGTTTCCTCCCATATACATTTTTTTGAGTCTATAGATTTGTCGTTCAGACAAGTCTAAAATTCTCATAGCATCTTTTGCTGTAATTTTTTTAGATACTAGTTTTTTTATAGTATCAATTTTTTTCAATTCGTATTCATTCAACATTAAAATACCTCCTTCGAATACAAAGAAGTATTTTAATACAAAACACTGACATTTTCACTTATTATT
>CAZDQV010000183.1:0-1712 GCA_964507795.1 uncultured Oscillospiraceae bacterium | reverse complement strand
GAGACTTGTAGAAAAGTTTGTGTGATTTGAATTTTCTTATCAAATAAAAAGCCATAACCTTATAATATTTTTGTTCAAGAAATAAAGGAGGTTATGACCAATGTCTATTATATCGTTATTTGAACATAAAACATCTACAGAAATCGGAGAATTGCTCAAAAGTGATTTCAATGATTTCATCAAAATCAAAATAAAAGAATCGCTTGATGAACTATTAGAAGGAGAAATAGAAGCTTTATTTAATGAAGCTTTTAGAGCTCAAAACCAAGATTTTAGAAACGGTTATTATTATCGACATTTAAAAACACATTATGGACTTATTGAGGTAAGGGTTCCTAGAGATAGACTCAATCTATTCAAGACTCAAATTATGAAACCATATAGACAGGTGACTGATGATGTTGATTATGTTGTTCAATCATTATATTTTAAAGGCCTGTCTCAAAATGAATTAGTGGATTATTTATCTAATGTTATGCATGTAGAACTTTCTCGTGAAACAATTGGAACTATTGTAAGGAAACTCATGCATACTGCTGAAATATTTAGAACTAGACCTCTTCCACGTTGCAGTGTCATTTATTTAGATGGAACATATGTTCCACTTAAAAGAAAATATTCCGATGGGAAAGCATATGTAGAAAAAGAATGTATTGAAGTAGCTATAGGCATTACTGAAACAGGTCACCGAGAAGTATTAGGATTCTATCCAGTTCCAAATGAAGGGAGTGATTCTTGGGAAATATCTCTAAGCGATTTAAAGTCTAGAGGTGTAGGTTCTCCTAAATTATTTATTACTGATGGACTTAATGGGCTTGATATGGCAATTCATAAAATATTCCCAGATTCAAAGCATCAAAGATGTGTTGTACATCTACAAAGAAACATCATGGTGGGTGTTAGATATAATGATCGTAAAGAAATATGTTCTGACTTTAAGAAGGTTTATTCTCAAGGGACATATGATTTAGCAATGGATGAACTTGATAGATTCATCGATAAATGGTCACCTAGTTATCCTAAAGTATGTAGAACCATATTAGAAACACCTGATATGTTCACATTCTATAGTTTTCCAAAAGTCAGTCATCAATATATAAGAACTAGTAATGCGATTGAATCATTTAATTCTCTTCTCAAAAGGAGTTCAAGAAAAAGAATCTTATTTAATGGAGAAGATAACGCTTCGCTTGTTATTGTTCAAATAGCAGCAAAATATAACAATGACTGGAAGAATAGAATTGTTGAATTTATAAAAGAATTATCTGAGGACGAGAGAAATGAATTTGGATTATGTATAATATAAAAGAAGTTATGGCTTACACACAAACTTTTTGTAAGTCTCGTTCCTAATTCATGCCACTATGAATTATCCCTACACCATTTATGGATTCCGATTCTGAAGAATGTCCAGGGTGTTTTAATGAAGATGTTTTTAGACACAACGGTATCAGATCTCTAATTATGGATTGGGATAAGAACGTTGAAGAAATTGAAAAAGAACTATATATCAAATATAGAATTTTCGATGCTTATGGGCTTATATTAATTAAGGATCAAAATAATGGATGAAAACTCTGACGAATAAAATGGATATAAACGAAAAATACAAAATTTCAATCATAGATGAAAAAAGATATTATCAATTTGATATGACTGAAAAATTACCAATTTTGGATGATACCATTCCGTATTGTTTTAAGTATGGAGAC
>CAZDQV010000182.1:0-1713 GCA_964507795.1 uncultured Oscillospiraceae bacterium | reverse complement strand
TCAACAATGTATCAATTACACACGCCAAAGCAGAAGAAGTATTTCGATGAAGTAATACGTCTGCATTTCGAGAAAGGTTATGGTACGCACAGAATTTCGCACGTGTTACCAATTACTAAAACTACGGCATTCAGATGGATTACTATCTTTGCGAAGGAGAAAGGAGAAATATCCGGAATGAATATGAAAGAGAAGCCTCAAAAGGAAGTGACAGACCAAGCACAGAGCGAGGATGTCAAAGCGCTCAAGAAGCGAATTAAAGAGTTGGAGGCGCAGGTTTTACATGCAGAACTCAAGGCTGAGTTTTACGATGAGATGATTAACGTAGCAGAAGCCCAGTTCAAGATTCAGATAAGAAAAAAAGCTGGCGCCAAACAGTAAGAGACCTGCACGCAAAGGTCCCCGGACGTTACAGCGTCCGGGGACTCTGCGGACTGGTTGGCGTAAGCAAGCAGGCTTACTATCAGTACGATGAAAATGCAGCTTTAGCCAAGGCTGCCAAGGAGGAGTTTGCACTCCAATACATTAGGGAAGTCAGGAAGGATGACCCCGGCATTGGAGGAGTGAAGATTTGGTATATGTATAGAAAGGATTTCGCCTGTGATACACCCATTGGGCGAGACCGGTTCTGCCGCATCATTGATGAACATTGCCTCAAGATTCGCCGGAAGATACGTCGTCCACGCACGACGGACTCAACCCACGGGCTTCCAACTTATCCAAACCTCATCAAAGATTATATTCCGACAGCCATAGACCAACTATGGGTCAGTGATATAACCTACATAACAATAATGGATGATAACTTCCACTACCACTTCTGCTATCTGTCAATGATACTTGACACTTATAGCGAGGAGATTGTTGGATGGAGCGTTGGGCCGTCACTCGATACCGAATATTCGGTGAGAGCTCTTAAGATGGCATTGAATAGAATAGAAGGCAAGGAAGTCAATCTGATACACCATTCTGACCGTGGTTGTCAATACGCCAGCAGAGAGTACATAAACACGCTTATATCACACGGCATAAAGATTAGCATGACAGAATCTGGTGACCCGAAGGACAATGCTCAAGCTGAACGGATAAACAACACGATGAAGAACGAACTGCTTAAGGGAAAAGTGTTCAAGAATATCGATGAGGTCATTGCGGCGGTAGCACTTGCCGTTGACTTCTACAACAATCGGAGACCTCATATGAGCATAGGGATGAAGACTCCGGCAGAAGCTGCTAAGATGACCGGAGATAGGGATATGAGATGGATGAGCTACCGACATGAGGCAATAAAATCCAGGGACAATCCGGATATGACTGAAAACGCTTTACCTTTGCAACTGTGTCAGGGGTTTCCTTCCGGCCTACGGCCTCCAGTCAACCCCTGACAGTAATAAGACTCGAGTGGTAAACCCCTCTTAGGTATAACATCCCAAAGTCAACATTTATCAGTAATAATTTATAAACCCGAGTCAACCAAAATCAGGAAAGGACAATATGTTCCAAAACCCCACCATCGGTCCTTTTCATCAAAACCATCGGTCGTTTTGCCCAAAACCATCGATGGTCTACGTTTTCCTCGGCAAGACGGATTTTCCCGGGGGATTAATCGTTTCGACGAAAAGGATTAATCGTTTTGCCCAAATGGATTAATCCACCCCAAAAACCGAAGTACCGATACTCTTGATGAAAAGTACCGATACTTTCGCTCAAAAG
>CAZDQV010000181.1:0-1724 GCA_964507795.1 uncultured Oscillospiraceae bacterium | reverse complement strand
AGTTGTGCGCCAGCGCGTTTGATATCATCAGCTGCTCCTGCAGTTGTTCGCGGTAACGCAGCTCCTTTTCCTTCTCGGGGGTAACATCCCGTGCGGCATAGATTGCGGATATGACATGTCCTGCCTCGTCACGCTTCTTGGCAATGAATCTGGACTCAAACCACTTGCCGTAAGGTGCCCGATATTCCGTTACAAGTGTTGTATCACTTCCCAGACGAGCGGAGACTGTGGCCAAATCGACGAACTTGCGCATTCTGTCAATGTCGTCCGGATACATATAGAATTTAAGCACATCTTCCATAACATCATCAAAGTTGCCTTGAACATTGCCGCCCGTGACAGTTTTCATTGGAGAATTTGTCTGGATAATCCTATAACCATGAGTCAACAGGTCAGCTTCCATGATGGTTGTATAGATGGTGGAAAGAGCATTGATGACCTCTGCGTGGTCGGCTGCCTGCTGCATAATCTGCTCGCGCTTGGCCTCCTCATCGATGCACTTTGCCATGCAAATAGCTGTAATTTTATCGTCGGAGCATTCTGTGCAGATTATGTGGGTTTCCATGTAATGAATCTTGCCGTCATCACCGTTTTGCGGATGGCGCATGACAAGTTCTTTTTTTCCGCCACAGAAGGCATTAACGGCCGCCTCTTTATTAAACAGCGATATGAACTTCTCCGCCGCCTCAGAATCGGGTATTGTTGATGCTCCGATGAGAACAAGCTCTTCAATTGTACCGGAATATGGAGAGGTCTTGTTGAGGAAATTGTCATATTCGAGCATTGTGTAATAATCATTTGTATAATCTATGCTGATAACTAGTGGATAGACAAGGCCTATCACCTTGGCATAATGACGAATCTGGATATTGCGTTGTTTCTCTTCTTCGTAGGCTTTCAGCAGTGTTTCCTGCTCTTCCTGCTGTCTGAGGCTTGTGAAAATATTTTCTTTGATATTGCATATTATGCATACACAGTAACCTGCACGATCGGCAGGATAGACCTCCACATGCAGATACTTCCCGTATTCTTCGGAGATATCGTCAAAGGCGATGCTTTTGCCCTGATAGGCGGCGTTATAATAGAATTCCAGCCATTTGCGGTCGCCGTCTGGAAAAATCTCGAGGTAACGGTGGCCAATCAGCTGATCAAGCGTTTTGCCCCCAATTTCTGCAAACTCTTTGTTGGCATGGATAAAGGTAAAGTCAATCGGGTGACACTCATTATCCAGCTCGACTCGAATCAAACAATAGCCGTGGATTTCGTTTTTACCGGTATATGTGGTATCAGTTGATTTTGGCATACAATCCTCCGTTTTTTTGTGAAAACACGTAAATATATGTGCGAATATATTCCAACGTTGTTACATCGTATTGTAAAAAACGGGCATCAAACGTGATAGTTACTGTATCAATAATGATGCCCGTTAATGGTGGAGCATAGGGGGCTCGAACCCCTGACCTTTTGACTGCCAGTCAAACGCGCTCCCAGCTGCGCCAATGCCCCATGTCTATGAGATTATATTCTAATATTTGCAATGCTTTGTCAAGTCTAAAATTCTGTTTTGTAAAATTTTATAGTGAAACGGGTTACTGTTCACAGCCATAGTAAACGACTTAAATAAATTTTCTTTGAAATAATTTTGATATTGTGTCATGTTAATCTGCAGATGTGAACTACTCCGACTTATAGAAGTCGGAGCTTCCTGTTTCAACCACTACTGC
>CAZDQV010000180.1:0-1738 GCA_964507795.1 uncultured Oscillospiraceae bacterium | reverse complement strand
TTGTAATTCTAATACGCTTTAGCGTAATAGTAATTCTCATCAATATCGCCTCCTTTCATTAGATCCCAATACCGGGTCTTTTGAAAATCGGCTCAGCCGCTCAAGTCTCGTCTTCTGCAACTATTATACCGCAAACACAGCTTCCAAACAAGCGTTTACGAACGTTTTGCTAAAAATATTGCTGCTCAAATTTGTATGGAAACAATAAATTTTCACCTTGAAAACAGAGAATTTGTATGCTAATATAGACATAAGAAAAGACGAGGCTTTGCGGCTTCGCCAAAGTTGGTTAGCTACTTAGTAGCCTTACCGCTCTTGGGTTGCAGCAGGAGCGGCTTTTTTTATTTTTGAGATTGTAATTCTAATACGCTTTAGCGTAATAGTAATTCTCATCAATATCGCCTCCTTTCATTAGATCCCAATACCGGGTCTTTTGAAAATCGGCTCAGCCGCTCAGGTCTCGTCTTATGCAAACATTATATCAAAAACATAAATTTGAAACAAGTGTTTGTAAATATTTTTTGTTAAAAAATCTGTTACTGTTCATAACACTTTGACAAATTTCCTCAAGATTCTGGCTGAATTTTGCGTGGGGACACCTGTTTTTCAATTTGAAAAGCAGAGGTATATCTCATATTTGGAAAGAAATCGGCGAAACCTAAGTAATTGCAAGGGTTTCGCCGTTTTGTCTGTATGTGGTATATGCAAGTTTTTTGGACAGTTTGAAATTTTTTTATCAGTAACGGAGTAGCCTGCGAATCTGCTCCTGAGAATGGTATTTGTTATTGAGCTCCATCCCGAAAGTATCGGCACATGAAGCTAATATCTCGTCGTAATAAAGGAATTGATAACACCCTTTGTCGATTTTAGTGCAATTGTATTTTTTAAGAGAGGATAGTATTCTGCCGACAGGATACGACCATCCCAGTTTTGCCTGCAACAGACGTATCAATACTAACGCAGTGAAACAGGTTGTAAAATGGGCATCAATATGCTCATTGGTTGAGACGTAAACAGGGCGTGCACTCAAATCGCTTTTAGAAATTTTAAAGGTATCTTCAATTCTTGCAAGACCTCGGTATATATTGCGTATTTCTATGTCTGACATTTTAAGCTCGCTTGTAACAATTGAATAATATCCATCATACTTTTCTTCTTCTTTAATCTTTTCATAATCAACACTAAGAAGTGTCCCATCTACAATTTCTCCTGTTTCTTTATCAAAAGACAGGTTCTTTACATAGGAAGCACTTCCTTTAGAAGTGATTTTATCGTATTTTTTAGGATGTTTCACAAGATCTTCGGCCCTTGCAACCATAACATCCCTGTCAGTCTTTTGTTTTTTTGCATATTCTCCATTACGTATATTCCTTTCTTGTTATAGGTTTCTGCCCATTATGGAAGACATGCTACAAAAAAACAAAAAGCATCTGGCGGCAAGACCTTCCTAATGGGAATGTAGCTGCGCCGGATACGTATCTTATGCTCTCGGATTATGAGCAGAAAGAGGCGTCCGGCAACATACCGGAAAGCCTTCTTCTCCCTTCCAGACCTGACTGTTGGCTTCGAAATTGCATCGAATTAGCTGATTGCTCGCGGGCTTTTACCGCCAGTAGAGAACACGCTCGTTTCCGAAGAAAACTTTATTTTCCCAGTATATCACTGCTTTAACACGCCGTGAGTAAGAAATCCCCCATCCTCTATAGGTGGTGGGATGAATTGCGATAAACACGGCGTT
>CAZDQV010000179.1:0-1756 GCA_964507795.1 uncultured Oscillospiraceae bacterium | reverse complement strand
CCCCATGAGCATGAGTATAATAGCAGAATGCAGCCTGAATGTCAAGAATTTTTTTAACTTTCTACGGTACTTTAGTTTACATAATCTATAGTGTGCCTATATAATACAAACTCATCGTTTGAAAACACTTTTTCAAATTCGTCGCCAATCGGCGGAGTGATATGATATCCGCCGGTTTTCAGATACTCCAGGCAATAATCTGCTTCTTCTATGCTGTGTCCGTTTACGCCTGGTTTGAATGAGAATCTTTCCGTATTTAGGTGCAATCCTCTCGGAGCAAAAAATGCTATGCTGCAATTCTTAGGAGTGTTCGCCTGGATATAGTTATATGCTTCAATCGCGCATGAAGAATAAGCATTTTGCATGTAGATATCTTCCACGTTGATGATTTCAACATCAATTTTGCCGTTGTTTTTAAGCTTTATATCATTCAACGCAATCTGAGCGATGCATAACACGCACAGGCATAAAGCTGCCACGGTTGAAATATGATGCAGCCATGTTCTATTTTTATTATCAAATAGTTTATAGACAAATCTTACACCATATCCGAAGAACATGAGAATTGCAGGCAGTATCGGATATAGATATCTCATGCCCTGTGTATACGGAAGCTTGGCAGCAATTAATATATAGAGAATTACCAAAAGAGAAAGATGTAAATTTTCTTTCGTACCGCTTACAAGGCCGACAACAAATAAAGCAAAACTGCCCCATATAAATATATAGCTTACAGTATTAAGGTCATAGTAATTTATATGAATCAATCTTCTCAATATGGAATAGAGCGGACTTATAAGCAGTTTACCCCAGATCTGCTTAAAGAAATCAAGTATTAAATTGAGATAAACGCCCATATTTGAGATAAATAAAGCTTGAGAGGAGTCTTGAAAATCGCTTGTATTGGAAGTCGGTGTGGCAAGAATGAGCTCTGAAACCGACTTGAAAGTAAAGAACGTAATAAAAGGGATTATTTCTTTCAAAAGGAGCTCTTGATTATAGCTCTTTCTGTTTTTTATGATATTAAATAACTGTGCAGCAAAACATGCAAGCAAAATTGCCTGGCCGTTGAGCCTAATCTCATATGTATACCATAAAGTTATGCCGAGTATAATGCCGATAATTTCGCGTTTTGGTGATCTTGACTCTTCGACATACCGTTCAACAAGATAAAGAGACAATAAAGCAAAGAGCATAAAATAAATATCACTGTAGAGAGTATTGACAAAATTATAAAAATCACTGCACGAGCAAAATGCAACTGTAAGCAGCAATGAAAAGAAATAACCAAATCGTCTCCTTAAAAATAAAAACAGAACAGCTGAAAGAATCGCAAAGGATATAACTGTCGGAAGCTTGTAGAAGAAAATAGTCGCATAAGTTATTCTGTCAAAGCCTACAAGACTGTACACCAGCGCCAGGATCAGCGGGTAACCCCATACATATACAAGCGGCTCCCCCACAGCCTCATCAGGTAGATTCGATGGATGCATTTTAGTATTTAGCAGCGCATGTATATCAAGCCTTTGTTCGGAGATGGCAATTCCCTCCGAGATGTAGGCAGCGTAATCATCGCCCCAATAGCAGCCGTCTGTTATAGAATAAAAGGCGCAGACAAAAAAGATTGCAACAAGTATAATGGCAGTTGCTATATCACGTCTGCTGTTTTCATTTTCAGATAATCCGCTCACTGCATTTCCCCCATGTGCCAATCATCGCGGCATGCGTTTCATTGGATTTATGTAAAAGTTTACTT
>CAZDQV010000178.1:0-1780 GCA_964507795.1 uncultured Oscillospiraceae bacterium | reverse complement strand
GGGATTTTAAACAATCCTCTTTTTTAATATAATAGCCCCCTGAAGAGAGCGAAAGCTCTCATTTTTGTTCATATTAAAGAGTTTTAGAACTATTAAGTAATTTTAGGTACACTTTAGGTTTAAAAAAATTGATTTTAAGAATAGTTCTTTAAAGAAAAGTGTTGAAAGTGGCAAAAAATATGAAATGTTTATTTTTTTTGTTTATGTGACGATATGGATATTATTAGTTTTGTTTGTATGATTGCAATGATGTTATACCGTAAATGAAAAGATACAAGATCAAGATAATGAAAATATTGTGAATAATTAAGTATTAAATGTATATACTATTATTGAGAAAAAATGGTAAAAGTGGCAAAAATTCTCAATGAACTATTGAAAATATTTTTTAAAAGATTTATAATTGTATTGAGAAAAAACGGTAAAAGTGGCAAAAATTCTCAATGGAGGTAACTATGAAAGAAATCAGAAGAGATGTGTATCTAAAAAAATTAATAAGTAGAAAAGAAAATGGTTTAATAAAAATTATTACTGGTATTAGAAGGTGTGGAAAGTCATACTTATTGGATCCATTATTTAAAAATCATTTGCTTGAAAGTGGTGTGAAAGAGAATCATATCATTAAGTTAGAATTAGATAAAGAAGAGAATAAAAAATATCGTGATTCTCATGAACTTAATGAATATATTAAATCACAGATAAAAGATAAAAATATGTATTATATTCTATTAGATGAAATACAAATGGTAGAGGGCTTTGAATCAGTATTAAATGGATTTTTGTATGAGAGAAATCTTGATGTTTATGTAACTGGTAGTAATTCAAAATTTTTATCATCAGATATTATTACTGAATTTAGAGGTAGAGGTGATGAAATAAAAGTATTTCCATTATCTTTCTCTGAATATGTTGAAGCATTCAAAGGCGATAGGCAAGATGCATGGAATGAATATGTTTTATATGGTGGATTACCATTGATACTTTCTAAGAAATCTGATGAAGAAAAATCAAAATATTTAAAAGATTTATTTGATCAAACTTATATAAAAGATATTATTGAAAGAAATAATATTCAAAGAGTTGATATACTTGATTCTATTATTAATATGCTAGCATCATCAGTTGGATCATTAACTAATCCTAAAAAGATATATGATACATTTGTAAGTAATGGTGAGAAAGAAATATCATCTAATACAGTTAATTCTTATATAAAGTATATTGAGGATTCATTTATTGTAAATAAGTCTGATAGATATGATGTTAAAGGCAAAAAGTATATACAAACACCACAAAAATATTATTTTTCAGATATTGGTTTAAGAAATGCTAGATTGAATTTCAGACAACAAGAAGAAAACCATATAATGGAAAATATTATATATAATGAGCTAATTGTTAGAGGATATAATGTTGATGTTGGTGTTGTTGAGTTAAGAGAAGGTAATCAAAGAAAACAATTAGAAGTTGATTTTGTATGTAATTTAGGAAATAAAAGATATTATGTACAATCAGCATTAAATTTAGATACAAGAGAAAAAACTATTCAAGAGGAAAGACCACTTATGAATATTAATGACAATTTTAAAAAGATGATTGTTGTTAAAGATACTATGAAACATTGGATAACTGAAGAAGGAATATTAGTTATTGGTATTCAGGAATTTCTGCTTGATAAAAATAGTTTAGATTTGTAATAATATATTGAAGTACTTTTTGAGAAACATTTTGTCTCTTTTGAAGTGACCAATTATATATATAAATGTTATAAAATGGTATC
>CAZDQV010000177.1:0-1787 GCA_964507795.1 uncultured Oscillospiraceae bacterium | reverse complement strand
TACTTTATTTCAACGAAATAATTATAGGCAACCGGGAATGGTTGCCTATAAAATCTACCTTATTAAGGTTATTTTACTCTAACACTTTTAACCTTTGACCATTTGCCATAGACTTTGGTTCCGTCATCAAGAACAACGTAACCTCTAACCTTGACATAATATTTACTGCCTGAAACCAGACCACTTACAGTTTTCTTTGCTGAAGCGTTGGCTTCTGCTTTGGTTGATTTGAATGTTGCTGTTTTGTATGTACCATAATCAAAATCTTTATCTCTGCTGTATCTTATCTGGTATCTTACTGTACCCTTTTGTGCAGCCGCTACTTTTTCAAAGGTAACTTTCATCTTGCCTCTTGAAGAAGATACAACACTGCCTATTTTGCCTGTAGGCGGCTTAACTGTAACTGATACTGTAGCCGAAGCAGGATAATATGCCTTGTTCCCTGTAGTTTTAACAGTTATATTGGTTTTGCCGCAGCCTGTGGTTGTAACCGTACCGTTTGATGATACTATGGCAACTGCTGTATTGCCTGAAGTATAGCTATAGCCTATACCATCTGTAGTGTTGCCTACAATCCTGATAGCAAACGGATTCGATTTGGTAGTCTTGTAGCTATATGCAGCATATTCAGGTGTTATAGTTCCGTATTTGCCTGAAATAGTGAAGTATGCTGTGCTGCTTCCTACAGCATTTCCATATGTTTTGGCTTTCACAGTAACTGTAGCTGTGCCTACATTTGTATTGTCAGAATATGTTACATCATAAGCTGATGCCGGAACAACCGTAGTTCCAACCTTAACTGTAACAGCAGGTTTCTTGGCATTTCCGTCATATGAATATGAGGAAGGTGTGGTTGTTACGGTAGCATTTGACAGGTTGTATTTGATTGCAAATGTCTTGGTTATGCTTCCGCTGTATCCACTGCCTGCCTTAGCAGATACAGTTACTGTAGCCGTACCTACACTGAGATTTGATGAATAGGAAACTGTATAATGTACACCCTCTGTGAGTAATGTCCTGGCTGTGGTTGCTGTAGCTCCGCCATAGTATACGTAAACAGTCGGTTTAACATATGTGCCTGTATAGTACTGGTCTGATATGGTCGGTACGTATACGGTAGTTGATGATAATACCTTGCCCGGTGTAATTGTAAAGGTCAAAGTCTTGGTACCTCTATAGTCTTTACAGCTATCCTTGAATTCAACAGTTACAGTTCCTGTTGATGTATATGTGCTGCTTCCTACATTAGTCCCGTATGTTACAGTATAATCTGAAGATGATACAGTCTTAGTTCCATCCTTTACAGTCACGGTCGGTTTGAGCTGACTGCCTGTATATGCCATAACAGTATCGCTCAGAGTTACGGTCAGGTTAGATATGTCTTTCTTGGTATCGCTTATCTGCCAGTATGCATACCCTGCTGTAGGAGTAACTTTTTCGCATGTATATCCGCTCAGCATATATGATTCAGGATTGTTTGTATAATAATTACCTATACCGCAAAATTCATTGCTGCCTGCACCAACATTACTCACAGTTATTTTACCCTTAGTTGCTGCTGTATCTGTAACAACCAGCGAGCCATAGTTGGTAACGCTTGAAAGGGACAGATTATATCCGTTGGCATCGAATGTCAAAGCTGTGCCATTCCGAACTGTGATGGTGCCAGTTGCATCTTTTAGAAGTTTTATTGTTTTGCCTGAATTTGCAAGCGCATATGCTGCAGCATCACTAAGGTTGTAATAATTCTGTGAGCCTATTGAAGCAGCATATACAGGAGTGTATGT
>CAZDQV010000176.1:0-1845 GCA_964507795.1 uncultured Oscillospiraceae bacterium | reverse complement strand
GGATTTTGTCGAGAAGTTCATGAATAGCAGGGTGGCTGCCGCACTTGACGATGTGTACGACCGCATGCAATGGGCCGGCGAGGAATATCTCCTTGAGGAACTGGACGATGAGGTAGGCGGACTTGCGAAGACGGGCGAGACATACAATAATGAGGTGATGTACTGGACTGGATATACGTATCGTTACTGGCATTACTACACTGGCGAGAACAGCAAGCAAATATACGCAACCGCTGATTTCGAAAAAATGGCGATGCTATACCCCGGCTATCACACATTAGATGTCGCAATGGCAGTGGACAGGCTGGAAGAAAAATAAGGGCTTGGTGTATTGGGTATCCAAACTTTCTTGGGGTCTGGAACCTGAAAATCGCCAAGAAGGTTCACAAAAAATATCAAAAACAGGCAGTCAAAATATTGGCGCTCTAATTTATCGTGTGGGTAAAAAATCCCCTTCATGTTATGATTATCTTGCGGAAAAGAAAAAATCTTAACACGAAGGGAGGAATTCATTATTCCTAATATTGATTTTACCACATTAATGCTTAATGTAAGCAGCTCCGATATAAAAAAATCGGACATTATCACCGACGGTGATACTATCTACTATGATATCACCTTAGTACGCAGGCCTATGTGCTGCCCCTTCTGTGGCGGAAAAATGATTGGTCATGGCCATAAGCTTAAACTTATCAAACATCCGGCCGTCAGAAATTGCAACGGTATCATTCGGTATAATGCTAACAGATACCGTTACAGAGAATGCAATAAAACTGCCTTGGAAAAGAATCCTTTTACTTTTCCCGGCTTCAACTCTTCTTTTCTTCTTATGCAAAGTGCCATGAAGCTCTTTGCAAATCTCAATTATACGCTCTCCATGATTTCAGAGGAGCTCAATATTTCATCCACTCAATTAAGCAAGTATATTGATTCATATATCACAAT
The DNA here is from genome assembly GCA_964507795.1 of uncultured Oscillospiraceae bacterium. Classification (GTDB taxonomy): domain Bacteria; phylum Bacillota; class Clostridia; order Peptostreptococcales; family Anaerovoracaceae; genus UMGS973. The sequence continues at coordinate 900 of CAZDQV010000176.1, read as the reverse complement.
TCCACCGCAAACACTGCCTGAATGCCTTGGAATAGATGAGCTGCACTCTCCGGAGCTCTCACGCCGTAATTCCAGTTATCTATGTATACTTGTAGATAACGAGAAGCGCGCAATATATGACGTGCTTGATTCAAGAAGCAAAACTGCTCTGTCTCTTTACTTTTCCGCCTTTTCAAGAGAAGATCGATGCTGCGTTAAATATGTGACCATTGATATGTGGGAACCTTACAAAGATGTCGCAAAAGTATATTTCCCAAACTGCATCATTGCTGTAGATCCATTCCATGTCATAAAACACCTCCATAGCAATTTTGAACGTCTTAGAATTGATTTGATGAACCAATGTGTATACGGTTCAAACGCATACTATCTTCTCAAGAAATGGAGCTGGCTGCTTGTCGCTGATGATATCAATCTTGACAATGATTACAAGTACAACAAAAGGTTTAAGAGAATGCTCATACGATGAAGCAGTCAAACAGTATGATAAGATTGCAGAGAAATTCAAGCACTGTGGTATAGTGCAATATAAAGAGTTCACGAATATACTTTTTACATGGAAAGAAGAGATCCTTAATTCTTTTTTACGTCCATACAACGACAGAAAGCTGTCGAATGCATTCACCGAAAATATTAACAGCAAACTGCGGACATACCTTTCTGTTTCAAGAGGGATAAGTAACTTTTCACGTTTTCGAAAAAGAGTTTTGTATGCATTATCACCTAATATACAATATGCCCTTACATCAACTTTAACCGACTGCAACGGAACTGGGCGTAAACGTGGCACATATCACAAGATAAAGGATTAAAAAGCAATCAAAAGAGCACCTAAGGTAACCATTTTGCGGTCGCTTTAGGTGCCTTGTTTTAATTCAGGCCAACACGATAATTTACAGT
>CAZDQV010000175.1:0-1917 GCA_964507795.1 uncultured Oscillospiraceae bacterium | reverse complement strand
TCATTATGGTATAATATCATTAAATGGTTGCACTTTGCAACTGAATAGTCAACAAAGGTAAACAATACATGGAAAAACAACGAAATTTTAAACTCAGACTTATAATCCTGATAGCAGTATTTATAGTGGTGTTTTTTGGCTCTTTTATGCTGGGCAGATATCACATAATGCCGGGTGAGCTGATAAAAATACTCTTATCAAGGATTTTTGACATACAGCAGACATGGCCTGACTCTGCAGTAAATGTAGTATTTCAAATAAGGCTTCCGAGAGTGCTGGCAGCAGCTATGATAGGAGCGGCACTTTCTCTGGCGGGAGTATCATATCAGGGAATGTTTCAAAATCCTATGGTATCACCTGATATACTGGGAGCAAGTTCGGGTGCGGGCTTTGGAGCAGCTCTTGCAATTCTCCTGGGGTTCAGCTATATGGGCATATCTGCAGCAGCGTTCTTTTTCGGGCTTGCAGCCGTACTTCTCGCATATGTGGTAAGCAGAGCAAGCAGGATAAACGCCACTCTTGCGATGATACTTGCAGGCATGATGATAGGATCGCTTTTTTCATCAGGCACATCATTTGTAAAACTGGTGGCCGACACAGAACAGACGCTCCCTGCCATTACATACTGGCTGATGGGAAGCCTGGTATCAATAAAGCCTGATGATGTGGCTTTTGCGCTGGCTCCGATGCTTATAGGGGCTATACCACTGTTCTTACTCAAATGGAGAATGAACCTGCTGACTGTAGGCGAAGAAGAAGCGCAGTCAATGGGAATAAATACAAGAGCTTTGAGGCTGGTTGTTATCGTATGTGCAACGCTCCTTACAGCGGCAAGCGTTGCCATAAGCGGAATGATAGGCTGGGTAGGTCTTGTTATACCTCATTTTTGCAGAATGATATTCGGATATGATTACAGAAGAATAATTCCGGCATCAGCACTGTTTGGAGCAACTTTTCTGATGGTTGTGGATAACATAGCAAGGCTTGCTACAACAGGAGAGATACCTCTGGGTATACTTACATCCTTTGTGGGAGCTCCTATCTTTGTATATTTGATACTGAAAGGTGGTGTTTCCCGTGAGAATTGAAACAAAAAATCTTAACTTTTCATATGGAAGCACTCCTATTCTGAGAGATATGAATTTCAGAGCTCGTGAAAACAGTTTGGTAGCAGTCCTGGGGCCCAATGGTGCGGGCAAAAGCACTTTGTTTCGGTGTATACTGGGGTTTCTCAAGGGTTACAGCGGACAGATAATGATAGAAGGGCAGGATATAAAAGGGATGAGTAGAAGCGAGCTGGCAAAGGCCATCGCATATATTCCTCAGACAACGGTGCCTGTATTTAACTATACTGTACTTGACATGGTTCTGATGGGCACGACAGGATCTCTTAAACTTTTGCAATCTCCAGGCAGGGAGCAGGTTGAAGCTGCACATGAGGCCTTGGCAGAGCTTGGCATAGAACATCTTGCAGGCAGAGGTTTTGGCAGGATTTCGGGAGGAGAAAGACAGCTGGCTCTTTTGTCAAGAGCCCTGGTACAGGATGCAAAAATCCTTATCATGGATGAACCTACAGCCAACCTTGACTATGGCAACCAGTACAGAGTCATGTCAAAAGCAAAGGAACTTGCCAGGAACGGGTATACGGTAATATTGTCAACTCATAATCCTGAACATGCACTGCTATTTGCAGACAAATGTTTTGTAATACAAAAAGGCGAATTCGTTGCGGCAGGCTCTTCAGAAGAAGTGCTGAATGAAGAAATGATGAGAAAGCTTTATGGAGTTGAAGTTAAAATCCTCACAACTACAAGGGGAAACGAAGAGGCAAGAGTATTTGTGCCTGTGGGAAACAGTATACTGTAAAAACGGTTAAAAGGAGAGGATTGGAGCATATCTTAATGCTTTAATCCTCTT
>CAZDQV010000174.1:0-1920 GCA_964507795.1 uncultured Oscillospiraceae bacterium | reverse complement strand
TGCTTGCAACGAGTAGGTTTTTTGGTTCTTTTCATAACTTTGTATATCGGCCGCCAGCACTCACCGTTGCTATTCTTCTCCCTTAAGAATCTTGCGGATTTTCTCTGCTTCCCGCCTAATATATGCTCCATCCATATGGAAGGCTTTGAGTATGGTTTTCTGTGTAGCTGTCACTGCATGATCAAGCTTGTAACATCCATCTGCCTGCCTTATCATTTCTATCTTTTCAAGCTCCTTTATTGCCGCAGGGACATTCATATAGTTCGCTTTTTTGTCATCTTCCAAAACTGCATCTTTCAGGCTTGTATATATTTTGTTTCTGATTACAAGCGCTACAAATTCAATGAATATTTTAGCTTCAGCAGATTCTTCGCCATATACTCTAAGAGATTTGTTGCCAAGATATGATTTGTCACCTCTGAACAGTTTCTCTGATGCATCTCTGCTTTTGTACAGTTCAAGGGCCTCCTTTGCACTCATCTCATCTGATGTAATAATACAGAAATATCCGCAATGCCTGATTTCCTCCTGGATGACATCTTCTTTTTCCCTAACGCATTGCAAAATCTGGTCTTCCTGCCCTTCATGATAATATATCGGCTCAAAGTAGTGTTCATAACTTCGTTCCATTTTGCGAGCTTTACCACATACCTTTTCCAGGCTTTTTTTCATGCGGTCTATTTTGTTTTCAAGACTTTCCTCTTCTTTGGCATGCTTTAAGCTGCTGTAATACAAATGGAAATATCTCTCCTTTTTATCTGTAGGAAACATGCGGCGTTTAACCGTCGTTCCATAAGTCTTGTACTGACGTATACTGTTTGACCATACATCTTCAAAAGTCCCCCTGTTTTCAAGAACAATTTCTTGTACCAACCTTTTCATCCCTTTTACCATGATTACAAAAGAAAAACCGTTCTTGTCCATAAATCGCAGGTTCGCTTCGCTGAAATATCCTCTATCAAGGATGAATCCGGCTTCTTTGTATCCATAGCTTTTTACTTTTTCCAGCATAATCTGAAGCTGTGCAACATCTACGATGCTCCCCGGATAATCTTCATAAAAAAGAGGAATGCGGTTTTTTCCGTCATATGCAATAGAGTAATTAATCACAGGATAATCTTTTCCGTCCTTTGAATGGCCAAACTCTGCAATTTCAACATCTCCTGCCTGACAGCCTTTGTTTGTGGAGTCATAGGATATATATATCTTTTCGTTATGATTACGTGAAGCATTCCACTCATTTAAGAAATCTATGCTTTGATCTGCTGTGATACCGGAAAGGAAATCAGATACCTTTGTATCACTGTAGATTTTCATTTCAGAAGTAAAAAGAGGATGATTGTATCCGTAGTCCGGATAATACTGTCCCGCATTGCTCTCTGTAATTATTGAATATGCAGCAAGATCCAGAAACAGTCCACTGTCTTTGCCTATGATGCGAGCCATCATTTCATCCAACCCATATTCCTCTATGATTTTTTTGATTACGGCATAGCTGCCAATCCTGAGACATCCACTTCTGTTTGAACGGTCCTTGAATTCTGGGAGTTCAATATCAGGGAAGAATTTTATGAAATTCTGGTTTGGATACATCATTGTCTGATCAAGAGAATCTCTCTTGCCGATTGTTGTTCTTTGCGGTATGTTGTACTGCTTTTCGGGAATGTATTTCCTGCCGTATGTGTATTCGACATAGGTTGTGTCGCCACGTCTGTTGAAAGAAATTCCTTTAACATTTTCGGGTATTTTTATGAGAAAATCAAAGTACATTTTGCCCTCCTTTTGAGCATGATATCCTACTCAAAAAGTATATCAAATATTCCCCAGAAAGTCAATAGGTTTTCGTTGAATTTCTGGGGTTTTTCGTACTTTTTTTAAGATTATTCATTCACTGAGTTGCAAAAATCGAGGAAGTTAAGA
>CAZDQV010000173.1:0-1933 GCA_964507795.1 uncultured Oscillospiraceae bacterium | reverse complement strand
TACTTTATTTCAACGAAATAATTATAGGCAACCGGGAATGGTTGCCTATAAAATCAAATCCCTTAATCAAAGTAAAGAGGATAATCGTATAAGTCCCATCATTTAATAGGTCCGGCTCCTTTTTTTGCTCATACGTCCTTGACACTTTGTAATTTTGGATGCATAATTTAGATAAACCTCCGCAAACCTTCAACTTTTACGGAGGAAAATCAAAATTTTAGGTGAAAAAAATGAAAAACCGTGCAGAGTGTCTGAAGGAATATGGTTCAGATTATATGATACAAAAGAAGATAGATGCAGGGGAACTTTTCAAAGTGGGGAAAGGTATTTACTCCGAGGATAAATTCACGCCAAAACTTGCAGTGCTTTCCTATCGATTTCCCGATGCAGTTGTGACAATGAGAAACGCCTTTTACATGCATAACCTCACAGACGTGATACCTGATGGATATGACCTGTCTACAGACCGCAATGCGTCAAAAATCTCCGATAAGGATGTGAAACAATATTTCGAACCGCCAGATTTTTTTGAGCAAGGTATTGAAACAATTGATTACAAGGGATATTCAATCCGTATATACAGCAGGGAAAGAATGCTGATTGAGCTCTTAAGACGCAAAAGCAAGTTGCCATATGACTATTACAAAGAAATACTGCATAATTTCAGAGCGATTATGCCGCAGTTAGACATCCAAGAAATACAGGACTATGCTTATGAGGCTCCAAAGAGCGAGATGATTATGAAGGCACTTCAGATGGAGGTACTATAATGGCAAATTTAGAAGAGTTAGCACTCGCAGTAAGAAATGACGGGTTTTCTGAAGTAAATGCAGAAGCAAAGGTCTGCCAAGATATCGTGCTTAAAGCTATAGCAAGTAGCGAGCTCAGCAGGAATGTAACTATCAAAGGTGGAGTCGTGATGCGAAGTATCACAGGTAGTGCGAGAAGAGCAACGCAGGATATGGATCTTGATTTTCTGAGATACCCTCTTACTGAAGAAGCAATTCGTGCATTCATCGGTCGGTTGAACTGCCTTGAGGGCATAAAGATAAAAGTCGATGGAGAAATTACAGAACTATCGCAGCAAGAATATAGCGGCAAGAGAGTAATAGTTATCATAGAAGATGACACGGGTCATTCATTCAGAAGCAAAATTGACCTCGGAGTGCATAAACAGATTCAAATAGAGCAAGATGAATATTGCTTTGATGTTTGCCTAGATGATGTTGGTGCAAGTTTGTTGATTAACTCAAAGGAACAAATCTTTACTGAAAAGTTACGCTCGCTTCTCAGGTTCGGGCCATTGTCAACGCGCTACAAGGATATATTTGACCTTTGCTATTTATCTGATTATGTGAATCGCAATAGGCTGATGGAATGCATAAAAACATATATCTTTGATAATGCTACAATGAGAGAGAGCAATATGGAAGCGATACTGAACCGAGTAAATCGTGCATTTTCAGACAGACTTTACAGGCAAAATATTGAGCGGGCAGTAAAGGCGAATTGGCTTGATATTGAAGTATCGGCAGCCTTTGAAGAAATCATTTCGTTTCTGAAAACAATATAAATATGACCACCCTGTGGTTTACTATTTACTTTGCATTACCCAAAGTATATCACTTGGCATACTTTTCAACGAAATAATTATAGGCAACCGGGAATGGTTGCCTATAAAATCAATTTCCTACTTCAATCTAAAACGAACAAAAAATGTTACTACAAACCCCATATTGCTTTTCCCTCAAGCCTCCTATAACAATAAAATCTTTAAGTCAGTTTCGATATCTCTTCTACAGGTAGCCCTGTATACTTTGATATCTCTTCAACAGGCATATTGTCTGCTTTCATAGCCTTCGCCATTTCAAGTGCCTTGGAAGCCTCACCCTGCTTGATGGCCTGTTCAAGACCTTTTTCCAGCCTGGTTTCA
>CAZDQV010000172.1:0-1989 GCA_964507795.1 uncultured Oscillospiraceae bacterium | reverse complement strand
AAACAGGCATATCCGGATTTTCATCAATAAATTCCTTCATCTTTAGAACATATTTATCAATGACATCTCTGCTGGTTTCCTCCGGAGTTCCTGTAATGTCAAACAGACTGCAGTTTTCAAATATACTGGCTGCAGAGATAGGATGACAATGTGAATCTATAAGGCCCGGCATTATAGTGTTTCCTTTGCAGTCTATTACTTCTGTATTCTCATCAGCATATCTTTTTATTTCTTCGTTATTTCCAAGTGCGGTGATTTTTCCTTCAGAAATTGCAAGTGCACTTCCTTCTGAAAAACTTCCGTCACTGTTTACAGAATATATATGTCCGTTCAGTAAAACTTTATCCACTGCCATAACTCTCACTCCTTTTCGTATATTATCTCGCCTTCAGAGATTGTCATCAAAACATCGGTCTTGTGTATATCCTCAGGCTGCATTTCAAACAAGTTTTTATCAATTACAACCAAATCCGCCAGTTTACCCGCTTCAATACGGCCTGTTTCATCATCCATCCTCAATGTATATGCGCCGTTGCATGTGACTGCATCTACCATGGTTTTGAGGTTTACACACTCGCCCGGATTCAATACCCCGGTTGCTCCTTCAAGCAGACCTTCATAAGTTCTAAGCATTCCCATTCTCATTGCAAGAATAGGGTTCGGATCCTCCGTTATCGCAAAATCGCTTCCAACAGAAACAATTATTCCTGCATCTATCAGAGATTTCATAGGGAATTGTCTGTTGGCTCTTTCTCCAAGCAGCGGATATTCCACAAGCTTAGAATATGTATCCTCAATGCCAAACCAATACGGATTAGATGATACGCTTATTCCCAGCTTCCCCATTTTTTCAATATCTTCCGGCGAAATAAGCTGAACATGCGCTGCAACAGGTCTTCTGTCACTTCTGCCTGTATTAACCGTTTTTATATATTCAACAGCCCGTATCATCTGCGCTGCCGCAGCATCTCCTATTACATGGAAATGCAGGTCATAACCAAATTCATCAAGAGCCTTACAGACTTCAAACAGTTCTTCATCATTCCACAGATTTGTTCCATAGTTCTGTCTATCATTTGAATACGGCTCTTTCAACCAGGCTGTGCTTCCCTCAACAACGCCGTCTATAAATATTTTTGCATAATACCCCTGCGATAATCTGTTTCTCAGACTATGCTCAGGATTCTTCATTTGTGTTTTTACAAAATCAATGCCGTCACTCGGAGTTACCTGATAATGCACAGAAGCTTTCATAATTAACGCACTTTCTTCTGAAAGTTCTCTGTATGCCTTATGTATATTTCCATTTCTGCTCATCATCATTTCTGCTGTTGCAGTATATCCGTATGCAGCCATCAGTTTTTGATATTCAACAATAGCTTTTTTATATTCCTTTACTGAAATTTCCGGTACAATTCTGTCTATAAGCTGTTGTGCTTCCTCTTTAAAGGTTCCACGTATACTTCCGTCAGAATTTTTTTCTATAATACCGCCATCCGGATTATGAGTGTTTTCATCTATTCCTGCCATCTCTATAGCTGCACTGTTTGCCCATATTGAATGCCCTTCTCCGGATCTTATTACCATTGGTTTTGTACTGCATATTTCATCAAGAATTTCTTTTTCCGGCCCTTCTTCAGAAAACAGCGGAGATGCCCAGCCTATGCCCTGATAAAATTCAATATCCGGATTTTCATTCACAAAGGTTTTTATAATCTTCTTATAGTCTTCAACTGATCTGCCTGCTGTAAGATCTATTTTATCTATACACAGTCCCATAAAATGTGCCCCATGCGCATGTGAGTCCACAAAGCCGGGAAGAACCAGCTTGCCGTCAAGATAAATTTTTCTATGCCTGTCAGTTATATATTTTTGTGCGCCGATACTGTCTCCCGCATATACTATTCTTCTGCCCTCTGTAACAACAGCCTCATAAAAATCGTTCCCATTGTAAATCGCTCCATTTAATAAAGCTATCATCCTATAGTC
>CAZDQV010000171.1:0-1997 GCA_964507795.1 uncultured Oscillospiraceae bacterium | reverse complement strand
GATAGTGTAAACTACAAAGGAGGAATTAATATGGCAAATATAGAAGAAGTTCCAGGTGCTTTTGGAGGAGCAAAAATTGATAATCAAGCTGGAGTGGTAGAACAAAGCGTAGCAAATGTAGAAGTAGGAGCTAATTTACCTGTTAAAACTGGTTTTTGGAATAAAGTAAAGTCTGTTATCTTTTATGATTTAAAAATTGAACTTTCACCATATCAACAAAAGATTGAAGATGAGTTAAATGATTTCTTGTATCAAGAAATTACTTGGGCTAAAGTTAAAGACTTCTTATTTCAAGAGGTTACTTTTGGAAAGAAAAAAGAAAATAAGTAAATATGATATACAAAATTGCCTTTTATATTAATTTACAAAATTTAATGTAAGAGGCAATTTTTTTGCTATAGTTTACAGTCATTAAAAGATAATGTAATGTGAATATAGTCAAAATGAATTTTTACTAAATTTAGTCAGGGAAATTTAATCATATTACAAAAATATTACAAAAATTCCAAAATATATGATAAACTTATATAAGGTGATAAGAATGAATATAAAAGAAAGTTTTGAAATATATTTTGATTTAGTAGAAGACCCAAGAAGTCAAGCACATATAACATACCAATTATCAGACATATTATTTTTATTAATAGTAGGAATGTTATGTGATTGTACAGACTTAGAAATGATAATAGAATTTGCAGAAGAAAAAGAAGAATTTTTAAAACAATATACAGAATTAGAAAGTATACCGTGTTTGAGTACGATATCTAATATATTAAAAATAATTAATCCAGACCATTTAGAATTATGTTTATATGGTATTTTTAGTAATGTTTTAAAATTTAAGATGAAAATGGAAGAAAAACAAATATGTATAGATGGGAAAACAATATGTAGTACAGCAACAATGAAAAGCCATGAAAAACCAATGCATATTATAACAGCATTATTAGCAGATGAAAGTGTTTCTCTTGGACAAATAACAGTTGAAAGTAAAAGTAATGAAATACCAGCAGTAAGAGAATTAATAGAATTATTAGATATAAAAGGTGCAGTATTAACAATGGATGCAATGCATTGTCAAAAAGAAACAGCAGAATTAATAATAGATAATGGTGGAGATTATGTTCTACAATTAAAGGGAAATCAAGGAAATTTTTACAAAGATGTATATGCCATGTTTGATGACAAATATATGGATGAAACAGATAAAGAATGTGAATATGAAATGTTTACAACTATTGAAAAAGCACATGGGAGAATAGAAAAAAGAACATGCTATGTTTTAAATGAAATAGAGTTTTTTACAGATTATTTGGCTGAATGGAAAGGATTAAAAAAAATATTTGCAGTAAAAAGAGAAATTGAGAAAGATGGAAAGACAACAACAGAAATCAGTTGCTATTTAAGCAGTAAAAATACAACAGCAGAAAAATTATTATCATACACAAGAAAACACTGGCAAGTAGAAAGTTTTCACTGGTTATTGGATATGAATTATAATGAAGATGATAGTAGAGTATCAAATGTAAATTCACAAAAATGTTTAAATGTAATAAGAAAATATTGTATTTCAATTATAAAAAAATATATAGAGAATCACAATGTAAAGAGAAAAACGATAATAGCTAATATGAGAAAATGCCTATTAAATGAGGATTTTCTCATTGAAGTATTAGCTTATTATTGCAGTTCATTATAGATTCCAAACTACATCTTTACATAATTTTGTAATATTTTTGTAATATGATTAAATTTCCCTGAAATTTAGTTAAAAAGTATTGACAACATTTGGGTTATGTGGTAAGATATAAATTGTTAATTAAATATGCGGATGTGGCGGAACTGGCAGACGCGCTGGTCTTAGGAACCAGTGTCAACGACGTGGAGGTTCAAGTCCTCTCATCCGCACCAATGACGTATCTGTTCGAACTAAAGTGAACAAATGATACAAAAATCAATCAGAAAATAAAATCTGGTTGATTTTTTTGTTGCCTGAA
>CAZDQV010000170.1:0-2009 GCA_964507795.1 uncultured Oscillospiraceae bacterium | reverse complement strand
TGCACTCCGTGCCGCTGAAGAGCGAGCCGTAGGTTAGTGGTTTCATTTTGCTCATTGCCTTTCGTTGTCGGTGTTATTCATCTCGTTGATTTTCCTTTTCTGCTCTTCCAATTTGCGGCGATTCCTATGTGAGTCCGCGTAGCCGTAGAAATTGCCAACCTTTGTCATGTGGTAGACCTTTTCGTAGTCACGGACGATTGCTTGTCCGCCGCTTTTTATCTGCTTTTGAGTAAGGTGGCATCCATCAAATACGCCGGGTATCTGTCGCCCGTTCATCGCAAGGTCGCTCCCAGAGACGGCGTAGTTGTCGCGAATCCAACTGGCCATAAGTTGCGCGATTTCGTTTTGTGAGAGGATAGATTTCTCTTCGCCGTCCGTGAGATGTCCTTGCGCGTCCATCGGCTTTGCGGCGATTGTCGGTTTCCCTTCCGCGAAGAGGCCGCGCGCGATCTCCATCTCTTCATCGTCGAGGTCGCGCCATGCGTGCCGTCCTTTCCCGCTTACGCCGATCTTATTCCGCGAGAAGGCGATGAAGTATCGCGGAGCATCGTTTATCCTCTCCCAGCCGAGTTCGCCGCCGTTCTTCGCCGCCGTGAGCATACGCCAGTCGTAATGACCAAAGACCTTCTGCATAACGATGACGGAGCGGACGAAGTTCGTCAGGTCGCTTGACCCTGCGCCCTGATATTCGCTGAAAGACGAATTGATCCACGCCTTTAGATCTTTCTCTTGGGGTGGCTTTGCCGTGTGGTGATAGAGAATTGCGGCAATGTTAAACTCTTTCAGGATTCGCTGTAGCCCCATTGACTCCACACCGTTTACAAGGCCTCCGCGCAAGAATGGGGTCACGTATGCCCCGTCGTTGATCGGCCCGCCGATGAACGCGAGAAATGGATTGAGGACGATGAAGTCGGGGAGCATCTTCTTCCCTGTCGCAATCTCCTCGCAACGAGCAAGTGAGAGTTTCAGGTATAGATCCGCAAGGAAGCCTGGCCCAGAAGTATTGACTTCGCAGAATCGAACCCGCGCATTCGCTTCTTCCCACTCTTGCGCAGAAATAAGACCTTCGTATTGCTCCGCGAGTTCGGCGCGAACGTCAAGGCGGTCTTGCTCAAAACGGCGCGGAGAGTCCTCGGTCTGGAACACCCATGAATGAAGTTTTCCGTGCGGAACGAACCCTCCGAAACGAATCCCTGCGGCTGCGCAATGGACGAGTTGCATACAGTGGGTTGACTTGCCCGTCCCGGTCGTTGAGATAATGAGCGAAGTGCCGCCTCGTTCGAGCCACGGCCCGAAGATGAGGACATTCGGGTCTTCGTCCTCTGGGACATACTCGCCTATTTTGTCGATCGGGCGAACCGACATAAGGAGAGTCCGCAGATCGTCGCTGGCAAGAGGTTTGTTCGCCTGTTCGCCTTTTGTGGCGAGAGCGGCCATTGTGTCGCTTCGCGCGCGGACACGCTCTTCAACCCACGCCTCGTAAAGTTCCTGCTTTGTCTTTCTCGGTTCTTCGCCCATGTTGCTCAAGCCTCCTCAAACCCATCGTGTTTTAGTCGCGCGCTGACGCGCTCTTCCATCTCTTTCCAGTATTCGTCTGAACCGCGCTTCCACCTTGCTCTTATTTCCGTGTAGTCCGTGCGCTTCCACCATTCGTCCATGTCTTTGCCGCGCTTCGCCCAGAGATAATGGTGGTGGCGATATGCGTATATAGCGCGCGCCGTGTCGGTCGCGTCTTTCCCCACCACGAGCGCGTCCTCATCAATCGCCGTATTTAGGCGCATAGCCGATTCCGCGAACGGCTCGTCGGCTGGCGCATAAATCATGATGAGGTCTGTCAGGTCGAGCATTGTTCAGACGTCCACGCATTTCCCCGCCCGGTAGTGGGGGCAGTCAAACTTGCACGGCGAACAAAAGCCGTTGACAAGGCGTTCGCACTTGTGGCGGTTGATGTTCGCCTCTTTGCGCTTCCTTTCGGCTTCGTCCTCGGCTGTGCGACGGTGTAATTCGTC
>CAZDQV010000169.1:0-2021 GCA_964507795.1 uncultured Oscillospiraceae bacterium | reverse complement strand
GGTCGGCCCAGACACGAAATTCATCGTGGTGTGGAAGCTTCCGTATTTGTCGCAGAAGCCCTTGAGCTTTTCCTGATAGTCCTTATAAGCGATATTGGCGGTCTCGTTGGCCTTGTCGCAGGCTTCGAGATAAGCGGCTCTGGCCTCGTCGCATTTGGAGAGGTATTCCTTATAGGCTTTCCTCTTGTCGACTCTGGCTTGGGCGGAAGCCTCGGCTTGGGCTTTGAGGGCCTCTTCGACCTTCTTGGCCTCAGTCTTTCTGGCTTCGGCTCTCTCGAGCTCCGCCTTATGTGCTTGGTTGTAGTCGTCTTCGGCCTTCTTCAATTCCTCTAACGAATCGAAAGGCTTCTTGAGTAAGTTGGAATAGTAGCCGTAAGAATGGCTCTCTTCCTTTTCGGCAGAGACGAATCTGCCTTTTTCGTCTTTTTTCATTGTCATCTGTGTATCGCGCCTCCTATTGCGCTTCTGATGTTTGAGGCGATATAGACAATCCTGTTTGTCATAATCGCCGTATCAATGATGAATATATCCATTGAGTCCTAGATGGAACCCATATCGATACCTATGTTATGGTTGCGGGGGCAGGGCTTGAACCTGCGACCTCCGGGTTATGGGCCCGACGAGATACCGCTTCTCCACCCCGCTATGTGCTTTCATCTCGTTTTTGGTTAGGTGAGATAATACCCTAATCAAGCTTAGGCTCTGCAGATGAAGAATCTGACCCCATCGTCGTCGCAGATATAAGTCTTGTCGTGCTTGTCGTCCCATACTCTGGTGATTCGATAGCCTCGTTTGCCGCAAACGGCATACATGTAATCCATGGCCTCCTGCCTGGAAGAGAAGACTCTGTTTATCTTCCTCTTAGCCCCGACGGAAGCCAAGGTGTACTGCTTGCCCGGCATGAATCCGAATAATGGCATAATGTATCTTGCCTCCTATTGATCGTAGTTTAGCGTCGTTTCGGACGAAGCAGGATAATATTATACCATAAGTTTTTCGTAATAAAACGTTTTTTTGATTTTTTTTTTCAAAGAACTATCCTAAGACGACAAAGGGACCCGAAGGTCCCAATGCCAAATAAGGAGGTCCCGAATCGATGGCGACTGGACTATGCCGCGCCGTCTATCGGACAGAACAAATCGTCGGTCGTTTAAGGACTCCGACTAGGTCCATATATAATATAGTCTGTTTAATTCGCGAAATTCAGCTCAGATGATTAGAATTCGTCATCTTCTTCAGAATAGTCGTCATCGAACGGATGCCAGTCTTCTCTTCCGGCGTTGTTGTCGATGATGTCGTCCATCCATCTGGCCCCATATTGCATGGCCAAGCCTTTGAAATCTTTGATTGAGAAGATATGAAGGCCGGCTGGATACGCGTTGTCGCCGGTTAGACGACAGATCTCGTTCATGACTTTGCCTTCGGTCACATAGCCTGCTCCTTCGGCTCCGTCCTTGCAGCAGACCTCAAGCGCCTCTCCGTAGCTTTGCTCGGCTAAGCCTTCCCAAGTCATTGCTGAGCAATCATACAATTCTTTCAATTGTTCTTTGGTGGTAACTTCGATGATTTTCATTTTGCTGTCCTCATATTAGTTTAGCGTGTCGCAATAACTCCATAGTTTGTCAAATTCCGGATCAGTGCAGCACTTTTCGAAACGCTCGTTGATTTCGACTTCGTCCAGCCTTGTTTTGCGAAGCAGCAAAAACAACCCAGCGAGTTTTTGCGGGTCTATGCCGAGCGTGAGTGGGCAAAGCGAAGGCATATTGGCTATTATATTGACAAGGTGAACCATCTCTTCGGTATACGTACAAGCGCCGGAAATAACGTGTTCGAATCTGCAATCCTCTGTTAAATGGATGTGTCTGACTGACTCAAGCATGATGCAGATATAAGATCGCATATTATCGTTGAGAGTGCACGGAAGCTCGAGATTTTGCGCTGCGCGACGAAAACAGATTCTATCGTATGCGTTCGCAATTACTTTATCGGAAAAATATACGTTCATATTGATCAATCCTCTT
>CAZDQV010000168.1:0-2024 GCA_964507795.1 uncultured Oscillospiraceae bacterium | reverse complement strand
GCTCTGCGTCAGTGCCCCCCTATTGGCATCATCGTCACCATCATACACACCATAAGAATTACGCTAATGAGTTCCTTCTTCATATCGCACCTACCCTTCTTTTACTGCCCCTCAAAGAGACATTATATTTTCAAATTTCTCTTCGGCTTTTGCTACCGTATTCGCGATAATTTTCTCTGCTACGCTACGGAGGTCTTTTTTGGCAATCTCTTCAATCACAGGGAGATAACTTTGACTTGGCACATCAAACAGCTTGAAATTGCACTCAAGGAATCTCCTGATCTTTGTCTCGAAAGTAAAATACATATCGCATTTTTTGGCCATAAATCCTCTCATAACACTGCCTGATGCAATTTCAATCTCATAAAAATCTTTTTCGGCTGCACCCGGAAGATAGGCTCTGAATATCTTCTCAAGTTTTCGTGTTGTATTGATACGTATCAGCTCTGATGTGCTCGGAAGAGAATATGCAGCAACATAAAGCTCCCTGATAGGCTCTGACAGCTCTGTGATACGCAGCTGCAGAGCTGTCTCTGTAGCATACAGCATCAGCGGATTTTCATCTTTGCACAGATTCTCTGCAATAGCAAACTGGCTTTCAAACATTTCGTCTACGAGTGTCCTCAGTAAATCTTCCTTGCTCTCGAATGTTGTAAAAAAAGCAGATTGAGACATCCCGGCGTCTTTCATTATCTTTGCAGTCGTCGTATTTTCATATCCGTTTTCAAGAAACAGCCTGATGCCTGAGCATATGATTTTTTTACGTCTGATTTCTCCTTTTGTATATGTACCCTGCTTTGTCAAATTAACACCTCCGAATATTGTTTACAAAACATATTGAATTTCTGATTACAATCACAATTCTACTCTATTATATGTGTATAAATTACCTTGGTCAAGGAAATTTACTGTAACAAGGAGAAATATAATGGCTAAGAAGTTGAAAAAAGTACTTAAATTCGAGTTTTTAAAGTTTTTCGACTCCACCCATTATCTCAGAATGCGGCTATCTTGTACATACCGGTGGTTTACTATTTACGATTCATGGTTCAGAAGGATTTGCAATAAAAAATCGCCTGGAAATTTACTCCAGACGATTGTAATTTTTAATCTTTTGTGTTTTGAATTACTTTTTCAATAAGTTTGTCGCTAATGTGTCTATCGTTTTCCTTGAGAACGTCTATGCAGTGCCTTATATCATTTCCTGTCAGCAAACCCTTTTCGTTTGCCAACTGCAAAATACCAAGCGTCCCGATGATTCTAATATTCATCTGCTTTGCTACCTGACGGCCTTTCGCTTCATCCATCATCAGCAAATCTGCGCCACCATCGTCAGAGTAAATGATAGCCTCACTTTCTCCAAGATCTAATCCTGTCGCTCTCTGAAATACATCAATGAGTTTCCGATCATTAAGCGTTACGGTTTTGATAAAATCGCTAGCTTCTATCATTTCTGCTTCTTCTGGAAATTTTGGGTTTGATGTCAGCTCGTTATAGACTGCTTCAGGTATGACTATTTCTTGAAATAACTCCTTTAAGATCCCAAGCCTATTGTCTTTCATCAATGAAATAATCGGCGTAGTATCAGAAACTACCAGCATCAAATCATCTCCTTCAGTTCTGCAACAGTTTGCAAGTCATCTTCATAGTCAGATATGCTATATAAGTATGGAAATCCTAGGCTGTCATACAACTGAATCAAATCCCATTTTTTTATCCCAAGGATTTCAGCTGCTCTACCATGAGAAATTGTCCCATTTTTTATATATGGAAACATAATCATTGCATTTCTCTGCATCTCCCCTTGCTCTGGCTCTGGTTGTAAATACGCTACCATTTGCTCAGGCACTCTTATTCTTGCTTCTGTAAAAGCCATTTCGAATCTCCTTTCCCAAGTTTCGTGCCACAGGCACTTTTGAAGTCATTACCACTTGTAAATATTATACCATAATAATAACCTCAAGATGGTATGTGTATTTCATCAGTTCTTGAACACCTAACTTGGCGAAGTATGAGCCTTAGTA
>CAZDQV010000167.1:0-2060 GCA_964507795.1 uncultured Oscillospiraceae bacterium | reverse complement strand
TCAAAACATTTCTGTTTTAAAAACTTTTTATTGACTATCTTTAATAGTTAGTCTCGTTTTTTATTTTCTACATGTCCTCTAAGTAATTTCACCAAGTAGGCAATGCACATTCCTAACATAATAAAGACATACCAGTGTTCTGTATTTATAGTTGTCAGGATTATCCATACGAACGACCATGTTTCGCTGTCAGTCGCGCTTACATTCCCTCCTGTATGAAACAATAATTTTCCAATCATCATAACGATGATTATTACGACAGCCGCTGCTGTTATCCCGATTATCCATGCTGACAGTCTTGGTTTTGAATTTCTTTTAATTACCCTGATATGAATAAATCGCGTCAAAATCTCCATACAAGCCATGCCAATTCCTATACTCAGCAACGGCCTTATAGCAAAAACAAACAAAATCTGCCAGATACCATCAAATGTTCTGACGGTATAGTCTCTTATGAAACCTTGAAAGCATATAATAAAGGTACTGGCTACAATAATATAAATGACACTGCATATCACACCTTGAATTTTTGATTTTGCAAAATCATGCCCCATAAAGTCGTCCCCATAAATCAATCTATCCACATCTATCTGATAAATATCAGCAATATTTACTAGCATATCTATATCCGGGTACGAACGCCCTGTTTCATAATTTGATATTGTCTGTCTCGTTACATGCAAACTCTCTGCCAGCTGTTCCTGCGTGATTTTGTTTTTCAGCCTTAATTTTTTTATATTTTTTCCTATGTCTCTCATACACAGCCTCCAGTTCAATGGTCATTGCCAGAATTTACCCTATCAAAATCCTGTTTGAAATTGTATGGGTTAGAAAATACCAGACGACCGTTCTGCATCAGGTCTGATTCTGCAATATTACTTGGTATCATTATCTTATAACGGCACTCAGCATCGCCCTCTGTACTCGCAGTCTTTCTTCCTATATGCGTGACCTTTATAAAATCGTCTATTTGAACTGTAAGGTCTTCAAAACAATAAAATGCTCCTGTTTTAGTATAAACATCAAGTTCATAATACGCCGCATTTCCGTCGTTCTCAGATATTTCTACCTTGCTGAGCTGAAAATCGACATCCGCGTAATAAGCCGGATACTGAAATGAAACATCCAACCGAGTCCCTTCATCAATATTTGTAATCCCTGATGTTTCCATGCTCGTCTCATTAAGAGTTATACTGCACCCGGATGCAAGACTTAACACTATTAATATCAAAGGAATCCATAAATATCTCTTCATAGTCTCACCCCTGTGCTTTTAAATCTTTCTTCTTTATGGTAAACAGAAGAGCCCCCTCCGCAGCCCCAATTACCAGGTAAAATAGCCAGAATTTTTCAACGAAATCATATAGTGCCCTGCCCATTTGTGAGCAAAAAATGCTGATTGGGTAAAAAGCATTTACAAAAGATGCTCCATCCGCTTTTGCATTGATCACTTGTATATCTGCCCATACTTGATTGACAAGATATAGCCCTCCGTGAAAAAGCGTTACTACCGTCAGCAGCAATAAAACAGCCGTTATCGCTAATAGTATTCTCTTCGTTTTTTCTGTTACTGATCTGATGATTCCAAGCTGGCATATTATTACAGATATGAAGAAGCCAATTATAAACATCATCAGGGGCCTTACCAAATAAATGTATGCATCAACAAATCCCCATAGATCAGCATCCCGAAGCAGCCTGTTTGCGAAATTTCCTCCCATGATAAGAACAGCAACGGCTGCGGCAATAACCACGCCACTGACAGACATCACAGCAATTTTGTGTTTTTCTTTCTTTTCAACTGCACTGGTTCCATATACGATTTCATTAATTTCGACTTCTAACTCTTCTGCGATTTTTTCAAGCATATCCAGGCTCGGCCTGCTTCTGCCAGATTCATAATTAGAAATCGTGCGTTTTGACAACCCCAGCTTTTCCGCCAGTTCCTCCTGACTCAGGTTTCTGCTTATTCGATATTCTTTTATGTTCTTCCCAATATCCTTCATTTGTCTGTCTCTCCTATGCTCATTTTAATAAAAAAGCCTGAATATAGCACGCAA
>CAZDQV010000166.1:0-2118 GCA_964507795.1 uncultured Oscillospiraceae bacterium | reverse complement strand
ATTGGCCGAAACGAAATACAATGTCGTTTCCACCGCCGCCGTTCCCACATACATCGCCGTTGCCGTGCCCGCCGGGATTGTAACCTTCTCCCCCGGCGCGTGTGACGCAACCGCACCGAGCTGACTACCCGAGGAGTTGAGAAAGCGTATTCCGATTGTCGTGCCCGTCTCCGAGCGCATTACAACGGCCTCGGTATCACCGGAAATAACGCCCTGCGCGAAAGTGTGCCCCGAGGAGGTCGTTCCGCTCGCGAAAGTCCATTTCTGCGTTTCGGTCGCATCGGACATCAAGAACTTACTTGCCGCGCCAAGCAAGGCAAAGCCGTCCTTACTGAAGTCATCGGGCGAAAGAAGCATATAATCTATATCGGTCGCGAACTCCTTTATCTCCGCTTTGTTCGTGGCCGAGCCGTTGACATACTTCGCGAGGCAGCTCACCGGGTCTCCGTCAAAGTAGCCGGTCGCATCGTCCTGCCACCCGAACTCGTAGCGAGAATAAAGCTCCGCCGTGTCGAAGGTGAACTTCGCCTTGCCGTACTCCCATAACTTGCCCGTGCGCGGGTCTTTCGCGTTGCGTATGTCGAAAGGCGAGCCCCCGGCCGTGTCGTAACTTCCGCCGTTATAAAACCACCCTATATGCTCAATTCGCAGAACATAGTTGCCGTCTGTGCCCCTTTCCATAAACCAGTAACAGCGGAACACATCCCGGAGCATATCAAGCACCGCCCCGATTGTTATGTCCCCCTTCTGCGCCTTCTGCGAATAGTTCGAGGTGAGCACATTCGATTTCGGTGTAATGAATACCTGCGGCGGGGTCGGAACATAACCCGCGTAATCCCCATAGAAAAAGCCGCTGTGTGCTTCATCCTCCGCAAAGGTAACTTTATACCCGCTATCCTCAAAAACCGCGTCTAAAAGCACGGAAAGCACCGAAGCGAGCGGGTATGCGTCTTTGAGCAAAACTTTGTTCCAGAACGAATAGTCAATCACCCCCGAGGTATAATCGAAATAGCACCACCACGAATAAGCGCCCCAAGTGGTCTTGCCTACCGGGTATACCGGCGCATCAAGCCCCATAACTGACGGCAAATTCGGCTTCGTGTAGTAGTTCGTGTTATCGGGGCATAATCCCCACTCGGTCGCTTCCGCGCTATATGTGTCGGTCGCGAGGAGGCCGACAATGCTGGAGGACGGGACGGACACATAGTTATAATTCAGCGTCTTTGTCACTATGTCCTCGGTTGTCAGTTCGTATTTGCTTGAGGCGTTGGCGTTATTGTGCACTATGCGCGCATACATTCCCGTAAAGAACGCATCGGGGTATGTGGTTGTCGGAGACCAAGCGAGCCGAACGGTCTTGCTGCTCGCTGTGGGCGTAAAGGATATGAAAAGCGAGCTTTCGCTCTTAACCCCCGAGCTTACAATCTTCCACGCCCCCGATGTCTGCTTGTGATAGAAAGTGATGTACGAGAATACTTCTGACGAAGTTGAACTCAAGTTCACCAAAAGCCGCCACGCCTTATCTTCGGAATATAACGAGAACTCGTCCGTACCGAACGCCCCCTTGAATTTCTTGCCCCTAATCCCATACATCTCATCCGTACTCACATAGTATTCCGTAGTGGCCACAAAGCAGATTTCCGCGCCCACAAGGGCGAAATGATATTTGTCTATCAAATCCGCGTGGCTCGCGGTCTGCGTGGCATCCAACTCAAAGTAATCGCCGCCCATAACGACCGACAATTTCGTGTCTCCCTGCCGATAATACTCCCACGCCCCGCGCCGCTGATATTCGATTATCCTGTTCTCCGGCGCAAGGGCAACCAAGTTGAAAGTGTCCTCATAGTGCTCCTTCAGCCAAGTCGTGGGGTCATCGGCCTCCAACTCAACTTCGATAATCCGGTTATCTTCGTCAATGTCGCAGTCCGTGATAACGAACTTGCCGATATAACTCAGACTGGTATTCTTGCGGCTGAAATTGACAATAATCTCCACCCCTCGCTCCTGTGCCATTATCCAGTCGTAATCCGTATCAATGAATTTCAGCTTACCCGAAATGGACTGGTCAAACGCCATATAGCCGCTCTCCCTCTCGTTGCTCACCGACAACTCCGAATA
>CAZDQV010000165.1:0-2150 GCA_964507795.1 uncultured Oscillospiraceae bacterium | reverse complement strand
GCTGCTTTGTTTACTCTTGATTCCATAGTATCAGTTCCTTTCTTATGTTAATTATCAATACTGCTGTAGTATTCTTTCAAATCCTCTTCCATCTGCTTTCGGATTATGGCAAAATCCTCACTGCTCAGGCTGTTAAAAAGCGCCGTGTTCATTGCAAGCTTGCCAAGATCCTTAGAGTAATACATAAATCTTTTTCTCTCGAATTTCTCAAAAGGATTTGCAAGCATATTCTTTTTTATCGCTTTTTTGTCACTGAGATATTCGTATGTGTACGGGCAGGAAGTCCTGTCCACAGCAAGGCCTCTGTCCAGTCTGTCTCTGTAAAATGCAATGTAGTCATCAAGTACCCTGTCTATCTCAGCTTCTCCGATGCTGCTTAGATTATCAATCAGCGAAATCAAAAACGGCATCTTGTATGATAAAGTATAATCTCTTTCATTAAGGAAGTCAAAGAAATCCCTATGTATAGTGGTATCATCATGCACAGGAATATCCAGTTCTCTGCGTATGTCAACAACATCTTCCGGGCCAAAAAGATATATGCTCCTGCTCCCGAAAGGGAGTGCTACCGTAGGCACAATTTTTTTCTTTTTGATCCACGAGTTTATCGTACCTGTACTCACAAAAAACTCTCTTGCCAGTTGCTCAACGCTAAGATATTCTCCGAATTTATCGTCAAAACTGTCAATGTCTATCTCTGTGATTTTGTCTACATACTCGTGTATTCCGTCAATTTCAATCAGTTCTCCCGACGTGAACTGCCTTTTGGTAATAGGGGCAAACGGCACATAGAGGGCATTCTGAAATATGGAATGCATTGAGCAGGGCTTAACCATTGCGCCGTATTCATCAACCACATCTATAATATATACATCCGATTTTGTTTCCGTTTTGCGCAACCCCCTGCCTATCTGCTGCATATAAAGCACTCTCGATAGAGTTGGTCTTGCCATAACTATTATGCCAAGCTCCGGGTAATCCCATCCTTCGGAAATCATGCTGCAGGCACATAAGAATCTTATCTTCTTGTTCTTGAAATCAGACATTATCTGTGCTGTGTTTTTTTCTTTGCCTGAGTAAGCTGCAGCACTTATTCCTTTCTCATTGAGAATCCTTGCCATTTCTTTTGTGTGTTCTACATTGACACAAAATACAAGTCCCTGTTTGCTGCCTGCCTCACCGTCTTTGAAATATTTTTCGATAACATCCGCTATGAGTTCATTTCTCGACACCACTCTGATATTTTTCTCAAGGTCAGCATTAACATATTCTCTACCGTTTATCCTGACTTTGCTCAAATCTATATTTGACTCAACTCTGTAGACCCTTGCCTGTGCAATTATTCCCTGCTCCATTGCACTCTGCAGCGACAGACCTGTTTTGTATGAACCGAATACACTCTCCAGTTTTTTGTGATCCGGTCGCTGATCCGTAGCAGTAATTCCTATCATAAATTCCGGTGTGAAATACTGTATGACTCGCTTTAAGACCGGAGCTACCGCATGATGTGCCTCGTCTATTACAATGTAGTCATAAAAATCTTTGTCAAAACAGCTGTAGTTCCTCGACATATATGCAAATGTGACTACATCTATACTTTCACTGTATTTCGCAAGGGATGCTGCTATACGCTCTTTCCAGTCATTAACTATAGCAACATTGGGAGCCATCACAACAGCTCTGAAAGAATCTCTTCCTTGTGCAAATATTTTAATATCCTCTTCAACTATTCTTGATTTGCCACTTGCAGTAGGCAGTACAACAAGAAATGCTTTTTTACCCTGTTCCCGTGAATTTAATATCTCCTCAAGGCAGTTTTCCTGATGTTCATACAATGCAAATCCTCTGTCAGCCACAAGTCCGCCCGCTTCAAAGCTGTCACAGCTGCTCCCTATAAAGGTGCGTATGTCATCTTCCATTTTTTCTTTGAACCGGCAGTCCTCTGTGGAAAACCTATACAATCTGATATTCCAATTTGTACACAGATTCTGTTTTTCAAGCTGCCTTCGATATCTGTCCTCCCCTATTATCTGTGGATGGTGATAATTAACACCGTTTTCCTCCACCGCTATATTACCTGAATCTGTGCTGATATAGTAGTCAAGGAAGTAGCTGTTGCCTTCAAAATCAGATATTCCGTATTCCCTGTT
>CAZDQV010000164.1:0-2205 GCA_964507795.1 uncultured Oscillospiraceae bacterium | reverse complement strand
GGTACAAAGAAGCCGCGGAGCTGAATCATCCGGAAGCGCAATACGAGCTGGGGCAGTGTTACGAAAACGGCGTAGGAACCGAAATCGACGAAGAGAAAGCCTTCGAGTGGTATCAAAAAGCGGCCGAGCAGGGATTTGACAAAGCGCAGGACAAACTCGGCGACTGCTATTACTTCGGCCAAGGCACCCGCAAAAATTACGAGGAAGCCGTCGTGTGGTACGAAAAAGCCGCCGAGCAGGGACTTGCCGCGGCCCAAGACGATCTTGCCCAATGCTATGAGCAGGGACAGGGAACCGACAGAAATTATTACAAGGCCTTTGGATGGTATCAAAAAGCAGCCGAACAGGATTACGCCGGCTCGCAGAACAATCTCGGCCGATGTTACGAAAACGGCATCGGCACCAAACAAAGCTACGATCAAGCCGTCTCGTATTACGAAAAGGCCGCGGAGCAGAATTACGCCGAAGCGCAGAGCAATCTGGGCCGGTGCTGCGAATACGGCCTGGGGACCGAAACAGACTATAACAAAGCCTTTGAATGGCACCAAAAAGCCGCGGAGCAGGATTACGCCGAGGCGCAGAACAATCTCGGCCGATATTACGAAAACGGCATAGGCACCGAAACGAGTCCCAAGAAAGCCTTTGAATGGTACAAAAAAGCCGCCGAGCAGGATTACGCCGACGCGCAGTACGATCTCGGCCGGTGTTACGAAAACGGCATCGGTACCAAAACGAATTACGAGGAAGCCGTTGAATGGTATCAAAAAGCCGCGGAGCAGGATTACGCCGACGCGCAGTATCATCTGGCGCAGTGCCTCGCGAGCGGAAACGGGACCGCGAAAGATCACGGGAAGGCCGCCGAATGGTATCAAAAAGCCGCGGAGCAGGGTCATGCCGACGCGCAGTATCAACTCGGCCGATGTTACTACTACGGACTGGGTGCCGAAAAGAATTACGAGAAGGCCGTTGAATGGTATCAAAAAGCCGCCCGGCAGGATCATGCCGGCGGGCAGTTCTTCCTGGGCCGGTGTTACTTCTACGGCGATGGGATCGACCGAAGCTATAAGCAGGCCTTCAATTTGTTTGAGAAAGCCGCCGATCAGGGCTTTATCAACGCGCAGTACTATCTGGGCTGGTGCTATTCCCATGGACGGGGCTGCGGCGTGGATTACAAGCAGGCTTTCCTTTGGTATCAAAAAGCCGCCGAGCAGGGCCATGCCAGCGCGCAGGATGAGCTTGGTGAATGCTATTACTACGGGAGAGGAACCCTAATCGACTGCGCCAAAGCCTTCGAATGGTATCAAAAGGCCGCCGAGCAGGATCTTGCCGCCGCGCAGTATCATCTGGGCTGTTACTACCAAAACGGCAGAGGAACCGAAAAGGACAACGTCAAAGCCGTTGAATGGTATCAAAAAGCGGCCGAGCAGGATTACGCCGAAGCGCAGTATAAACTGGGCAGTTTCTACTATCAACAAATCTCCGAGCAGGGTTACAAACAGGCGGTGGCGTGGTATCAACTCGCCGCCGAGCAAGGCCTTGCCGACGCCCAGTATGAACTGGGCCTGTGCTTCGAGCACGGACGCGGAACCGAGCGGAGTTATGAAAAAGCCTTCGAATGGTATCAAAAAGCCGCCGCGCAGGGTCACGCCAAGGCGCAGAACAGTCTGGGCTTGTTTTACTTCATCGGACGAGGTACCGAAAAGAATGACGGGAAAGCTTTTGAATGGTATCAAAAAGCCGCCGCGCAGGGCAACGCTTCCGCGCAGGATCATCTCGGCTGGCGGTACGAATACGGCATCGGCACGGAAAAGAATTACGAGCAGGCTTTTATGTGGTATCTGAAAGCCGCCGAGCAAGGGATTGCCAACGCGCAGAACAGTCTGGCTGACTGCTATTACTACGGACGGGGAACCGATCAAAATTTTGAGAAGGCGCTTGAATGGTATCAGGAATACGCCGAGCAAGGCGATGCCGAAGTGCAGTACAAAGTGGGTGTTATGTACCAAAACGGCATGGGAACCGCTATAAACGATAAGAAAGCCCTGGAGTGGTATCAAAAAGCCGCCGAGCAGGGTCTTAATCGCGCGAAGGTTAAAACGCACTGGTGTTATTTTAATGGCCGCGGCATAAAAAAATACTCGACCTCCCCTTATGAGAATAATATTTACAGAATCGTCCAGGATACCGCGCTGTGGTATTTAGAAG
>CAZDQV010000163.1:184-2312 GCA_964507795.1 uncultured Oscillospiraceae bacterium | reverse complement strand
TGGGGCACATCATGTTATCTCTTTCTGTAGATATACCGAAGAGGAAGTCTATTGTAACATCATTTGTCAGATAAAAGGGAAGGATTGCTGGACATCTGGTAAAATGTCAGTGCACGACAAGTTTATAAAGCAACTGAATGCAAGCATCTACGGCAAGTATGACAATACGCATATAAAGGAGCTGACTATCAGTTACTTCTTTGCCTTTTGCTCCGTCCTTCTGTACGAAGACAAGATAAATATTATACGTGCAACTCGTGGAGGTCTTGAATTTTTTATAAAAAAGGAAACGATCCCCGACTTTATTGTGGCGGCTAAGTTCACTCCATACGAGAATTTAGATCCATCGGTGTTTCGCAGCATCTACTTGAAGATAAATAAGAATCTTCGTGGAATCGCAGCGATATCGGCAAAGAAGAAGCACACGACGGAAGACACGAAAGAACTCGAACGCCTTACTGAGGGTCTTTGTGGCAATGATGATGTGGTTGCTTTTTTAAAGGCACTCGAACTTAAAGGAGAATTATGATACAGTTACAACACTGGGGAAAGAGCGAAATGAGAAAGATAATATTACATGCAATCATGTTATTTGCGAGTGTTATTGTAAGCGCAACGTGTGCTAAGGATATGCTTACATCTGCCAGTACAATCGCAAACATTTTAGCTTTAATATGGCTAGTTATTACCACTTGGTTGATAGCAGAGTATGCAATTTTTATTAGTAAACGAATAAAGAAAGGACAAGAAAATGAAAAGTAAGTTAGTATTAGGTATGGCAGTATTATCTGCTATGAGTTTAACATCGTGTTGCGAGAAGATTGATGCAGGATGTGAGGGTATCAAGGTAAACCTTTATGGTTCAGACAAGGGAGTGGACGACATTTCGATGGTAACAGGTGCTGTATGGTATAACCCTATTACTGAGGAAGTGTACGAATACCCTACCTATGTGCAAACTGTAGATTACCCAGCATTCACTATTAACGCCAAGGATGGTTCAGAGTTTAGCATTGACCCAACCATCTCTTTGAAGATTGTGGATGGCAAATCGCCACGGGTATTCAGAAAGTATCGCAAGAAACTAAATGAGGTTATCAATGGAACGTTATTTAACTATGTAAAGGATGCTTTTCGCATTCAGTTAAACAAGTATACTACCGATGAGATTGTGTCAAACCGTGATATGGTAGAGAAAGCTATCGAGCAGCATCTTTCCAAGGCATTGCTTAAAGAAAACTTTCGGCTAGAACAGCTTACTAGCGGTTTGAAATATCCTAAATCTATCGTCGATGCTGTCAATTCTAAGAATGCAGCCGTCCAGAAAGCACAAAAGGCTCAAAACGAGTTGGCGGTAGTTAAGGCAGAAGCAGAGAAGAAGGTAGTAGCCGCGCAAGCAGAGGCGGAGGCGAATAGACTTCGTTCGCAGTCGCTCACTCCGCTTATCATCATACAGCAATGGATTGAGAAATGGGACGGAAAGCTGCCTGTTTACGGAAACCTTCCATCTTTATTTAAGGGTGTAGGAGAATAAAAATGAGCCATCCTTGCACATGGTATTTCGGTACCCTGTATTGGCGAGGGCGTGGAGGAAAGGAACAAGGTGTTCAGATATTCATCAACGATAAGCCCGGCATCCTAATCCACGCCAAAGCCCTAGCCAAAGGTAAAACCAACGTCCGGCTGAGGATTACAGGAATGCACTATGATAGGTACGATAGGAACGATAAGAGTTCCTACGACTTCTATGAATTTAAAGATGGAGAATTTATCAAGAAATGAAAGCAAGACTGGCAAAAAAATATGGCAGAGGCAATGGCACAAGTGCTCGCTGTATTGGTGGGATAGAATGTATGTCTATTCGCTAGGGTTCAGATATGACCATAGAATTTTAAAAGCAAGAAAGATATGTGGACGAAAGAGAAACTAGAAATGGCAGCTAGAGAATACGTCTTTAAGGAGACGGGTATTCTGGACGATAGTGTTATCAATGCGTTTATCGCTGGTTGCAAGTACATAATCAATAATACACAAAAAGAGAATGAGCACAATACTATTTTGTAACGGTAATATCCTCAAGGTTGGCAAGGTCAACTATGGAGAGAAAAAGGTTACTTCTTCGGAGTTC
>CAZDQV010000163.1:0-174 GCA_964507795.1 uncultured Oscillospiraceae bacterium | reverse complement strand
TAGCGTTGACTGCTATATCGTGAAAGGAACGACAGTGCCAAGCCCCCGTTACCGCCGCCTTCCACGTAAACTGAAGAAAGCGGTAAAGACGATTCACTATGGTGTAGTTCGCAGAAGAACGAAATGGATGAATTTGGCAATTAAAAAGAAACTAGATTATACAGAATTATGAAA
>CAZDQV010000162.1:0-2339 GCA_964507795.1 uncultured Oscillospiraceae bacterium | reverse complement strand
TCCTCCCTTACACTCCAGAAACTACTTATTCTACGTGTTATCTTAAAAGTATAAGGGATTTTTCATGAAAGTGATTAATTCCTTATGCTTTTTCAAAATTAATTTGTAAATTTACGAAAATATAATTTGTAAATTAACAAAAATAAATTTGTAAATATGGCTGGAAAAAATGCGTACAAACAAGCAGGAAGAGAGTTAAGACCTGTAGTAAAACAGGCAATAGAATCTTTAAATAATTCTCCTATATTTTAGGAAGTAAAGAAGACAGTTAATAAGTTAATAAGTAAAAATAAAATAGCTTCACGATTAGAAGAATTAAGAGATAAAGGATTTGAACAAGTAGGAGAAATAGAAGGTTATCCAGTATTGAAAAAATCTGGTACTGAAGTTGTTTTAGATAAAGAATCTTTGAAACTTATTCCTAAAAGTTCTTTTTCAAATATATTGGAAAATAGAAAATTTGTTAAATCCAGTTAGGAGCATAACAAAGCAGTACAATTAGCAGAAAAGAAGATGCTTTAGAATCAATAGAAGATTGCAGATGAAATCTTTGATGATGCTAAGAAGAGAGGATTGGGAATGATAGATTTCTCTCTTGAAAATTGGATGCATTATACTCCTGGATATAAAATGCCAAAAGAAGATTAGGCAATATATTTGAAAGAGACTCTTCCTTAGATTTATAAAACGTATAAGGAATTGGTTAATAATGATTTACTTCGTAAAGGTTCTGATTCTGTTGAAGGATTCTTAAATGGAAAATATGTACCATTAAAAAGAACCGAGGATGTATTGGCTTATATTATGTCTCAAACTCCTAATGGTCAAAAACTTTGGTTTAATGGTGTTGTGGCTAGTAGCGGTAAAAATGCATCAGTTTGGCCTCATTTTTTAAGAACAGGTACATTAACTAATTTTTATGAAGGTAAAGATTTAAATAAAGCAACTTGGGCGGATACTGATTTTGGAGGAGCGTTTGCATATATGAATGAAAAGGGTCCTGGAGGTGGTCTTGTTTATGAGACAGTTGTAAAACCTTCAGTAACAAAAAAAGAATATATAAAACGTGGTTGGAAAACGGATGGTGCAACTGCACATGATGAATCTATTATTTTAAAAACTCCTAATCCAAATCCCTCTAGTAATCATTACAATAATGGTCCTATAGGTTCATCAAGACCTGCTGCTCCATTTAGAGTTATTGAAACAGAGACTCCTTTAATTGATGATTATGCAACTCAAATATTGAATAGATATGACAATCCAGTTAAAGGTAAATTTAGAATTTACGGAGAAGATTTAATTAAAAAAGCAATACTTGGAAACAATGGAAGATACAGCATAGAAGGAAAAGATATTTTCAATCCTATGCGAATGTTTGTTCCTGGAGTTCTTTTAATGTCAGATAATCAATAATAAAATGGAAATTATTCAAGAACTGCGTGACGATATTAATAACTTAATTGAGTGTCATGTAAAAGTTGTTCGTTCTGAAGAACGTAAAAAACAAATAGTGGATGATTGTATAAATGATTTAAAGTCTAATTGTAAATGTGGACTTGAACGTATGCTTACCGAGAATAATATGGGTTATATTCCTTTAATGGATGTCATTATGAATCACCTGTCTAAAGAGGAAAATGACACTTGGAAATACAATTATGTCAGTAGATATATTGTACCACACCAACAAACTTATAATCAAGCTCTTCAAGAGGTAAGAAATGGTAAAAAAGAAACTCATTGGATGTGGTGGATATTTCCTCAAATGAAAGGACTTGGAACATCCGAACGTTCTCGATTCTATGGTATATCTGATAGGTATCAAGCAGAATTGTATTTAAATCATCCAATTCTTGGTAATCATTTAATAGAAATAACACAAGCAGTGCTTGATAATGATAAAACTCCGTATGAAATATTTGGATCAGATGTAATTAAGTTTCGTTCTTGTATGAAACTTTTTGCTTCATTAAACAATAGTCCTGCTGTATTTCAAAAGGTTTTGAATAAATATAATTGGTTATAAAAAGATTAACTTTTCAGAATTAATTAATAAATGAGATACATTATTGGAATATTGTTAATAATTTTAACAAAGTTCTTAATCCCTTCTGCTACAGTAGATACGAAGGAATTATACTCTTATTGTAAAGAGAATAAGTTAAATACTGATTATTGTATTTTAGTGGATTTCTCTCGTTTGTAAATAGATTTTACAGTTTTAAAGAAAATAAAATTCTGTATAAAAGTCTTTGTACAAGAGAATAACATTTTCAATTCTACTTTCAGCAATGGGAGCAATTATTCCAGTTTAGGCAGGTTGGTTCTTTACGAAA
>CAZDQV010000161.1:0-2356 GCA_964507795.1 uncultured Oscillospiraceae bacterium | reverse complement strand
CTGCAGTTGCCAAGTCAGTGCCTCCACCAGCTTTTTTATAATCCTGATCTTTAGCCACACCAAAAGCATCAACTGCATCACTAAGAGTCCATGCATTCAGGTCATCCCGGTTAGCCGCTGTATCATAAAGACCTTTAATTTCCTTTGTTTTAGCTGCAACGGCTTTGGCAATTTTTGCCTGATATACAGGTGCTGCAGCTTTCCAGAAGTCCGCATCAATGCCTGTTCCTACACTGGCAATATCCGCATCTTCCAAGGCTTTTACGGCTTCACTGTATGCAGCATTAGCCATACTGCTTACCTGACTGGCAGCCTGTTCAACTAATACATCATATTCTGATTCATTAGTGCTGGCAGCAAATGCTGACATAGCTGAACCGAATGTGAATGTAAAGCCTACAGCCAGTGCAAGAAGAATTGATAAAAATTTCTTCATTTCGGTTATTTCCTTTCTTTTTGTTTTTGTCCTCCCATAGTCCCATAGCCTTAATTTCCTTGTTCCCGTGGGTTGACGATTTGATTTGAATAAGAAAAAACCCATGTAGAGACCGCATATCGCTAATGTTTAGCCAATATGCGGTACTCCTGTGGCACTAAATTAGCAAAAAAGCTCCTGCAGCCTGTCAGCAACCTCCTCCTGTTTGTTGGGGTAGAGGTGAGAGTAGATATTGAGAGTGGTTTCTATCTTCACATGACCTAACCTGTCAGCTATTATCTTGGGAGACAGACCAAGATCTATGAGCAGTGATGCATGAGAGTGACGTATATCATGTATCCGAATTATTTTGACCCCTGTCTTACCACATACCTTGTGCATGGAATTTCTCAAATCATTTTTTCCGTATGGAAATATCCTCTTGTCATCTGCCATACCTTGAACATAGTCTTTTAGCTCATTGCACAGAAACTCCGGGATTGAAACTGTGCGTTTGCTCTTTGCAGTCTTGGGAGTGGATATGACATCCCTGCGGCTGATCCTCTGGTATGATTTTGTTACACTGATGTTTCTGTTCTCAAAATCAATATCAGCAGGAGTCAGAGCCAGAAACTCACCCTCACGGAGCCCTGTCCAGTACAGGGTCTGAAATATCATGTAACAGGTACGGTCTGATTTAGCTCCCTCAATGAATGTCATATACTCATCCCTGGTCCAGAATTTCATCTCCTCAGCCTTGCTCTTGCCCATGCTGCCTGCACGTTTGCATGGGTTCTCTCTCAGACCGTAGTATTTGACTGCGAAATTGAACAGGGCAGATAACTGGCTGTTAATCAGCCGGAGATAGGTAGGGGAGTAATCTTTGCTCATCATAGTGTTTTGCCATTTGCGTATATCTGATGCAGTGATATCACATAAACGTTTTTTGCCAAAGTAGGGTAGCAGCTTGTTATTCAGGATATTCTTCTTGGTTTCAAGAGCTGATTCTTTGTATCTTGCGGCAAAGTCAGCTATGTATATTGCCGCAAAGTCCTTAAACGACATAGTTGTATCTTCTTTTTCCTTGGTCAGGAAATTTCTCTCCCATTCCAATGCTTCTTTTTTGGTCGCAAAACCCCGTTTTTTCTTTTGCTTCCTTTCTCCAGTGTATTCAGTGTAGTAGAATTTACAGAACCATGTTCCACGTTCTTTGTCTTTAAATGCAGCCATATAGCGTACCTCCAAAATTAATATATTTAAGGTGTATTGTACCACAGGATTTGTGGTACTGATTTGGTACCGTAAATGAAATTATGGGAGCAAGGTAGTGATATTCAGATGATTTTAGAGGGGATAAATAGGGCATAATTAAAGGAATATTGTAAATGTTTGCAGGTTTGATTGAAATCACTGGAACAAGGTAGTAAAATACAGGTAATGTGTCTCAATGGGGAGATATATGTGAATTATATAATCGAGGAGGAGAATAGACTATGAAGAAGATTTTAAGCATACTGCTTACAGTGTGTATGGTGGTATGGATGATCCCGGTAGGGGGGGTGTTTGCGGCTGAACCAGCAGGCACGGAAGCAGATCCGATACTTATTGATTCATATGATACATTTAGCAAAACTACTTTTGATTCAAGTAAGTATTATAAGCAGACTGCCAATTTTACAATACCTTCTGATAGTTATACAGCAAAAACTTTAAGCGGTACTTATGATGGAAATAACAGCACAATAACATTAAATGATAAGAATTTATTCGGAACTGTTTCGGGTACAGTGAAGAACCTAAATGTTGTAGGAACAAGTGGTAAAGAGGTTAATGCTACAGGTGCGATTGCTACAACTGTTAACGTAACAACTGGAGTTATAGAGAATTGTACAGTAAGCGGTGTTACTTTGACACAGTCAGCCGCTGGCGCAATGGGTGCAA
>CAZDQV010000160.1:0-2365 GCA_964507795.1 uncultured Oscillospiraceae bacterium | reverse complement strand
CTTTAGTAACAAGCTCATGCTTTGCTTTGATTCTGGCATCTCTGGCCATTACATTTACACACATTCATATCAGTATTCTCTCACTCAAACTTGGGCAAAAGAAACAGCCATACAGCAACATCTCTGTTACCGCATGACTGCTTTTTGTCTACTTGAAGTGTACTACTTATAATTTTTTTGTTTTGTACCTTAATCAATGTTGTTTTACCTATGCTGTCCTCGATCTCTGGATAGCTCTGATAACAACCAGAGTTCCAACCATAAGCACAATACCTACAGGAAGTGATATCCATGCTGATCTTGTAAATCCTGCAACTATATACGTAACAAACGAAACAGCTGCTACAGTTGCCGCATAAGGAAGCTGTGTTGCAACGTGTGCAACGTGGTTACACTTAGCTCCGGCACTTGCCATGATAGTTGTATCTGATATAGGTGAGCAGTGATCTCCAAATACTGCACCTGCCATACAAGCTGAGATTGATACTATCATAAGCTCAGGGTCATTGTTTTCAAATACCTGCACAACGATTGGAATCAATATTCCGAATGTACCCCATGATGTACCTGATGCAAAAGCAAGTCCGCATCCAATCAGGAATATTATCGCAGGAAGCATACTCATGAATGAGCCTGCAACTGATTCTGTTGCATTGCTTACAAACTCTGCTATTCCAAGGCTGTCTGTCATTGCTTTGAGTGTCCATGCAAGTGTAAGAATAAGTATTGGAGCAACCATTGCCTTGAAACCTTCAGGTATGCAATTCATAGCATCCTTGAAACTTATAACTCCTCTGATCATATAGATTATAACGGTCAGAATCAAAGTTATAACACTGCCTATAACAAGTCCTACTGAAGCATCTGATCCTGAGAAGGATTCTACAAATCCGGTGCCTGAGAAAAATCCACCTGAATAAATCATACCAAGTACACATGCTATTATCAGAATAATAACAGGCAGTACCAGATCTATAACTCCACCTTCACGTCTTCTGTCTCCGGAAACTGCAGTTTCAAGATCCGAGCTTTGTATATCGATTTTGTCGTCTAACAGCTTATCTGCGTATTTTTTCATCTTGCCATAGTCAAACTTCAACGCCACCAGTGTGAACATCATAACAATTGTCAGAAGTGCATAGAAGTTGAACGGTATAGCCTTAATAAACAGTGCAAATCCGTTTTCACCTTCAACAAATCCTGTAACAGCTGCAGCCCATGATGATATAGGTGCGATAATGCATACAGGAGCTGCTGTAGCATCTATAAGGTATGCCAGTTTTGTTCTCGGTAACCCTTGCGCTTCTGCGATAGGTGACATTACACTACCAACTGTCAGGCAATTGAAATAGTCATCAATAAACACCAGAATTCCAAGGATTATAGTCATTAACTGCACTCCAGCCTGCGTCTTGACTCTCTTGATTGCCCATTTACCAAATGCTGCTGCGCCGCCTGTTCTGTTGAGCATAGCAACTATTACACCGAGTATAACAAGGAAAATAAGGATACCCACGTTATAGGCGTCTGACAGTGAGCCAACGATACCGTCCTCAAGGACGTGGTTCATTGTCATTTCAAAGTTACCGCCTGCATAAAGCACTCCACCTATAACCACACCGATAAACAGTGAACTGTATACTTCCTTGGTTATAAGGGCAAGGAGTATAGCTACAAGTGGCGGTACTATTGACCACCATGTGGCATACAGAGTAGATACATATTCAGCTTCATCAGTTTCAGCAAAACACATCATAGGACAAATCATTATGATAAGCATTGCAACACTGATTAAAAGAATCAGCTTGTTTCTTTTCATTTCAAACCTCCATCAATAAAATATATAAAAAAGTGCCATGAATAACTATCTGAAGCATATCCATGGCATTCAATTCATATTTATTAACAAATTCCATCGATAGCTCTCCGCAAAGCGACAGTACGCCATATATTGTATAACGTCCCAGGCAAATTCCAAGGTAGAATTTCCTTCGGCAGAATCTCCTTTTGATATCGCATATAAGAAAGCCCTTAACTTTCAAGTCAATATCTACTGATATCATCTGCACCTCTATCCAGATGTATTCAATTTACGCAAAAAACCGAATAAAAAATTCGGAATTAAGATGTGTGGAATTGGTGCGCGTGAAGGGACTTGAACCCCTACGGTCTCCCGCTAGAACCTAAATCTAGTGCGTCTGCCAATTCCGCCACACGCGCATATTTTTGGTGACCCTATCGGGACTCGAACCCGAGTTACCGCCGTGAAAGGGCGGTGTCTTAACCGCTTGACCATAGGGCCATAAAATAAAAACCGGCAACGTCCTACTTTCCCAGGCGGTCGCCCGCCAAGTATCATCAGCGC
>CAZDQV010000159.1:0-2408 GCA_964507795.1 uncultured Oscillospiraceae bacterium | reverse complement strand
ACACTGTTTATAACCACGGTCTCTGACTTGTTCTCTACAGCCTTCTCTACAATTTCCTCAGCTGTAGCAGCATCAACCCTCACGCTTGCAGTTTTGTTCTCATCTGCATCTGCTGATATTTTAGCGCTAATGTCCGCATTTGTAACCTTCTCTGTACCTGCAGCTGTTGTTTCAGTCCTGTTTGTCACAGTAGAAGAATTACCGCTGTATGTAACAAGCAGCCTGTTACATATATCACATCTGATATCTGAGTTGGCATCTGTGTGATTTGCAATCTCAGCCTTTGTTTTGCAGCATGAGTACTCTTTCCAGTGCTGAGTGCTGCTTGTATGCCAGCCGCCGAGTGTGCCGGTATGCGTTACCGAAACAACCTTTTGCTTACCAGCTGCATCCGCAGGCAGAGTGTAATTGCTGTTGCCGAGGGATGTCACAGTCACTGTGATATTGCTTCCTGCAGAATCAAATGTGCGGTTATATTTAATATTAAAATCATCGTCCCCTTTCGCATTCTCAATGGTTGCAACTATATTCTCAGTTTCAGTGCAGTTGACACTTGCAGATTTATCCCAGTTAAGCTGTGCCTCCATCGGTTTTACGGTGACTGTTGCAGTGCCGATGTATTCATTGTAGTTATCCGATGTAATCTTGTAGTACACCGTTTGTGCACCATCTGTGGCATCCGTAAATTTGAGCGAATCAGAATAAATACCATCCTCGGTCAAGGAATAGGTGACTTTTGGGTTTTGTATGCCTGTGATTCTGCTAGTATCTACTGTGACTTTGATCTCCTTTTCGGTGCCATCATATGTTGTGGTGACATCTGTTGCTGTGATTTTACTAGCGTCGATATCCGTTCCTGTAACATTGAAGCTTGTTGCAACCGTAGTGCTCTCAGCCCCCGGGTTTTCATCTGTTGAATTATCAGTAATCGCCCAGGCATAGTATGTGCCTACATTGAGGGTCGTCGTTGCTGACGGCCAATCAATTGGTGTGTTTATATCATAACCAAACAAATATGTCGTTGTGCTTGCACTGATGCCACTTCCAAAGAGGATGCTTGGATTTATTTTAGTGCCATATGTAAATGTTCTAACGATTTCCCCGGTACTTGTATCACCATCAGAGCCCGCCATAGCGTCCGAAGGAATTGTAGATTCCCAAACCGTAGTTCCAATACTGTCTGCTATCTTGGTTACTCTATAATCCTGCACGGTGATTTTATAGTCTCCAGCCTTTTTTGTTCCGCTCTTGACTATGGTTCCGCTTGAAGAAATCAGTGCATAAGGTATCTCTTGAGTAGGTGTTTCATCAGATGTTTTATCTGCTACGATCTTAGCTGCGGTATTGCCCCCACCGGAAAGTTTTGTTATATCACCGTTATTTGGAGTGCGCTTAAAAAGTTCAAAGTTATTAGTACTGTTAGCTTTCACTTTTCGACCATTTACATAGTAGTAGCTACCGTCTCTTCCGGTTAGCCCTTTACCTTTGTTCCCGGAAGTTGCAAATTTGAATGAGTAGTTAGCCCCGTCAATTCCAACTGTCGTCGATCCGGTAACCATCTCTCCTCCAGTGTTAACTGGTCCCTTAAAGTAGTATACGCCAGATTTCGAGGTGCTCTCTGAGGCGTTGTAAGTCGTATCATTGAGCGTAGTGTAAGTAGCAAAATTAGTTCCGTCATTCTCGCCATCGAGAAGAGTCATCTTTTTGATGGTTTTTTCTTTATCTTCGCTGTTAAATTCAAGATAGTAAAGCCCTACCAGAATCGAGCCATTTTCATCAAAGAGATACTTTTTGCCGTTAATTGTTGCTATTTGATTGCTGTAGGTTCCACCATTAGTATCTCGATAGTAGTACTTCTTTTGCGTATCTGTATTATAATACCAGCCTTTTTTGTGGGTCGTTTCGACAGTCGTTCCGCCACCTGTTTCTTCTACCTGACTCTCTACCAGATGACCGTCGGCAGCAAATTTATACTTTTCGTCGTTTATGGTTTTTTCCGTGGTGGTGTATCCGTTTTCCTTATCGGAGTCTGTTAGCTTATACTTCTTGCCGTTTGAGCCGAAGTAGAACTTATAATTGCAGGCAGCCGTACCGTCATATACTTTGATTGTTCGCCAAGCATTTGTTACTACTGCCCCGTCACTTTCCTCTCCTGCATAGTAATCGCAGGTTTTCCACTCTACGCTGTTATCGTCCCTCGAACCCATAGTGTAGAGCCCATCCTCGGATTTACTAATCCAGCCATATAGTCTACGACCCTTATCGTCAAAGATATAGCTGGTTCCGTTGATGGTCTTCTTGCCTGATTTATATGCCTTGCCGGAGGACTGGAAGTAATACCATACGGTTTTCCCGAAGTTATTGTCATTATCTTTGTTTTCGACTTCTCTCCAGTCATTTCTAATCAT
>CAZDQV010000158.1:0-2460 GCA_964507795.1 uncultured Oscillospiraceae bacterium | reverse complement strand
TCACAGATAAATAGCTTTGCATTGTTGTTGTAGTAATCTAATGTAGTCATTTGGTACTCCCTGTCACATTATATATTCTTTCAGATAATCTCTGAGCTCATTATTGCATACATATACATAGGTTCCTTTTATGCCTCTTGTCATCAGCGTCATATATATATTAAGAATATATTCTTTAAGGTCTTCTTCCTTGTTCAAGGCTGTTTTCCCCTGCATATCATAGTAGCTGCTTTTTTCTATATAGATTTCTCTTTTGACATTGTCAAACCTTATTTCATTGCCGAATATAACTCCTGCATAATTCAAATCGTATCCTTGTATTGTATGGATGCAACCTATTTCATCAATCGAATCCGGTGAGTTAACCCAGTCCTTGTTCACAGTATTCCATCTGTATCTGTGCCCTGATATATTGATATCATACAATTCCCTGTTGGTTTTGGATATCCATTTCCATGAATATCCCGCTACAGTACGACATAATCCACACTCTTTGTCCTTTTGTTTTATGGCATTAATCATGTCCTCGACATCACCAAACATTCTCAGTTCATAGTCAGGAAATGTCTTGCCACTCTCCGGAGGATTGTCACTAAGCACAGCTTTAATATATCTGATATAGTCATTGCCACCTGCACATCTGAATTGAGATTTAAGTTCCAACACTTTACTGTTCTTTTGCAATTCGTCAAATTTCGTTTTGTCTATATCCGATGGCTTGACGGATTGCATGCTATCGTAAAAAAACACCTGATTACGGCTGCATTTCAAAATCCAATCCAATTCTGTACCGCTGTTGTCAAAGCCAAGCTTCTGATTATTCTTGTCAAAAACAGGATACTGCGAGAGTGCTTTTCTCTGTCTTAATCTATGTGCTTCATCAACGATAAGAAGATCGTATTCCTGTTTAGGCACCTCAACCGGACTTATAACCATATGCTTTGTCAGGTGTTTCACATTACCGAAGACCTTTTTGATTGTCGTTCTCAAAGACTGCATCGGAACAACAAACCCTATTTTCAGCTTTCCCAGCGTTTTGAGATTCTCTGCCATATATTCATAACCGGGATCCATCTCTGTGTCTCTTTCTGTTAAACCTTCGTTGGTTTCAGCAAGCAGTTTCATGAGATATACAGCAAGAACCGTCTTACCTGTTCCGGCCCCGCCATTAACCACTATACAGCTTCCTGACTCTGCAGATCTGTTGTCTACAAGCTCCTGAATAATTGCATCTGCAACTCTGTATTGATCAAGGTTAAGCGTTTTGTATGGTGAATATTTGAATATATCTGAGTTTTGTATATACCTGATGCTGTTGACAACAAGATTATGCTCCCTGAGCTGATTCCATATGCCTTCAAAGCCTTTTTCGTATTCAGCCTGCTGATAATATTTGTGCGGCTGTGTACCCATATTGCTGTTTTGCAATACAAATTTACCATCTGCAGCCATATGGTTAATAAGGAATGTTTCTAAATCAAGTATGACTGATTTGTTGAATTTATCGTCGCCAATCAAACTGATTTGCGTAAGTCTTTTTCTTTCTTCTTTTCTGAAGTGCTGACCTGCTCTGACTGAAGCATTGACTGTTTCACCTATGTAAGCTTCTCTGTCATTGTTTATGATATATACTACCGGCCAGTTTTCTCCATACTTTATATCTTTAATCTTTTCGGAGGCAAATGCATCAAACGCAATGCTTTCTACAACAGCCATAGCAATCTCCTATCTTTCTCAAAATATTCACACATATTATACCTCCAACCACTAAAATATTCAAGTTTTTACCCTCATTGTTCCAGTAGTTTCCCTACCCCTACCAGTCAAAAAACTCATCCAGTATAAACAGATCAAACAAATCCTCATCATCCTGCTCCTGCTTTGCTGCCGCCTCATCTTCAATCTCTACATTAATCAGGATGTTATCATCATATTCACACATATAGACCTCCTCACTGCACCTGTTTCAGCTGATGTGAATATAATATCGTGATAAAGGTACTAAAAAAGGTGCATCAAAAAACACACCTTAATCCGAATTTTTGACCAATATAGCTACAGCATCTCAATGTTCACACCTTCATCAAAATATTCATCTACAAGCGATATAAACCTGCTGTATTCTCCGAGAGCCTTAGTTTTTTCCTGCAAATTCTTGTATGGCACACTCTACAGCTTTTCTATTTCATTTTCAGAAAGTCCAGACACCTTGACTATGGTATTTATATCAATACACTCAGCCTTCATAGCCTTTGCCATTTCAAGCTTCTCTGCAGCTCTGCCGGAAGCCTCGCCCTCCTCCTTGGCCTCCTGCATATCATATATTCTTTCTTCATATGCATTCATATACTTCACTCCAATCTCATCACTTGCCTTGATGGATGTGACTATCTCATGTAGCCTACCTATCCTCTCATATCCCGATGATGATGCCACCTCGTTTGTTGTTTCCTCAAAGTA
>CAZDQV010000157.1:0-2477 GCA_964507795.1 uncultured Oscillospiraceae bacterium | reverse complement strand
CTCTCTTTGTGAATTCTTTTCTCATTGTGCTGCCTCCTCTTCCTGCTGCAGATAGATGGTTACTGAGAAGTTCAAAACTGAAGCTGATTTATCCTCCTCTGTCTGAGCTATGTTAAGCTGTGCATCGGAAACAATAGGGCTGGTTTTGAGAGTAGTTATCATTCTCGATATCTCCTCAAGATTCATACCATCCATCGAAACCTTGGCTGTATCATCATAAATCTCTATGCTATGAATATCTCCGTGATCCATCATCACTGACTCTATGAGATCTAAAACTTCTTTACGGTCTACACCCACAAAGCTTTCGTCTTCAGAATCTGATACGAAGTTCATTGAATATGCTCTGTATTCAAGCAATATATCATCGTAATCCCCTACCTTGTCCAGGAGCTCCTGATTCTGCTGCTCAATACTGTTATATGCAGATTCAGCCCTGTCAAGTCTTGCATACTGGTCATACACACAGAACTTGACTACAAGCACCACAAGAACAAGTATAACTGCAACACCTATTGCCAGTGTTTTGCCTGTAGCCCTCTCTTTGCCGCAGGCCGCCATATTTATAGCTGTTTTGGTCGGATATTTGTTCTGTCTGCCACCACCAAAACTCTTCCTTAAATCAGTTAATTTCATATCTGTCTAACCTCCAATCACAAGCCCGCAGCCTCTAAGGAATATCTCAGGTCTCTCAAGACCCAGATTGCCGCCTGTAAGCTCTGATGCCGGATGCACGTTAAGGCTGGTCTGTTCGGATACTGTGTTTACAAGCATGTCAACAGCCGCTCCGCCTCCGCAAAGATATATGTCGTTTAGCTCTGCCTCTCTGTTGTTGTAATTAAAGAAGTTGACAGCCTTCATAATCTCTACCGCAAGCCGGTTGTATACATTCAGAGCCATATCGCTCTGAAGTACCACGTTGTAGTTGCTTTTTTTGTAGATCTGAGCCATATGTATATCTATGCCGCATTCGTCTGCAATCAGCATATCGAGGTTTTTGCCTCCTATTGCGATATTACGCATTGCGGCGTATTCGCCGTTATGGAATATGTGAAGTCTGGTCGCGCCATGCCCTATATCAGCTATACAGAAATCACCTGCAAGTTCATCACGAAAGCCTCTGATGAGGTTTGCATATGCGCACTCCTCAGGCACTGCTGTTTTGAGTTTGAATCCCGCACGTTTAAACATGACAGCATATTCCTCTATCACGGATTTTAATGTGGCGCAGATGAGCAGCCTCATCTCATATGGTTTGCCCTCATCGTCTGCAATCATCTCTCTCAGAGCATAGTCAAAGTAGTAGTTGTGTTTCTCCTCCTTGAGATAGTCTTTTAACTCATACGGCAGGTTGAACATAAGCTGCTGCACGTTCATTACAGGCATAGTCACGGTTCTTGTAACTATCTGTGATGCCGGAACTATAACTGCGGCATCTGCCTTGGGTATGTCGTTTTTCTTTGCAACGTCTCTGATGAAATCAGCCATGGCGTCCATCGACACTATAACTCCATCCTTGACCGTGTAATCAGGCACATCCGCCTCAACACACGCCTTGATCTCTCTGCCGGATTTAAGTACCATTTTCAGTGTACTTTCACCTATATCGAATCCTACTACCTGTCTGCCCAAATCAAGTTACCTCTCTTCCTAAAACAATCCAAGATAAAGATCTATCAGTTCATTACCAAACAGCATACAAAATACCGCTGCCAGTGCTATTGACGGTCCCCACGGGAACGTCTTATCCTCAGATTTCACAGCTATCCCTGTTACTATCCCTATTATACACGCAATAAAAAGACAAAGCAAATTTGCCTTCCATCCAAGAAATATTCCTGTCATAAATATGAGCTTGATATCTCCTCCGCCCATAGCCTCTATGCCGCGCAGTTTCTCAAACAAAAGCACGATGACAAGAAGCAAAGCTGCAATACCAACTCCGCCAATCAGGTCATCCAAAGCCACCTTGACCGAGCAATCTAATATGACAAAGAATACAATACGCACAACAAGACCGGCAAAGATAAACCGGTCCGGTATAATACGTCCCTCCAAATCCGCGAATGAGCATACCATAAGCAGGCACGCAAAAATCACATATTCGAGTGCTTGGAGCGATATATCAAATTCAAGTAATACAGCCGCAAATATGACAGCTGATATTATCTCTGCCACTACATGAATCTTGGATAATCTCTCACCGCAATAACGGCATTTACCTCTGTGAGCTATATAGCTTACAATCGGTATCAAATCTACTATGCCCAGGGTATGTCCGCATATATCGCAATGTGAACGGCCTTTGGATACAGGTTCATTGTGTACAATACGCCATGCCATGCAGTTAAGGAAGCTGCCCGTGCAGGCTCCAAGGAGGAGTGCAAGGAATATGAAGTAGCAGGTTATGTATGGGGATGCATAGAGCATAAATACCTCCGAATAAGGTAGAAGGTCGCCAACCCAACGACCTTCTG
>CAZDQV010000156.1:0-2542 GCA_964507795.1 uncultured Oscillospiraceae bacterium | reverse complement strand
TTGAGTAAAGTAGTAAAAGCGGCATATACTGCTGAGGCTGTAGCAGGATTCACACACAGAACTGCTATTGAAGAAGCTGCAAGATGCCTGTTATGCCATGATGCACCATGCAGCAAGGGCTGCCCGGCAGGAACAGACCCTGCAAAATTTGTAAGATCAATCAGATTCAGAAACATAAAAGGTGCAGCTGAAACAATCAGATTAAACAACGTACTTGGCGGAAGCTGTGCAAGAGTCTGTCCATATGACAGACTTTGTGAAGAAGCATGCTCAAGATGCGGCATTGACAAACCTATCGAAATAGGCAAGCTTCAAAGATATGCAATAGAGCAGGAAGAGCTTTTCGGAATGAAGACTCTTGAAGCGGGAGAGCCAAAGCCTGGCAAGGTAGCATGCATAGGAGCAGGCCCTGCATCACTTGCAGCAGCAGCAGAGCTCAAAAAAGCCGGATATGATGTAACAATATTCGAAAAAGAAGCAAAAGCCGGCGGAATGCTTACATACGGAATCGTACCTTCAAGACTTCCGCAGAGCGTAATCGACCATGATATTGCAATGGTAGAGGGTATGGGAGTTAAATTTGAATTCGGCAAAAAAGTAACCATAGCAGATGTAGACAGCTACGATGCAATATTTGTAGGTACAGGACTTTGGGGAACTAAGCTTCCTGATATTCCGGGAACAGACCTTGCAGGAGTATATCCGGCAGCAGATTACCTCAAAGCAGCAAGGACAACAGGCAAACAGGAAGGCAAAAAAGTAGTTGTAATAGGCGGAGGAGACGTAGCAGTAGACTGCGCAGTAACAGCAAAGCTTCTTGGAGCAGAGGATGTAAGAATCGTATACAGAAGGACACTTGAGGAAGCTCCCGGCAACATGAATGAATTCCAGTATGCATTATCACTTGGAATCGGAATAACAACCAATATGGCACCTGCAGCAGTAGAAGGCGCAGGCAAGGTTGAAGCCATGAGATTCACAGGAAGAGAAGGCAGACTTGATGGAGCAGAATTAAAGCTTACATGCGATACAGTAGTATTTGCAATAGGCCAGAAGGCAGAGCCTGTAGAAGGTGTTGCAGCTAACGAAAAAGGCGGCATAGCAGCAGAAGAAGGCAAGACAAATGTAGCCAAAGTATTTGCAGCCGGAGACATAGTAAACGGAGGCAAGACAGTGGTAGAAGCTGTAGCAGCGGGAAAAGAAGCGGCAGCAGCAATAGTTGCATACTTAGAGAAAGGAGTGAAGTAGAATGGCAGTTAAAAAAGATTTATCAATAAAATATCTGGGCGTCGACTGTATGAATCCGTTCTTCTTATCATCATCACCTGTAGGCGGCAACTATGATATGGTTGCAAAATGCTACGAGACAGGCTGGGGCGGATGTTTCTTCAAGACAGTGGGAATATTTGTAGCAGACGAATGTTCACCGAGATTTGACCAGACAAACAAAGAAGGATTACCATGGCTCGGATTCAAGAACATGGAGCAGATTTCAGACAAACCTACAGAGAAGAACTTCGAATTCATATACAAATTAAACAGAGATTATCCTGACCATATCACAGTAGCATCAATAATGGGCTCAAGTGTAGAGGAATGGAAAGAGCTTGCGAAGATGGCAGAGCAGGCAGGAGCAAAGCTTATCGAAGGAAACTTCTCATGTCCGCAGATGACATCACATGATATGGGTTCTGACGTAGGAACAAACAATGAACTTGTAGAGAGTTACTCAAGAGCAGTAGCAGAAACAACAAATATACCATTCATTGCAAAGATGACACCAAACTGCAAAAACATGGAAGAGCATGCTGTAGCAGCAATCAAAGGTGGAGCTGCAGCTGTATCAGCAATCAATACAATCAAATCAATCACAAACATTTCATTTGAGAACAATACAGGAATGCCAGTAGTAGACGGCAAGTCATCAATATCAGGATATTCGGGAGCAGCAGTAAAACCTATCGCACTCAGATTCTGCACACAGGTACAGCAGTGCGCAGATATGCACAAGCTGGTAGCTGCAAACGGACATGACTATGGACACGGCCACGAAATGTCAGGTATAGGCGGTATCGAAACATGGAGAGATGCAGCAGAATTCCTTGCAGTAGGCTGCAGAAACATTCAGGTTACAACAGCAATCATGCAATACGGCTACAGAATCGTAGAAGATATGATAAGC
The DNA here is from genome assembly GCA_964507795.1 of uncultured Oscillospiraceae bacterium. Taxonomy (GTDB): domain Bacteria; phylum Bacillota; class Clostridia; order Peptostreptococcales; family Anaerovoracaceae; genus UMGS973. The sequence goes on along the minus strand of CAZDQV010000156.1, from coordinate 360 downwards.
GGAATGAGCCATTTCATGGCAGAGAGAGGATACAACAGCCTTGATGAATTTATCGGCTGCGCACTTCCAAACCTGATTCCAGCTGAAGAACTCAACAGAGATTACAAGCTTCTTCCGCACTTTGACCTTGACAAGTGTGTTGGATGCGGCAGATGCTATATATCATGCTATGATGCTGCACATCAGGCAATTGACTGGAACGAAGAGAAGAGAAGACCTGAGCTTAATGACAACTGCGTAGGCTGTCACTTATGCCTGAATGTATGTCCGGTACAGGAATGTATCACACCGGGCGAAATCAAGTGGAAAGAAGGCAGAAAACCTACAGAAATCAGCTACAGAAAAAGATACGAATAATAT
>CAZDQV010000155.1:0-2557 GCA_964507795.1 uncultured Oscillospiraceae bacterium | reverse complement strand
TGATATAGTAATGTACTCTGAATATGGAAACGAAATAAAAATAAGTAACGCAAGTAGTGATGGAAATAAATGGTATTGTGTTGGCGGGCTTGTAGGCTTTGCAGCCGAAGGTACCGAAAGTAGCAGCAGTGCTGTAATGGAAAACTGCACTGTATCTGGATATACAATAACTGACAACAGAAGCAAAGATGGTGCATGGGGCGGAGGCTCTGTCGGCGGTCTTGCAGGAACTTCAAATATGAATATATCCAAGTGTACTGCAGTAAATGATATTAAGATAGCTGTTACATATCATAATACATCATACAAGAATATAAGGGTTGGAGGTCTTGTAGGCAACTGCCGTGCCACAATAGACGGATGCTATGCCGGAGGAAGTATTGACTGCAGTACTGTAACAACAGTAACAACAGACCATACTGATACAAACATATGGATAGGTGGCATTACAGGTGGTGTAGTAATGATTAACTATGGTAACTTATCAGAAAGTATAGTAGGGGCAATAGATACTGACGTAAATGTTAAAAATTCATATTCGTATGTAAATCTCCCTGAATCAGGAGAACATCAGATTAGGACTGTACATTCCATCGCATCAAATGGTGAAGCACAAGATAAAGAATTTAATATTAATGATATTCCTAATCCAGATATTAATATAACTAACTGCTATGCTTACATAGACAATGTAAAAAACTCAGATGACTATAAAGCAAATAGTAGTAAAGATGATTCTTATTGGAGTACCCAGAGGGATATAAAGAATGGTGACCAAACTGCGGCACATGTATATCTGACAAACAAGGTCAATGGTAGTGGACATTCACCATATGTCACATACGATCAGCTCAGCGCAGCCTCAGGTGAAACAGAAAGCGTTATAGACTTACTTAATGGAGGAGATGGCGGTAAGCAGTTCGGCTTTGTTACAACCGAAGAGAACGGTGCCAAGATAGATGGTAAATACAGCTATCCGGGAGATGATCCGAGTCTTGAGGGAGTTAACTATCCGTTCCCTACAGTATTGACTCAGGAAGATACCTCAGGTAATACAGTTAATGTTCATTATGGTACATGGCCAAAAGGCTCCTTATATTGGGCAGACAGTATGGAATCATTTGATATGCTTGATAGTGATACGATTACTATGTATCTGAATTATGAAAGTACAGATGGCAGTTCGACTGAACCGACATTTAAGTTCCTGGATGAGGATGGAAATGAGCTGACAGATGATTCACCGCTCTCAGTAAAGAAATGTGAATTTGTAACTGATAAGGATTATTACGAAGTTGTATTCGATGCACTGAAACAAGGTACTGTAACGGTACAGGCAAAGGTTGGAGATGCAACTGCCAATGCCCTTATAAGTATTACGGGTAACCTCGTTATAACTGTTTCGCCTGCGGAGATTAAAACAACTGTGAGCAAGGAAGAGACTTTGACATTTACAGTCAAGTCAGCAAATGGCAAAGACTTGCCGGGAACAACGACATGGAAAGTTGAAGTAGATGACGATGCGATTGCATCTGCTGTAACATCCGGGAACAAGGTTACTGTTACAGGTCTTAAGATAGGCGAGACCAGCTTGACTGCTACGGCAACATATACTGATAATAGAGGACAGACATTTACCAAGAGTGTAGTTGTTGTTGTGACTGTTGAGCAGGCAGACAGTACGAATAATGAGTCAGATGGAACGACTGAATGATTTTGATTGGCAGGAGTTAAAGCACTATGATTAAGGTAGATTTAAAGAGAAAACTTAATAACAACGAAGGCAAGACAATACTCATGGCGCTTTTTCTGCTGCTTGTGGCTATTGTAGTCAGCGTAGTTATAATCGGGGCGGCTACAACAGCTGCACACCAGCTTAATGACAACAAGGATGCACAGCAGGCTTACCTAACAGCAAGCTCCGCAGCACAGCTGTTCAGGGATGAGATTGAGGGCAGGACATATACGAAGAGTGTAATTAAGTATACAAAAACAAATAGTAATCCTTATGCTCCTGACAAAGAGGATGCAGTAACGAATCCGACAGTAAGTGGTGAGTTGAAGCCGCTGATTGAAAGTGTCTTGACAAAAATAATGGCCGATACTACAACTGATGGAACCTTTGAATATAGTGTGCCACCTAGCGACAATAAAGTTGTATTAAAGAGTTCAAGTGGTGATTCTTTTGATGAAGTGTATATAGATGTGAATGTAACTGGAGGGTTGCTTAGTGAGGGCAGTTCTGAATCTATATCAAATTACTCATATAATATGATTATAACGTTTGAAGTTAAAGGTGAAGATGATGAACAGGGATATAAGCTTACTCTCCGGATACCTATAACGAAAAAAACAAGTACAACTACTGCAAATAATCAGAGTGTGACTTACGAATATACTTATACCGATATGTGGGGAAATTCGCACACAGTCACTAGAACAGGGAGATATAATACGACCACTACCACCACCAATATAACCTTCGGCTCAGGCACCATGACAAGAGAAGGACTGACATATAATCAGGGAGGTAACCAATGAGTAAACTGATGACAAA
>CAZDQV010000154.1:0-2699 GCA_964507795.1 uncultured Oscillospiraceae bacterium | reverse complement strand
GAGACAGTATAATAAACGCATACCCCTTATGGTATGGAGGATCTTATTTATGAAACAATGTATGGATGCAGACAATCTGCACAGGCGCCTTAAAAAAATCATCGGGCAGGTGCAGGCGATTGAACGGATGGTAGATGAAGATGTGCCCTGCGAGGATATCCTTTCACAGATAAATGCCGCCAAATCAGCTTTGAACGGATGCGGTAAAGTTATATTGGAGGGGCACATTCAGCATTGTGTCAGAGATGGACTTGAGCATGGAGATGCAGATAAAACCATCGAAAAATTCACTAAAGCAGTGGAGCGATTTGCAAATATGCAATAAACACCCAATCCGACAAGTCAGCTTATGAGCTGGCTTTTTATTTTACTCTTTGGCAACCTATACCCCTATATGTATAATGTGCATATACCCCATAGGGTATGGAGAGGAGAATTTTGTTTATGAATCGTGTTATAGAGGGACTTGAGAAATTCCTGGAGCTTGGAGGAGTCAAAAAAGATATTGCCTTCCTTATAGTCTCTGGTATTTTTGTTGTCTGTAGTTTGCTGGGGTTTCAACCATTCCCGTTTGACATGGCATGGATTGCAATTGTTTTGTGCGGTTTGCCAATCGTTTTGGAAGCAATAATCGGTTTGATTACAGAATTTGATATTAAAGCGGATGTGCTTGTTTCACTGGCACTTAATTTTGTTGCCATAATACTTGCAATTATCGGCACATTGAATCCTGTTGTAGGAGCACTCGTTCATAATGCAGGCTCTGTGCTTGTCATCACAAACTCAGCGCTTTTATTGAAATGGAGGAAAAGACAATAATCATAAAATGCAGTAAATGCTATGCTTCATGGGAGACAATAATAATGAGAGTGCCTTTTTTTACAGAAATCAGTGCTTTGTCATCTTTGAATTCATTGCTTACTCCCAGAGGGAAGTCACGAGTCAGAGAGTGGTTGTCAAGGCAGTATTTGACCCCTGATTCAGAAACGCCCTTAGAGATATCTGAAGCGGAAAATACGGAGATGTAGCAATCATCACGGCGAGGGATTTCTATGCTGCTGCAGCATATGGCATATGCCTGGTCGGATACATCCAGAATGCGTATGCTGATGCCTTTTTCTGCAGCTGCTGCAATAAGCTGCAGATTGGCTATAGTATGGTCAAGGCGTCCTCCCAGGCCGCCATATATTATGATATCGTCAAAACCATGCTCTATGGCATATGACAGGCATAGTCCCGTGTCTGTATCGTCTTTTTCCGATGGGACAGTGATTACAGGTATATTATCAGGCAGATTGCCCTTGTAGGAATCAAAATCTCCAATGATAAGATCTGGAGTTATGCCACATTGCTTTGCGTATGAATATCCGTTGTCGGCACACAGTATATATGAATTTTTATCTAATGCGGCAAGAAGTTTTGCCGCATCTGTTTCTATAAATGATATAATTGAGCATGTTTTCATGAGTTAAAATCCTATCTTAATAATTTTTCTGCTGCATCGGCAAACAGTTTCATATTTTCGAGGCTGTCAAATCTGGCCTGTGCATTGTCTGATCTGCCGCCGCCTCTGCCACCGAATACGGGAGCGTTGTCTTTGATTAGTCTGCCGCAATCAATATTGCCGCTTGAATACACAAGTGATGTTTTAGTATGCTCATCACAGAATATTGCAAGCTTGCAATTTGTAAAATCAAGATGCTTTGCAAGATTTCTAATATCATCCGCCTTGAATTCAGGGAAACTGTATATATGTACGTTGCCATCGCTTATTTCATCTGAGATTGCCTCAGCTTTGTTTTTGATAACAGTTTGCCTCAATGCAAAAAAGTCGGAGCGGAGTTCTTTTTGTTTGTCTTCGTGTATGCTGATTTTCTCCAGAAGATCAGCAGTGCCTGCTGAATATCTGCTGCCAAGCTCGGTAAGCAGGTTGTGTTTTTTGTCATAGTCTAAAAGTGCACGTTTGCCTGCTTCAAAATATATCCGGAACATGCCTTTGTTTGGTTCTACCTTGTAGAGCTTGACAAGGCCCACCTGTCCTGCAGAAGAAGGATGGGTACCGCAGCAGGCCACGCAGTCTGAGGGGTTTTCGATACTTCCGACACATACAATGGTTATATCTTCGTCAAATGCCAGTGCTTTTCGCAGAGGCAGGTTCTCTGCATCTTCTCTTTTGTCAAAATGGCGGGTTATAACCGGGGCGTTTGCCCAGATAGCTTCATTTGTACAAAGCTCGACATGCTGTGCCATTTCCCATGTCAGCTCTTTGTATTCGGGCTTCTCTTCCAGACTGATATCTATAGTCATATATTCATCACCCATATGAAAACCGCGATTGATGCCACCATACTCTCGAAAGAACATACCTGAAAGTATATGTTCGCCGCAGTGACGCTGCATATTGTCAAATCTGTGTTTCCAGTCGATTTCACACGAAACGGTATCTCCTGTGCGGAGGCCGTCAGCTACGGAAGTACGTTTCAATCTGTGAAAAATCTGTTTGTCTTTTTCGTACACATCTGTAACATTTATTCCTGAGATACTCCCTTTGTCACAGCTCTGGCCGCCGCCTGTGGGAAAGAAAGCTGTCTGATCAAGAGTCAGGATAATATCATCATCATTTGTTGAGATCGATGTGATTTTTGCATCAAATTCTTTTAAATACACATCCTTTTGGTATAGTTTCACAGTATTCATAA
>CAZDQV010000153.1:0-2765 GCA_964507795.1 uncultured Oscillospiraceae bacterium | reverse complement strand
AAAGGCCATATGTATACCGATTTCCTTACCTTTGTTGATGAACACGATATAGAGTGCAAATTACGCTTAAACAGGACTCCCGTTCTGCAGTAGCAGAACGGGCATTACGTTTTTAACGGTACGAAAACCTACAGCTTTTGTTACTCACGCATACTCACGCCGTTCATTTCCAACCGATAGGTGTGGCGCTTATCTGTAATACGGGTAAGACATGCATCCGCATATGTATTGTCTGCAAACATATCAAACCATGCGCTCACCGGAAATTGTGAAATGATAACGGTTGATTTCCTACCATCCCTGGTATCAATAATCTCAAACAGATCTCGGCATTTATCCAAATCAAGCTCCATAAGCCCAAAATCATCTATCACAAGCAAATCAAGTTTTGATATCCTGTTCAGATATTCCAGATTAGTAGATTTAATTCGAGCCTGCTCCATTTCATTCATAAGTGTATTTGCTTTTATGTACTTTACACTTTTTGATTGCCTCATCGCAGTAATGCAGAAAGCATTAACCAAATAGGTTTTACCGCTGGCAGAAGAACCTGTTACTATGAGATTTTTTCCTTCGTCTATCCAGTGACATGTACTTAACCTCTCAATTGTTTGCGTGTCGAGTTGACGATCCGGTCGATAAATGCTCTCATCCAAATCTGCCGCAGGATACCTAAGATGAGCACACTTCATGAGACGATTAAACCGTTTGTCAGCCCTCGATTGCCATTCGGCATCCACCATTGCAGTCATACGTTCAACAAAGGTATTGAGATCTGCATTGGGATCCTTCAGTTGTTCTTCAAGGGTATGTGCCATTGCAGGAACATGGAAACTTTTAAGACGCATAACAAGTGCGTTCTCCTGAGGCGTTATTGCAATATTTTCATGGGAGTTCATTTGTACGCCTCCTTTCCCCGTATATTCTTATGCGAAGGAAGTTTCCCGCTTGTGTTTGCATCTCTGTCAGAACGATTGTTTTGGATCATGCTAAGAACTTTTTTGAAATATGAATATCTGCACGCATTAGCTTCTACACATTTCTCAGCAGCCTCCTGGACTGCCCAATGAGGAACATCTTTGCATGAATGAAGCACGCCTGCACAGCTTTTGTACGCCTGTTCTTCGTGCTTGTAGCTGCGTAATATTCTATCAATGAGAGTTGCCATAGCGTTACCGTAAGTGGAAGCCCATCTGCGATAATATGCTCCATCATGAGCATTAATCTCCTTGTAATACAAATGCCCTGAAGGCATATGGCTGTCCTCAGTAATATACAAAGGAAAATCACGGTAAGATCTTGGATGCCGACAGATAAGATGATTGTACTCATCACAAATACGTATTTCTGTCATTGTAGCTTTGAGAATTGCAGGCTTACCAAGATAGGTATACAATACAGAATAGTAGTGGGCATCATATTCAAGATGATAATTTTCCGGTACTTTAAGAAAGTACTTGTAATCGCAAAGCGTATAGTTCTCATTTGGAAGTGGGTTCATACGTGGTTTGTCATACCTTTCAAATCCGTTTATACGTGATTTTCTAATATCAGATTTTTTCTTGAAAGGCCGTTGATTGATGTCCGCTATGATTTCTTTCGTGGTAGCATTCAATGCCTCAAATGAAGTATAGGTTTTTTTCTTTAATCTTTCTACCAGATGAGTTTCTAAAAACCGCACATGGTTTTCAACTGTTGCTTTGCCTTTTGGCTTCCGTGGAGGCGGAGGGAGAACAATAGTATCGTAAAAGGTTTCCAGGTCTGAAAAAGCTGACTGCAGTATCAGCTCATCTTTGCTATGCTTGGTAATAGCTGTCTTGAGATTGTCCGGGACAAGATATTTTGGAACTGCACCATAGTAAGATAAAGCATGTACTGTGCCTGTGATAAAATGATTTAATTTTTCATCCGGAAAAACTTCCGCATAGACAATGCTGCTAAAACCAAGCGTAGTCGCAAATATATGGACTTTTTTGAGTTCTCCAGTGGCTGTATCCAACAATAGCTCAGGCTGATCCCCAACCCAGTCAATATACATTTTTTCACCGGGCACACGTTCTACAGGCATAGATACTTTGGAGTCTCCATATGTATCTATCATGAATTCCCTATACAACTTGTAAAATTGTGATAGCTGATATCCATTAGGATTTTCCTTCTTGTACTCAAGCCATAAATAGCTCAAATCTGCGTTTTTGCCCATTTTAACCATCTGCTCGTGAATTTTTTCGAAATCCGGCATGGGAATATCCTTATGACGGAGATTTTCTTTTGGATAAATGAGATTAACAACTTTTGAGGCGGGCATCTGCCGAAGATCATCAAGAGATAATCCGGATTCTTTGAATCGATTCATGATTAATGCGATTCCACTTCGGCCGATTCGATAACGGTTTTGTACTTTGTCATAGCTGACATTGTTAAGTCGAAGCTCTATGACACCAAGAATAGTATTATAGTCGTGCATAATAGTTCCTCCTTGCACTGTGATGAAAAGTAATAACTTACATCACAATAATAAAGGAAAAACGTACCGATGAGTCGGAAAATCTATACCGCTAAAGCAGAATGAGCGTACCGTCGATTTCAGAATGGGCATCCCGTTCGAGCGGAATTTGCATATAGAGTACTGGGTTGAAATGGATACTGTGATTGGCAGTATTGGCGGAAAGGTAATCATGACTTTTGATTTTACTGACTGCAATTTTATGTTTGGATTACTACTTGAAAACAAATCCGCTGCGGAGGCTTCTTCTAAAGTGGCC
>CAZDQV010000152.1:0-2767 GCA_964507795.1 uncultured Oscillospiraceae bacterium | reverse complement strand
TATGTAAACAGCCTGCCTGCAGATGTTTTGCAAAGCGCCGTAGAAAGAACTGCCGCTATCACCATACCTACTGCAAACTGCCCTATATTCCAAGGTATCCCCAAAGCCGCCACAGCCCAGTTGCCATACATTATACCTTCTGCAACAAAATATCCTGCTGTCATGAACAGCCCTCCCAGAGCCATTGCAATGATTTCTCTTATTTTTGAAATAGAATTTCCTCCATGTTCAAGAATTTTGCCCATAACAAGCGCCATTATAAATTTGATAACCAGTGTCCATGGCGCCCACATTGCAACTCCGCAGAATATATCCGCCATTGCTGAACCGATTGCAGATGCCGCTGCACCGTACTTCCATCCAAGAAGCATGACAGAAATGAATATCATTGCATCACCAAGATGAACATACCCTTGTGTCAAAGGTATAGGCACCTTGACAAACATCGTAAGAACTATAATCATGCACATCATAAGCGCTGTCATTACCAGCTTATTTGTTTTTTCTGCCGTTGTCATCTGCAAAACTCCTTTATTATCATAACCTTATGTATATATTAACCTATAATTGTATATAAATAAATAGGCAAATACGATTATTTATATATATACAATTTGACTTCTCGTGCGATTTCAGCTACTATTTAACCATATTGTTATCTCTTTTTTGAACAAAATATATATACAGAGGATTTACCTATGAAAGCCATCATTCCCGATTTTAATCTCAAATCAACAAGACCCATATACCTGCAGCTCTATGACTATATTAAATCAGATATTCTGACAGGCAATATGAAATATGGAGAACGCCTGCCGTCACTGCGGCAGCTTGCCGCAAGTCTTGGCATCAGTATCACAACCGTATCTCAAAGCTACAATCAGCTTGCAGTCGAAGGGTATATACAGCCGCGCCCTCATTCAGGGTATTACATCAAGGATATAGGCAAGATTCCGTCTGCGGCTTCCGGCGAAACAGGCTTCGCGTATGAGGCTCCTGTCAGTCTGCCCGGAAATCATATATATGATGTTTCATGCTTTGATTTCAACAAGTGGAAAAAATGCTCCAACAGGGTTTTTACCGAGTATTCGCATCTGCTGATGTTTGAGGGTGATCCGCAAGGCGAGGCTCCGCTGCGATATGAAATATCAAAATATGTATTCAACGCAAGGGGAGTAATATGCAGTCCCGAACAGATTGTGATAGGAGCCGGCACGCAGCAGATAACCATTCAGCTTACCCGTATACTCAACGAAATGGGAATAAGTCATGCCGCTATGGAGGAACCCGGTTATATGCCTGTACGAAACATATTCAGGGACAACGGATTCGTAATCACGCCTGTCCCTGTGAAATCTGACGGCATATGCATCGAAAAACTGCCCGACAATATCCGTTCTGTCGCATATGTAAGCCCGTCAAATCAGTTTCCGACAGGCGCTGTGATGCCTATAGGCAGGCGGAGGGAGCTGCTTGAATGGGCATACAAAAACAACAGTATCATAGTCGAGGACGATTACGACAGCGAACTTCGCTATTTCGGACGGCCGGTGCCTGCAATGCAGGGGATAGACGGCGGCAGCTGCGTCGTATATCTTGGTTCTTTCTCATCAACGCTGTTTCCGTCAATCAAAATAAGTTATATGATACTGCCCGAAAAAATGGCGGATATATTCTGCAAAATCAAATCGAACTATACTCAGACCTGCTCTAAAGCAGAGCAGCTTACTTTGGCGCTTTTTATGGAAAACGGTATGTATCAGACAAATATAAAGAAGCTGAGAAATCTTTATTCTCACAAGCTTCAAAAAACCCTTACAGCCATCAGTGCCTGCGGCAATGACAGTGTAAGGGCAGTCAATACATCTTCGGGGATAAATATAATATTGGAGACAGACTCTGCAAAAGCTGCAGAGGCCTTATGCGCAAAAGCTGATGAAATGGGGCTTGATGTGCAGCTTTCGGGTGAAAACACTCTGATATTCTATTACAGTCGCATACCTGCCGAAAAAACAGATGAACTGATTTCAAAATGGCTAAATTAGCGCGTTCATTATAACCGGGGTTATGTAAGTTTCAACTATAGCGGCAATCATAAGCAGCGGCACCGCAACAAATAAAAACAACTTGGCTATATTCTTAAAAAATTCTCCTGCTCTGATATGCGAGAGTTTGCCTTTGTCAAGTATCTTCTCACATATGAACAGACAGAGAATTATACCCATTGATATGCCAAGACAAATTGCAGGTATTTCAAAAATCCCATGAGGCAGTATGCCTCCTATGAAATATGCAATCAGATTGTTGCTGTGCTGCCCTATAACCGCAAATGCCGAGCCCATTATCGCTCCGTTTGAAAGAAGCACTACGGCAGGCAGGAAAAAGAACGGCACAATACCCAGTACAACAGCCATGCCGGTTGCTCTGAGGTTGTTCAGAAACAGCGCAACTACCGATATCTGACCGTCATCTTTAATCAGACCACTGTCATCTGCCATATCCATAAATGCGCCTATCAGATTGTTTGCCATGTCTATGTTTTTGCCGCATACATAGTAGCCGGTAACAGACAGCAGCAGAAATACAACTATGCAAATAATGAAAGTCACCATTATGTATCTTTTGAAAAATACTTTTAGTTTCATAATTTCTCCTCTTTTTAACTTGATTTATTTTTTTTTAACTTTTTGAATGTTAAATGTTAAGTTTTTAAGGTGAACTACTCCGACTTATAGAAGTCGGAGCTTCCTGTTTCAACCACTACTGC
>CAZDQV010000151.1:0-3004 GCA_964507795.1 uncultured Oscillospiraceae bacterium | reverse complement strand
GGAATTTCATTTTGAATTTCAATCCGTTTTTCGCGATCCCGAATCTGATTATCCAGAATTGGGGCGTTATCAAAGAATGGTTCGTCACACTTTGGAATGACCCCGCGGCGGCGATTCAAGGATTTATCGACGGAATTTATGAAAAATTCGGCGCAGTTTGTGCTTGGCTCTCTGAAAAGTGGGAAGGCGTCAAGTCGGTATTTTCTTCTCCGATTACTGCGACTGTCAACGCCGTCAAAAACGGATTAGGAATCGGCCACAATGCTACGGGCGGCATCTACGGCAAGGGCGCGTTTCTTACGACGTTTGCCGAAGATAGCGGCGAGTCGGCCATCCCGCATACGCCGAACGCTCGCAACATCGGACTTCTTGCGGAAACGAATCGCATTATGGGGAATCCCTTAGGCGGCGGCAATGTTTCCATCAATTACAACCCGACGATCAACGTCTCCGGCGGTGATGCATCCGCCGAGCAGATTGCGGAAGTATCGTTGCGGAAACTAAAGCAAATGCTCCGCGATATTCAAGCAGACGGAAGGAGGGTGTCCTTTGCGTAATTACACGACGAAACAGGGCGATATGTGGGACGCCATCGCCAAAACGGAATACGGAAGCGAAGCCGGCATGACGGCATTGCTCGAAGCAAATCCCGACCATCGTCACACGGTGATTTTTTCGGCGAATATGACGCTTGCCATTCCCGATTATGAAGCGCCGAAAACGTCGAAGCTGGCCCCGTGGAGGCGTCAATGAATCCGCGACAAGCGACCGTCGTTATCAAATATGACGGAAAAGACATCAGCGCGGACTTAGCGCCGTTTCTGAAATCCGTTTCCTATCGTGACAACCTTTCGGGATATGCCGACGATGTGGAAATCAAGCTGGAAGACCGGAAAGGGCTCTGGACGGGCGAATGGTTTCCCGAGCGCGGAGCCACATTGGATATTTCCGTCACGCTGGCAAATTGGAAGCGAATAGGCGATACGGAGACGGTGCGTCTTGGCGCGTTTGAGATTGATGAAATATCGGGGAGCGCGCCGCCGTCCGAAGTTTCCATTAAGGCCGTTTCGGTGCCGGATGGAAGCACCCTACGTGGCACGGAGAAAACGCGCTCGTGGGAAAAAGCGGAGCTGAAAACGATTGCCAAAGACATCGCAGACGGCTCCGGGCTGGAATTGGTATTTGATACCGAAGAAAACCCCACGCCGGATCGCATCGAGCAGACGGAGGAAAGCGATCTGGCATTTCTTTTGAAACTTTGCGGCGATCATGGGCTGGCTCTCAAAATTCACGATAAACAGCTCGTTATCTTCGACGAAATCGATTATGAGAAGGCCGACGCCATTGCGACGCTCGCAAAGCCGGGCACGGAAACGGATGCCGCAGACGTCATCGATAAGATTATTTCCTACTCTTTCAAAGCAGGCACGCGGGATATTTACAAGGCGTGCCACGTGCAATACAGCGACACGGAAAGCGGCGAAACGATTGAGGCGACATTTACAGACGAATCGAAAAAAGACGGCAAGACACTGGAAGTCAAAGAGCAGGTAAAGACGGTGGCAGAGGCGGAGAAGCTTGCGAAGAAACGGCTCCGCGAAAAGAATTGTGATGAATTTACCATGACGTTTGACGTATTGGGGAATCTTGATTTATTGGCGGGTGCGACGGTTGACGTCGTCGGATACGGTAAATTCGACGGGAAATACATCATTACGATAGCCAATCACGACATTGGAAGCGGCTATACAACGTCGCTCGAAATGCGGAGGTGCCTTGATGGATACTAATCAATACAGAAACATCGTGCGCATCGGGAAAATATCAAGCGTGAACGGCGCGAAATGCCGCGCGCGGGTGACCTTTCCCGATAAAGAAAACGTTGTCTCGGATGAATTGCCGATTTTGCAAATCGGAGCCGCCGCAACGTCTGGATATTGGGTGCCGGAAGTCGGGACGCAGGTATTGTGTTTATTTCTTCCAAATCCGTCGGGACACGGATTATCCGCGGGATTTATTCTCGGCGCGTTCTACACGGACGCGATGCCGCCGAAAGAGACGGATGAGACCGTGCGCGAAATCAAATTCAAAGACGGCTCGTATATCCGATATGACAACGGCGAAATCGCCATCAATGCGGCAAGCCACATCAAACTGACCGCGCCGACGATTGATATCAATTAGGAGGCCGCCATGCCAAACGCAACCAGATTGGGCGATAAAAACACAGGGCATGACGCATGTCCGGGCGTGCCGCTTGCCGGCGCTTCGGGCGATGTTTTTATCAATGGCAAGGGCGCGGGGCGCGTGGGCGATCCGTATGCGTCTCATTCATGCGTCGACCATTCGCCGCATGTGGGAAATATTTCATCCGGCTCATCGTCCGTCAATATCGACGGCATTCCAGCCGGGCGTATCGGTGATTCTGTATCATGCGGCGGAAGCGTCGCGGAAGGGTCACCGAATGTTTTCATAGGAGGGTGATGTAAATTGATTGTAGGGTATCTGGGAGATATCCCGTTTCTTTCCTCGCGATATATCGTGAGGACGCTCGATGGATATCAGAAAAGCGCATCGGGCAGATGGGCGACGCATGACATCATCGGCCAAAAGCCGGTTTCCGAATTCTTAGGACCCGGGCAGGAAGAAATATCTTTCGATATGACGCTCCGCACGGATTTGGGTGTCATTCCCGCCGATGAAATCAAGAAACTGGAGAAACTGCGCGACACAGGGCAGGCGGTGACACTCGTCATGGGTACGGACGTCATCGGCGATACGCTCTGGGCGGTAGACAGTATTTCATCCTCCGTCACACATTGGGGCGCGTTCGGCATGCCGATAGCGGCGACCGTGAATGTGACGCTGAAAGAATACGCGGAGGATATGGCAATATGACATATTTGATAGACACATTGAGCGGCGTGAATTTTGCGCCGTCTTCGACTGTGGAAGAAATTTTGCAAAACGTGCGCACGATTATTTCCACGGTGAAATATTCCGT
>CAZDQV010000150.1:0-3006 GCA_964507795.1 uncultured Oscillospiraceae bacterium | reverse complement strand
CGATTGTCGATTTGTTCCCGAAACGCGGAAATGCCCGAGACCTCTCCGCAGCTGTACGCTTTCGGGGCGATTTCGGGCATTTTTCTTTGATATGAGCGGCGTTTACAGGGTGGCAGGTAAAGTTACTTGCCACCGCAATAAAACCGCTGTTTGTCGCTTCCGGGTAACAAAAAAGGACCGTATTTCTACGATCCTTTTGTCTTACTCGGGAGAGTTATTTAGTTTTCCTGCTGTGGTAAATGATAATTTAGCGGCTTAGTCGTTGATGGTGGCTTGACCGTTCATCAGCATCGGTAAGAGCCAATCACGCAACGCTGTAAGCTGCTGCGACTCTCTTATATTGTCGGAAATCATCGTGAACCAAGGCATAACACTTTTGTTGAATGAATAAAGCTCCGAATCTGAAGGAATATAGATTGCTCTGTCTTTCAGCATTGGCTTTTGAAGATGTTTTAGGCCTGTACCTTGGAAGAACTTTTGACTTAGCTCAGGTTTTATGCTTTCAAGAAGCAAATAGAGGTAATCAGACAACTCATCTTGAGCAGTAATGCACCAGGTATCCGTCGAATATGCTGCTTCACCGACATAAAATTTGAGGCCTGCATTACCGCCAGTGTTAAGATAAATGTTGCGTCCGTTGATGAGCGGCTCCGCCCATTTTAAGACGGCATCACCACTTGTGAAGAATGGGTAATTTCCCATTGCTTCCTTTGCAGAACCGACTTGTATCGGTGATTTAGGATTTTCAACAAGTATATCACCGATTTTTCCGTTTGCTTTTTTACCGAAGAACAGGTGCATATATGTTGTATGCGCCATTTCAGCTAAATTATCATTTATCTGCTCATTTTTAAGAATCTTTTTGTCAAGTGCTCCAACAATGTCTACTATCTTATCCTGATATGATTTACTTGGAATTTTGAATTCTAAAGAAGTAAGGTAATCAATGTTGATATTATCCTGTGCGCTTCCGGTTGCTGCTCCTTGAATTGCCTTGCGGATATAATCAAATACATAGTACATAAATAATTCAGAGGATTCGTTTTCATCAGCTTGGAAGCCTACCACACTATCGGGAAAGCACATAGGATATGAAAGAATAGCCGTTTCCGCAATATTAGCGGCTATTGTTATGCAAAGAGTTCCAGCTTTCCATAAACGGCTCTGTTTAAGTCCAAATTCTCCGTATTCCTGCGTGTGTTTAGTGATATAAAGATTAGACTCTTTGATTTCACCGGTTTGAACAAGTGGATAACCACCGCCTTCAAATAGGCGCTGATCATTTCGAGGACGGTGTTTTGAAACACCTCTTGAAAACACTCCGAGATCAGATAATCTCTTTGTTGACCATGTTGAGTTAAATTTGCTTTCGTTATATATCACGGTAAAATCCTCCTGAACCTATCCTATATATTTCTTGTGAGCCAGTTTTACATTGCTTTGCTTTACCATCGCATAATGCATTGTTGTATCAATACGCTGATGACCGAGCAAATGCTGTAATTGCTCAATCGGCATTCCTTTGTCTATTGCCATCGTTGCAAGCGTTCGTCGGAATTTGTGCGGGTGTACTTTCGGAATACCAAGCTTTTGCCCAAGCTCCCGCAGCCTCAGTTCAATTCCTCCGATGCTTAATCGTTTGTGCGGACATCGCAGCGAAACGAAAAGTGCCGGATCGCTGTCTGTTCGGCTCTGCAAATAGTTTTGCAGGTGTATTTTCGTCCGAGCATCAAAGTAAACTATCCGTTCCTTATCGCCCTTTCCAAACACAACGCATTCACGCTCATCAAAGTTGATATCATCACGGTTTAGCTGAACCATTTCACCGATTCGCATACCGGTTGAAGAAAGCATATCAATAATTGCTAAATCACGCAAGCTGCCGCAATTATCACGCATTTTTTCAAGCGATTCGTCGGAGTATGTCTCCTTGATTGTTGCCGCCGACTTCACCTTGTGTATTCGTCGTATCGGGCTTTTCAGGATATAGTCCTCATCCTCCAACCATGTGAAAAAGCTTGAAAGAATACGCCTGATATTGTCTATCGTCACTCGACTTGATTTTTTCTCAGCCTGATAATTCGTAAGATATAACCGCAGGTCATCGGTCGTTATCTCAAGCACAGGCTTATTGATTTTCTCAAGCAGCGCTCGAATGGTCGACAGATAGTATTTTAACGACTTTTCAGAACATCCCTCAACTCTTTTAGCCGATATGAAGAGTTCGGTCAAGTGCTCATTCGTTGTGCATACTTCCTTACGTTCTGAGCTATCAGCCGTTGCAAACTCAATGCCTGTAAAAGCAGATGCCAGTACCGATTGGAGTCGTGCCGCTTGTGCATTGTTCAGCACAGGAAGCATTCCCTGGATTATTTGATTAACTATTCTTTCTTTCATGTCGTTTCTCCTTTGATTGTTTTTTAGAGAACGACTATGGGGCGGAAGTCCCCTGATTTAACTTCCGCCACCCACGGAAGTTATGGGATATTCTTTATTAGCGGATTATTTAATCTTTCTGGAAATTATCTTTCCACCTTCTTCAACGAATTCCGTTGTATACTCACCAACGTATTTTGCTACTTCGTGCCATTGATTCTTGAATTTGAAGTGCAACACATTGTCAATCAATTTAGTGGGACAAGTATATGTTCCTCTACCTGTCGTAATCTGACACCAATTTAAGATTTTATTTATCCCCAAAACTAACATTTTATTCATCCTCCTTGTGTAAATGATAATTTACAGCAGCAAACCAAGTTGTTGTACAATTACTGGTTTACTCAATTTGATTTTCCCGATGAAAACGGGAATCCCTATCGCTCATCCGGTGGTCAAATGGAATGGAATGAGACATTGAAGCGGAATATCCCTGTCGGTTGGCAAGTGGTTCCATTCCTTAAAGTCGCAAGTTGGGAAAGCAATAGCCAGCCTCCAAAAAGCGAATTTATCCATGAACCGAAAGATGGATACATCCGCTTTATCCAAAATCGAGATTATGGCAGTGAT
>CAZDQV010000149.1:0-3032 GCA_964507795.1 uncultured Oscillospiraceae bacterium | reverse complement strand
ACATGGTGCATCTTTGCAAGCTTGTGACGGATGTCAGGTTTGATTTGGATGACTACGCGAGAGACGATTTTTTCAGGGCGTACACAACGGACTTGTCACTGCTGATGGCAATGAAGGATTTTTCGCTGAAGCAGCACATAGTGGAGAACACATTGACAGGCAACACGAAGGGCGGAATATATGAATGTGCTGTGGCGGATGCGTTGCATAAGAAAGGCTACCAGCTGTATTTCTACAAAAATAAGTCGAACAAGCGAGAAATCGATGTGATTATTCGGGACGGAGGCGAGGTCGTCCCAATCGAGATAAAGAGCGGAAATGCTCGGGCAACATCGCTGAAAGCACTCATAAATACAAATGAAAATATCCCGTATGCATACAAGCTCGTAGATGGTAACATCGGCGTGAGTGAGGACAGAATAATCACGCTACCGCTGTACATGACAGCGTTCATATGAGTTGGCATGGCAACACGTACTTAAACAGTGCGAGCGATAAAGAACGAAATGCTTTGACAAAAGGAGGGATGCAATATGTTGACTGTGAACTGTTCGGGTTTGAGAGAAAACCTAAAGTCATATATGGATGCCGCTTCAGACGACTTTGAGACAGTGGTTGTAACACGTAAAGAAAACAGAAACGTTGTTATGATATCCGAAGCTGTGTACAATAACATCATGGAAAATATGCATTTGCTTAGCAATAAGGAGAATTACGACTGGCTCATGGAGTCAAAGGCACAGCTTGCAGCTGGCCGCGTGATTACCGAGGCAGTTTAGAGGTGCACGATAGGCAAGCCAGAACCTTTGTCAGGAGATTTGAGCGGATTCTGGAGCCGCCGGATTGACGAAACGAACAGACTTGTTTATCGGGTTGATGAGCAGAATATCTACATTCTTTCCTGTAGATACCATTACGGCAAAGCATAGAATTTAAAAGAATTGGAAAATACCTTTTGGCGTTATGAATGCTTCAAGGTCTTTTGTGTGTTTTGAATGATTCACTTGACGGAAGTTCGGTAAAAAATTCGGTTTTTTCTTAACTTAAGTTTGCTATGCAAGAGCTGCAAAACTGTGTATAATAAGAAAGTTGTAATTGTATTTTAATAGGAATTAATGATATGGGCAAAAAAGAAAAACAAATCTATCCCAGGCCAAGGAAAGAGATGTTACGCGTTATGAAGGCGGCTGACAAAAAAGGACAGTTGTTAGAGACTGTTCTGGAAGAGTTCGCAGAGCATCCCTTTTCAATGCCCGCATTATGGGACTGCCGGGACTATATCTTCAGCATCAAACAGGAAGATTATATGAACAACCCTGTGATTATCACTCACCTTGCCTTGCTTTCTGCCATGGCGGGGAGGCTTGATGATGCAAAGGAATACCTGCGGATCTTGGGAGAGACTCCGAAACATTGGCAGCCGCAGGATTTTAACCACAGTGATTTTTACCGTGTCAGCGAAGAGCTGGTTATGCCTTATACAGATGATTTTATGTTCCTGCGGATTGCATTTTTTCTCAAAAAAACCGGAGAAGTGCCAATCAGAAACCTCATATTGACAGCCTGTCGCCCGAGCCTCATAAACGGCTTTCGGGATTTTACAAGGTTTGGTCCTTATTTGGAGCGATATAAAGACACGATTACCGAAATGGTACAAAAGCTTTATGGCAGCAGTGGCAAGGGCGTGTATGAGATTACCCTTGCAGAATGGTATTATCAGAACAACGAATGTTTTCGCGCGCTTGTGCTGGTGACAGGCACGATACCGCTGATGGAGCAGGAACAGGATATGCGATGTCTGTTCGTGGCATTGGCTCTTCAGATGAGGATATTGCTCGTGAACGGGCAGATAAAGACAGCGAAGCCGCTGGTTGAGAAAATCCGTGAGCGGATACAAAAGACAGGTTGGGAGGAACTCACAAGCAGCTTAAATGCTCTGGAATGCCTTGCGGCCTGCTATGACGGACGGCGGGATGAGGTGGAGGAATGGCTTGAAACTACGGCACCGGATGAGAACAGGGATATCTATATGATGGATATGTTTGCCTATCTGATAAAAGTTCGATGTTACCTGCAGATGGGCAGATACATGGTTGCCCATGTGCTGGTAAAACAGCTGATTACCCTGCTTACTCCGGGGAAACGTCATATGGATCTTTGCGAATGCTATATGCTTTCTGCCATGATTTATCTCAAGGCAAATGACAGACAGCATCTTCTTGAGGAGATAGAAAAAGCTCTTGCGATAGCAAGGAAATACGGATATATCCGCCTGCTTGCAGATGAAGGAAACTGTATGGTGCAGATACTTACCATTTACCAGCAGGAGCGGGGCGCAGACGAATTCACATCTGAGATTATAGCGCTTGCAGATGAGGTCGGGAAGTTTTTTCCGGATTATTTGAAATCACCTGCAGAATACTATGAGCCGCTGACTGCAACAGAGAACATAGTTCTGCGTCTGATGGCTCAGGGGCTGAGCAATGATGAGATCGCAGACAGGATGGGTAAAAAGACCGGAACAGTGAAGTTTCACAGCAATAATATATTCCGTAAGCTTCAGGTGCGCAACAGGCAGCAGGCTGTTAATCGGGGAAAGGAGATTAATCTGATATGAATATTATATGAATTTGATAACGTGAAATAACCTGAAGGTATAAGGAATTGTAGTAAAGAAAGGATTTTATTTATGAAAAAAAGTTTGAGGGGGAAAAAGAGGGTTCTTGCTTTTGTTTTGTCTTTTTTGATGATTAATTCATGTATAGGTTACTCCGGAACCCTGACTGTAAATGCAGCGTCAGATGCAATTGATGTTGACGAGTTAACTACCCAGAATATTTCTTTTGGGTATGCTGAAGGTCATTCCGATTATGTTGTCATCGACTCAAGCAATGTCAATGATTTTGATGGCAAGACATTGACAGGAACGACAACCAACGGCATTTTCATCACTGGTGATGGTACAACTGTCAATCTAACGATTGAGAATTTGAATATCACGAAATCAGCGGATATCAGCTCCTGCATCAGTG
>CAZDQV010000148.1:0-3059 GCA_964507795.1 uncultured Oscillospiraceae bacterium | reverse complement strand
ATGTATTTGGACTTTTGTAAAAGTTGAAATTGCGTCGGCTTTTTTATTTTCACAAAATCCAAAATAGAGGATTTTTGAAAAACAGGCAGAACGGAAAACATGCCGAAGAGACAGCGGCAGTAGTTTCTGAATATTTCGCAGAACCGGCACCATCAGCACGCTTTTTAGCTCCACCTGTATAGCTAAGAGTTCCACTTGAATACGATTCACAGATCAGCTCCACTTTTGCTTTTCTTTTCTGTAAAATCAAATTAGAGGTTCGCCTCAATATTTACAGAAAGCTTCCGGGGTTCGGTAACGGAGTGGATCTTAGCAACAGTTGCAATAATTCATGTCTGCATAACGATTTTTCAGTAGAGAACAAAAAACTTTGCAGCTTGCATAATAAGGTATCAGAAATGTGCAGTGAATACAACAGTACTGGATGTGTTCACTGGACAGCACTATGCAATAGCGATAATATAATCTGTTTTGCCGAAGATATAAGCAGACATAATTCTATGGATAATGTAATAGGTAAATATCTCATTGAAGACAGGAAAGAGAATATTGATATTATACTTACAAGCGGAAGAATTTCATCAGAAATGCTGAAAAAATGTTGTAGATTTGAAATCCCTGTTATATGTTCACTTTCAGCTCCTACTGATGTCGCTGTAAAAACAGCAGAAGAAAAAAACATGACCATAGCCGGATATCTTAGGGGCGACAGAGGCAAAATTTACAGCTGTAACAGGCGAATAAAGTAAAACAATAAAAATCTCTAAGGAAGTATCCTGATATTAGGCAAAATAATACGCAGTTACATTAGCAACTACGTTGAATATCAGGATACTTCCGATTTGTAGTAAACCGGCTGGCCTACACGATAATATGGGGATTGTTAGTTTCAAAGAGCCCTGCAAAATGTTAAATTTATGGATTTGAATAGTCGGTATTGACTAACAATTGGCATAGATTTTCTTCTTGCAGTGTTTTTTTGCACGCTAAGTAGCCCCTTTGATGGAGCCTGAATGTCAATATTTGGTTGATATGTTCTAACATCTGAGATAAGATTTTCGCCCTGCATACCGCATGGCAGGTTTGCCGCAACGAGGGCATATATGCACATCAATGCCAAGGATTTCTTTAATGAGAACATCTTTTGGAGTATCAGCAGAATACTTTGCTTTAAATAATCGCTTTCCCTGAAGTTTAAAAAGTATCTGCAGATTCTTCTTTTTAACTGAGTTTGAAAGGTATCCGTAATATCGGATTTTTTGAAATCTCTTAGGTAAAACATGCATAAGGAATCTGCGAATGAACTCCTCGTTAGTGAGAGTCATTTCTTTGCGGGCACAATTATCCCGATAGTCTTTGTACCAAAAGGTGGCTGAATTATCGCCAACATCTGTTATTCTACTGTTTGATATGGCAATACGATTAGTGTATCTGCCAAGATAGCCCAAAGCATCGCCTACACCTTTGAAAGTCTTTTTGATGTATGGACACCAATCGATACTGTATAAATCTTTGATATATGTCTGCCACACCTCAGGAACTTTAAGGTGATTACATGAACTCGGAATGACAAGCTCACCGGAGTCGTAATAACTTTTAAGAGCATCCATGAACTTCCCACGAAACATTTTCATGGCGGCCTTTATGGGAATGAAAAAATTCTTTCCACTTAATACAAGCTTCTTGTCACGTGTGAGCCCTGCTCCTGATACAATACAATGCAGATGAGGATGATAAGACATGGTTTGCCCCCAAGTATGAAGAACTATTATGATACCTGGATCTGCACCGAGATATTTCTTGTCCCTTGACAGTGTAAGCAGAGTCTCTGATGCAGCTTTGAAAAGCAACGCATACAGTAGCTTTTGATTGGACAAAAATAGAGGGTTCAGCTTATGTGGTACAGTAAATACTACATGAAAGTAGTTTGCATCAATCATTTCAGAACGCCTTTGGTCAATCCATAATTCCTTGTTTAATCCCTGACAGTTAGGGCAGCTTCTGTTGCGACATGAGCAGTTGTGTATTTGAATATGCCCGCATTCATCACAGATAGCTGTATTTACCCCATATCTTCCTGTCTTGCAGTTTATGATTGCGTTGGCCGCAGATATCTGGACAGGAGACAGTGAATTCTTACTGAGAAAGCTGGCAAAAGATGTGGCGAATATATCACGTATAGGGTAATTGCTACTCATAGTTAATCTCCATAGATTCGATAGGACTCTGATATTTTCCGATAATTCTATCTGAGAGGGTCACATATACAGTTGTGGAATTGATTGAGTGATGTCCGAGAATTTCCTTAAGAGCAAGCAAATCTCCCGTATCTTCATAAAAATGAGTGGCAAATGCATGACGAAAAGTATGGGAAGAAAATCTGTGCTGCCACCCAAGACTCTCCTCAGCTTCTTTGATATGGTTGAATACATATGTGGAGGTAACTGGCTTTTGAGAATTTTTCTTCTGACGAAAGAGGTAGCCCATAGGCTTTCCGTATATGCGCCAATACTTAGAAAGCGCATCAAGGATTGCAGGTGATAATGGAACATAACGGTCAGAACGGTTCTTGCCTCTAACTATGTGAATTTTCATAGATGCTCTGCTGATATCCTCATAGCGAAGCTTACACACTTCACTGATGCGAAGGCCGCAGCTGTACATAAGCATAATCATCATTTTGGCTTTGCGATCTGTTATGGCATTAATGATGGTCAAAACTTCATTACGGTCAGGGACAAACGGGAGGTACCTGTCAAATTTACGATAAGGAATCTGATAAGGATCCCATGGCTTATGGAGTACATAAATTGTAAAGAAGCGAAGCTGAGCGATGACATAGTTTATCGTTCGGTCGTCTATACCCCGTTTGGCCTGAATCCAGTGAATAAAGGTACGCATTTCATCCCAGGTGACATCTTCGGGCAGTTTGCCAAGGACATCAGAAACATAAGAAAGATAAACAGTGATATATGTAAGATAAGATTTGAGAGTGCTTTCTCTAAGTCCACGAAGAGAAATCATCTCACGGAAAAGTTCAAGATAATTCATAAATCCTC
>CAZDQV010000147.1:0-3119 GCA_964507795.1 uncultured Oscillospiraceae bacterium | reverse complement strand
CTCGCCGCCGCCGTCCAGTCTAGTGAATGGGTCGCGCAGACGAACGCCATTGAAACATTTGTCTCAAAGATTGACGGCTCAATCTATGGCACAGATCTGGATTGTGGTAAGGCTGTCGCCTTCGGCAACATCATCATTACAAATGAAATTGCGCAAGGCGTAATGATTATTCCTCTCGAAGATTATGTACTTCTGACGAATGAACTGAAGTACGTGCGCTATCGCTATTACAATGATGAGGAGTATCGAGTTTTTCAACACGGCAAGCAGAAGAAAAAGGAAGTCAATATCCAGTCGCTATCTTTTCTTCAGACGTATGCTGACGGTACAGTTTATACAAATAGTATTCCAAAGAAAGAACGCGGAAACGTTATTGCGTCTGATACGAATAAAGTGTATACTACGCGCAGTAGACCTGTTCAGCAGGCAAAACGCGCGCAAGACAGTCAGAACAAAAAGCCGAAAGGTATGTCTATGCGTCGTTGGAAGCTCGAGCAGGAAATCGAAGCAAGACGTAGAGAACCTGTGATTAATAAGACTATGAATTATGACCCGATGACTAAAGCTTTCAAGGAGGCGAAGTGATGATGCGCACCTCCAAGATTGTGATTGCCCTGGGAGGCGTCGCCATCGGGCTTACTTGTTTTGCTAAAGGCTTCACGCCTGACATGATCAAGCGCAACGGCCTCACTGATGAACAGATCGATGACATCTTCTCGCACCGCACGAATGCCGTGCTTACGGTTACGCGCGAAATGTGGATGAATATGAAATATCGTCTCCATCGCTTCGACAATATGCGCGACTGGCTAAATCTCGGAATCGAAGGAAAACTCGGAGATGAGATCTTGCGCGTCACAGATACGAATCTTTATTTCAAGGCTCGTGTTTCGACGCTCCTGAATGAGAAGTTCCAGCTTCAGACCGAAACGAATTATCTCAACTACGCCGTTCAGCAATGGAAAGATGAATCAACGAAGGCGTGGAACGAATATCAGGCGCAGACTAATCTTAATTCCGTGCTTCAACAGAACATCAATACGTCTATTTCTAATCTCGTTGAACGCAAGACGGCTCTTGAAGAGAAGATCGACGATAAAACTTATATTCTTCTCCGCCCGTTCTTGAAGATCGAACTTTCTGCCATTGAAGGCATCATTGATCGCCTCGAAGGAAAGAAGGAGGACGAATGACAACGCTCGCCAGAGGAACGAATAACGACATTCAGGTCAAAAATGGCAAGTTCGTTATTGCCTCTGGCCTCAATTGTTATTACGATATCCTTCATTCCGCAGTCCTGACGATTTATCAGGAGATGGTTCTTAATTCCGAGCGAGGCATCCCCTACTTCGATACTGTTTTCAAGTCTCCTACGAAGATTCTTTTCTGGAAGGATCGAATGACGAAGGTAATTACCTCGTTCTCGTTCGTCCAGAGCATCGTCACCTTCGATTATTCCGTTGACTACTCGAAGAAACTTCTCACCTACAACCTAAAAGTCCGCACGACGGACGGAATTGTTGACATTGAAGGATAAACTTATGTGTTCCGAAGAAAAGTTCCACGCTCTTGAGCGCCGTGTCGGCTCTATCGACGAACGAGTTATCAAAATCGAGACTACGCTCGAGACGAAATTCACAGAGATTAGTAATCAGTTGCAAATCTTGATCGACGAACGCGCCAGATGGAGCGAATGGTTGCGCCACGCCCTCGGCAAAGCGATGAAAATTACCGGCATCATCGTCCTCGGCGCGTGTGGCATCAATCAGGTAAGCAAAATCGTCCAGCTTTTCGTAAATCACTAATGCACATTTGTGAAATTTTCACAATTTCGATAAAAAGAAACTGTCTAAAATACAAAAATCAGTCAAAAGAAAGGCAAATCAAATGAACATCAGTAAGTTCAAGATCGTTATGAAGTTCCTCTTCGGAGGCAAGGAGGCTGTCCTCGACTATGTTCTCGAAGTCGCGAACAACTTTGTCGCCAAGTTGAGCGACACGAAGCAGGAAGAGATCAAGGGATACCTAGAACAGGCGAGAAAGATCCTCGCTGTTCTTGAAAAGTATTCCAATTTCTGCCCGAACAAGTGGATCAATGCTTACATGACGACTGTTTCCGCGTTCGCTGACATCGTCGATGCTATGTCCGACCTGAAACTTACTCCCGAAGAGATCGAGCATATCTACACTTCGTTCCGTTCGGCATACGCCTCGTGGCTTGCCGATGATTCTGTCGTCACGGAAACCGCAAAAGGCGATAGCGTCGTGTCGTAAACAACAAACGTGTATACAAAATCGCATTTTCATATACACATCATCAGCAATATGTATACTGGAACGCAGAAAATGCAACACATCTCGAAACTCGACCGCGCAGTTAAAGGGCTTGCGCTCCTTGCGGCGATGCTCATCTTCCTCGGAATCGTCTGCGCTTGTAGTGGCTGCATCTATAAGGGTGCAAAAATCACCGAAGGAACGGATCTCGCTATTGGCTTGAACGTCCCATCTACCGACGGCTCGCTCCAGCTCCAGGTTCTCAACTACCTTTCGGGCTTCCGCCTCGGCGTTGCCGAAAACGCGGCTCTTACTGTCGAGTATACGGCAACCGCGACCAACTCCTACTTTGGAGTAGTCCATACCGAGACAACGAAACACGTCAAGGCAAAGGTCGAGCCCTGCGAAGTCCAGTCGCAAAACGACGTTAAATCGGCCGACTAATTGCAAAACCATTTACACTTTTACAAAAACTCTTATTTTGGCATGGTAGGGATCAGAAACGATTATTGCGAGTTCTCACTCCTTAGTTTGTTGGCAGGTGATGATATCGGTTCTCATGGTGCATAGTTCTCACAACGCTCGCAAGTCCTACCATGCCTCTTCTATTTTCAACTAACTTCCTAACCTATAGCAACATCTCCTCAATAATGAAAGTCCGCAAACAACATACCTTCTGCCCCTGCCGTGTCAACGACGGAGGTTATGACGTATGCTCCACGACTAACGACCCCTGCGTCTACTGCTCTGATCTCATCTCTCACAATCACAATAACAACAACTCTCCCGAAGCTTCGGAGGCCAACGCTGGCGATGCGCTCGCGCGCCCCACTCTGGACGACGAC
>CAZDQV010000146.1:0-3120 GCA_964507795.1 uncultured Oscillospiraceae bacterium | reverse complement strand
ATACAACTCCATAAACCTCGGCCAAGACCTTAAAGGTCTAAACATTGTTAGCCACGTTGTTCTATAACTAGATTTCTTCAAAAACAACTTCATCGATATTATTATCTTTAATTAACTACCCAATTTTCTATCGTAGCTAAACTAGGCGAACATCAATATCTAAATCATTTAAAGAAACCTTATCGTAAGACTTTAGCTTGCCGTCCTCAAAGATCGCCCAACCGGTCACTTTTGAGGCTTGATCCAGGGCTAAGAGGCGGCTCATGACTCTGTTGTAGAGCCAAAGCCACCTGTGCGTTCGCCTTCCGCGCAGTCATCTTTGACTAACCCATAGGTCTTAATAATCCCCTGCCCTAGTTTTTCTCCTCGACTAAGCTTGATAGCAAAGGGCGCGAGGTTGATTAGCTGGAAGAATATCTCTCCCTCATTGGCCTCACAGTTCCAATAGTCGGCGTCGATTATACCGACCCCATTGGCGACGATGAGCCAGTGCTTAAGCGGAAGAGAGCTTCGTGCGCTAATTTCAAGATAATACCCTGGATCAAGATGGCACTTCATGCCAGTAGAAACAAGAGGGACTTTAGCTTTAAGCTCTTTAGTAATACCTGCGATTTCATCAAGAGAAAGAGGATCAATAAACCCATAGAAGTCTTGATGACGATTCTTCTCAAATAAATTATCTTGAATCTTGGTTCTTAGGAAATCATAAGGAGGAATTACAATATCTTCTGCTACCGCGAAATCATAACCTGCGGAATTGGCAGTTGCGCGGGTCGGCAGAGGGAGGTCAACGTCAGCAAAGCGGGAGACTTTCTCGAAATAACAGCTCATTCATCTCCCTCCATGATGACAGGCATAACACCTTCGGGGTCTTTCTCGTCGTCAATACTGATGGTCGCGGTTACTAGTTGGTATTCTGAAAGTGTCTCGCCACCTTTTTTAATGTACTTCGTGGTATACTTGAAGCTTGTAAGCTCACCCTTACTGTGCTTTTCGAGCCATTCCCGCAGGCGAAGTGCGTCATTAATTGTGGCTACGCGATAATTTGTCGTTGTTTTTAATGTATACATAATTTTTAAATTCCTTCCACTTCAAATTTTTCTTTGCCGTAGTTAACTGTAGTTAGCTGTTCCTTAATTTCTTCTACTATTGATCGAGAAGCGTCAATCTTAATAGAATAAATTTGGCTTTCATTGGCGATTGCGGCAATATCTCCTGCAATGCTAGCCATATTAGAACTAATGCCTCTAATTTCTGTATGCCCTTCTTTGCAAACATAAGCAATAGAAGTCATAGAAAAGGGATCGTAACGAATAATAATCATATCTCAATTACTCCTTGCGAATAATCAAATACTGCATACATTTCACAAATCTTGTTTTTTTGAATCCAAAACTCTATCATATTTTCTCCAATCTCAATGCCCTTAAGAATGCCTAGAGTCTTAGCAACATCAACCATTTCCGCAGCCATTTTTTCTACATCATGCTCTTGATTATAAACATATAAAGTGTAATATCTACCTTCTACATTAAGCATCATATAATACTTAGAATCATGAGAATTAAGAAAATCTTTAATCTGTTCGGTAGCCTTGCGGATTTCGGCCTTAGACATTGTAGGAGCTTGATTGTATGCTATTTGGTTTAATTCATATTTAGTCATAATCATATCTCCTTTTTTATTATAATATCATATTTTTTTATTTTTGTCAATCTCTTTTAAATCAATAATTCTTTGATTGCGGCTACCGCGCATAGCTAGATTTATATCTCTTTCAGCCAGAATAAACGGGCCATCAATCAAGACGTCCGCAAGTTCTAGTATTTGATTTGTGCGGCTATCTTCTCTCTTGATTAGTCTTTCATAAAGATACCCCGTCCAAATATAAACTTTTGTATCCGGTAAAGCATCTTTAACAGCTTTAATAACCATATAAGTTAAGAAAAGATTCTCTGGACAAAGAGGCTCTCCTCCCATCACACAGAAGTCTCTATGTATCCCATTAGCCTGTAAGCCACTGATAATAGACTGTAGCGTCTCTTGTGTAAATTCTTTACCGCCATCGAAATCCCAGGTCTCTGGGTTATGGCAGCTAGGGCAATGATGCGGGCATCCTTGGGTAAAGAAGCTGAGACATATGCCGGGCGCAGCAGAAAAATCATTTTCTATAATTCCTGCATAACGAATAAGTCATTCCTCCAAAGAAAAGGGCCGCCCGCCGCAACGGGACGGCCCGCAAGTTTTTTATTGAATATTTTTATATCTAAGAGAGACTTCTTGCTGTTTACCCTTATTAAAATGCTCTACTGAGGTAGATAGATAGCCGGTAACTCTAGCAAGTCGTTCGATATTACTACTGCCGCATTTTGGGCAATTATCTGGAATATCATCATTATATCCGCAATCTAAACAAGTCTCAATAGGGAAATTAATTGCGAAATAGGCAATATTTTTATCCATTGCGTAATTGATAAGTTGTTCTATTGCCTCTTGATTCTTAATGCCCTTTGAATCAACTTCTACATAGCAAATTTGACCCGCTGTGCCGAATTTAGAGAACTCCGATTCATAATCAATTTTATCAAAAGCAGAAATCTGCGACCAAACTGGGCAATGAATAGAGTTAGTAAAGAACTCTTTATCAGTTATATTAGGAATTTCTCCAAATTCTTCTTTAGTTTTTTGGCAAATGGTATAGCAGCATCCTTCCGCTGGAGAGAAGTAGCAAGAGAAGTTAAGATCATTGCGGTCGCTGGCCTCTTTGGTAAAATCATAAATAAACTTTACAATCTCAACGGCCTTCTTGCGGACTTCCTTGTCAGTGTGGTCTTTACCGAATAGCGCTTGACAAGTCTCTGCCATTCCTAAGAACCCAATTGCTTGCGTTCCATGCTTGAGTACACTCTCCGTTGTCTTGCCATCAAAACCTCTCATAGTTTGGTTTTGATAGAGGAAAGGCGCGCTCTTTGGGGATTGCTGGCAAAGCCACTCATATCTTTCAACGAGAGATTTTTCACATAGTTCTAACAGCTCTCGTAACTCTTTATAGAATCCTTCCATGTCTGCGGCCGCACGCTCACCGAGACAAATACCATGCTTAATGCCGATTTTAGGAAG
>CAZDQV010000145.1:0-3131 GCA_964507795.1 uncultured Oscillospiraceae bacterium | reverse complement strand
TAAGCAAACTTGTTTAGAACAGGCTTGCCGGGAGCGAGTGGGAATAAATATTTAGCGTTATCTGAATCCCGAAAAGCGTTGATAATACACAATGTCATTTACTTTAGCAAAAAGCAGAAATCGTAAGTATTTATAAAACTATGATTCCTGCTTTTTGATTTTTATATGGGCATACTTATCCCCTGCTCTTTGTACTCGTATCTTTTAGATCAGTATGCTCTTTTATGAGTATTCGAATATTTTCCTGCTAACTGCCCTTTCGTTCTGGTATAATGCCGGTCAGGCCGAACGGGAACAAGATTCTTACTGATATCTTCGTATATTTGTTGAAATAATATATTTTTCTTTTGCTTATCTGTCTCAAGAAGAATATAGATCAGATCATTTTTTAAGATTCCAATACTAACTGTCTGATTGATCATCATTTTGTGTTTTCTGTTTATTTCTTTCTGATCTAGTTCATGTTCCGCGTCCAATATGATATCTTCAGCTAAATTGCTCAGATATATGGTGCTGTATATATCTTGTAATAACAGAATAGGTTTTGTTCCTGTGAAATTTTCTAACTGTAACCGGCTCTTTAAAGTCTCATACGCGGTTTCTATTCCCCATCTCATATGATATAATTCTTTGATCTCTGTTGTATGAAATTCAGATTGTGAAAGATTGGTAGCTAAAACTTCTAAACTTCCATTTTCTAATAGGATTTTTACCATACGCAATGAAATTTCACCTAGTTCTTTCATACGTTCTCCATCCGGCGTCCCCTCATAGTGCCTGATCCTTGACTTATCAAGTTTTATTTTAACTACCTGGTCATTTTCAACCAAACTGCTTTGTTCTTTTTTGTAGTCACTGCTTTTTAAACGTACGATAAATTTAATATCCTTATCTATCATATGTATAAACGCTGGTGTAGAAGGATATCCTCTGTCCATGATAATAATATAAGGAATGTTTCCTATCGTTTCCGGTATTCGCTCCATCTGTTTTTCGGCCAGACGCATTTCATCAAATTTCACCTTATTACAATCACTTTCCAGTATCATACGATTCATTACATCATAAATACAGCCTAATCCTATTTGGGCCTGGGGCTTTGTATTTTTTCGGCTTGCAGAGCCATACAGTTTCAGTGTTTCAGCAGTGGTAGGAATATTAATATCTGAGCCGTCAGCAGCTAATATTAGATGATCTTTATAAGTTGAAAAAGAGGAATCTGCATAAAAGTTACGGTTATGATATTTATACAATTCTAAAAAAGCATCTGGATTAAGTTTCATACGCTGTTTTAAATATCCTGGTTTTGAAATGGAAGTGCCAGGATGAGCAATTTTCATATAATTTCTCAGTTCCAATGCCAACGTCAGCCCCTTTCTGTTTATCATTGTGAAAAGAAGATCCTGAAGGGGCATTTTTCGGATCCTGGTAAAATGATTTCTATTACCAGATCGGCAAAATGCCTTAAATTCATCAGAATTCATTTTTTCTATATCCATGAATGTACGTTTTTGAGAATGTTTCATGCATAATCACATCCTTTACTATGAAACAAAAACTTTCGGGTGAAAAAAAGCGCAAACTACCCCTATCAAATTCAATAAAGAGGTTGTGAACCTGGCTGGCGGGCCTATGCGACAACTGTTGGAGCTTCCCAGCCAAGTGCTTTTAGTTTTTTTAGATACGCATTAATTTTGCGCTCTTTATTGAACTGATTATAATAATCAGCGCCAAGATCCTTGAAAATAACGCCATCTTTTAGAATGTGATAAATTGCAATTAACATGGAATGAGCCACTGCAACATAAGCACGCTTTGGACTGCGGTGCGCACTGATCCGCATAAACTGTGCGTAAAAATAAGATTTTTTATTCTTTACAGCTGAGTGTGCACAGGTAATTAGTGTTGTCCGCAAAAGAGAATTTCCCTTCCTGGTTTTCCCGGATTTTCTTTTTCTGGCACTTTCATTATTGCCCGGGCATAATCCAGCCCAGGATGATATGTGTCTATCTGTAGGAAAACGAGTCATATCCGTACCAATGACAGAGACAATGGCCTGAGCACTGGTGTTACCGATACCAGTGATATCCTGAAGGACATGTGAAGCATGCTTTTCTTCTGGCTTCATAAAGTTATCAATTTCATCATTCAGATTTTTGATATGCTCATTCAGTTCATCCAAATGGGTAAGAAGTTCCTTCATCATCCTGCGTTGAAGAGGCGACATCATGCCATTGAGGTCATCAATGATCTGCTCCCTGGTAGCTTTGAGATTATGAGCAATGATTTTCTTCTCGTACATCTCATCGTATTTGGCCGTATCTATGCTTTTTCCCGTGAGGAGATATTCCAGAATACTACGGGCACTTTTACCATTGATGTCTGATACCGTTCCCGACAGCTTGATGTTGGCACCTTCCAACATTTTTTGCAGACGATTCAGTTCTCTGGTACGTTCTCCGACAAGGCTTTTGCGGTAAGAAACTAATTCTCTTAGCTCTCTTTGATCCTTGTCTGGAATATAACTGGGCTGAAGCAGCCCATGCTGGAGAAGATCTGCAATCCATTCCGCATCCTTCACATCCGTTTTCCGACCAGGAACTGCTTTCATATGATGGGCATTAACCACCATAGCATTCAGGCCAGATGATTCAAGGATATTATACAGAGGCTTCCAATAAGAAGCTGTACTCTCCATGGCAACCATTTCGCAGCCGCCTTCCCTGAGCCAGTCAGCTAATTCGAGGAGTTCTCTGGTTGTTGCACCAAAGTCACGTACTTCCTGCTTCCTGCCGCATCGGAAGCAGGCAACGATAAGCTTTTTGTGCACATCAATACCACAACATTTGTCGTAAATTATATCCATACTGTTACCTCCAGGAAAAATCTACGGCACGGTACTCTGTCTTTTTTTATTTTACTATACGTCCTTTTGCCTATAAAAAGCTGGACAGATGGTGGTGCAAATGAGAGTACCTGAAATCAGTTTTTTGAACGGGCTAGCGACCCAAAAAGAACACGATCTATGCCGTACTATAAGTATACAGAACAGCATATGGAAACACAATAGTTATAGCTCACACTGTTTCATTTATGGTGGTGCCAAGTATGCGGGCATGGGAGTTTTTTGA
>CAZDQV010000144.1:0-3196 GCA_964507795.1 uncultured Oscillospiraceae bacterium | reverse complement strand
TTAAGGTGGAACTTTCACCTTATTACTTGTCAAGAGGCAGAATTACATGGAGAGATAAGTAGATTAGGAGGAAAACAATGAAAGTCAGAGCTTCCGTAAAACCTATCTGCGAAAAGTGCAAAATTATCAAAAGAAAAGGAAAAGTAATGGTTATCTGTGAAAATCCTAAGCACAAGCAGAAACAGGGTTAATCAGTTATTAAGTGATGGCAGCAGGTTCAGGGCTGCTGCCGCAAATATCACCACTTATATTATGTGATCCCGTCTATATTGCCACCCTGATAAGGCGACGGAAGATGGGGGAAGGAGAAAAATATGGCTCGTATTGCTGGTGTTGACTTACCAAGAGAAAAAAGAGTAGAAATCGGTCTGACATATATCTATGGAATAGGCAGACCAACAGCAACATTAATCCTGGAAAAAGCCGGAATCAATCCTGACACAAGAGTTAAGGATCTGACAGAAGAAGAAGCCGGTAAAATCAGAAAGATTATTGAAGAAGATTATCTTGTAGAAGGTGATCTCAGAAGAGAAGTATCACTGAACATCAAGAGATTAATGGAAATCGGATGCTACAGAGGCATCAGACACAGAAGAGGACTCCCTGTAAGAGGTCAGAAAACCAAGACTAATGCAAGAACTCGTAAGGGCGCCAAGAAAACTGTAGGAAGAAAGAAAAAGTAAGGAGGTAGATTGATATGGCTAAAGCTGTAAAAAAAGCAGTAAGAAAAAAGAAAAAAGAGCGCAAGAACGTTGAAAAAGGCCAGGCTCATATTCAGGCTACCTTTAATAACACTCTTGTAACACTTACAGATATGAGCGGAAACGCATTATCATGGTCAAGTGCTGGTTCACTTGGCTTCAAAGGATCAAAAAAATCAACACCATTTGCTGCACAGCAGGCTGCAGAAGTTGCTGCAAAGGCTGCAATGGAGCATGGTTTGAAAACAGTAGAAGTATATGTTAAAGGTCCGGGTTCCGGAAGAGAAGCTGCAATCAGAGCTCTTCAGACTGCAGGTCTTGATATCACAATGATCAGAGATATCACACCTATACCGCACAACGGATGCAGACCGCCAAAGAGAAGAAGAGTCTAGGAAAGGAGGAGTAATTTAAAATGGCAAGATATACAGACGCTAGCTGCAAATTATGCAGAAGAGAAGGACAGAAACTGTTCTTAAAAGGTGAAAGATGCTATAGTGGCAAATGTGCACTTGAAAGAAAAAATTACGCTCCCGGTCAGCATGGACAGAGCAGAAAAAAACAGTCGGACTATGGCGACCAGTTAAGAGAAAAACAAAAGACAAAGAGATTCTATGGACTTCAGGAAACTCAGTTCAGAAATCTGTTTGACAAGGCTGCAAAGAAGTCTGGTATCACTGGTGAAAACCTGCTGATTCTTCTTGAAACAAGATTAGACAACGTAGTGTTCAGACTTGGCCTTGCTTCCTCAAGGAAAGAAGCAAGACAGCTTGTAACTCACGGTCATTTCACAGTAAACGGAAAGAAAGCTACAATTCCTTCAATGGAATTGAAAGCCGGAGATGTAGTTAAGGTTAAAGACAAGAGCGCAAGCTCACCTAAGTTCAAGGAAATCAAAGATATGATTATAACAGTTCCTGCTTGGATGAGTGTTGATACAGAAAAACTTGAAGGCAGAGTTTTGTCACTCCCTACAAGAGATCAGATTGACACACCTGTTGCAGAGCATCTAATCGTCGAATTGTACTCCAAGTAATCTGATTTAAGTAGTTAGAAATCTTGGATGAAAGGGAGGGTTTTTAATGATAGAAATCGAAAAACCAACAATTGAATGTATATATTCAAATGAAGATCCCAACTATGGCAAATTCATAGTTGAACCTCTTGAAAGAGGTTACGGAACTACTTTGGGAAACAGTCTCAGAAGAATATTTTTGAGTTCTCTTCCCGGAGCTGCAGTTACATCAGTTAAAATCGACGGAATACTTCACGAATTCTCAACTATACCGGGAGTGAAGGAAGATGTTACTGAGATAATCTTGAACCTTAAAAAGCTTGCTGTAAGGTTAAACGGTGAAAATACCAAAAGAGTGCTGATAAATGCAATAGGTCCCAAAGAAGTGACTGCAGCCGATATTATCGGTGATGCTGACATGGAGATTTTTAATCCGGATCTGCATATAGCAACTCTTGAAGATGGTGCATCACTTGTTATCGAAATTAATCTGGCAAGAGGCAGAGGATATATCCCTGCTGAGCAGAACAAGACAGAGAATACTCCTATTGCAGTAATTCCTGTTGACTCTATTTTCACGCCGGTCAGAAAAGTAAACTTTACAGTAGAAAACACAAGAGTAGGTCAGGTTACAGACTATGATAAGCTTATACTTGAAATCTGGACTGACGGATCCATCAGACCTGAAGAGGGCGTATCGATTGGAGCAAAGATAATGCAGGAGCATCTGAATCTGTTCATCGAGCTCGCTGACGATACCGATTCAATGGAAATCATGGTCGAAAAAGAAGAAAGCCAGAAAGAAAAAGCTCTTGAAATGACAATAGAAGAACTCGAACTTTCAGTTCGTTCCTTCAACTGCCTCAAGAGAGCTGCTATCAATACTGTAGAAGAGCTTACTCAGCGTTCTGAAGATGATATGATGAAGGTTAGAAACCTTGGTAAGAAATCTTTGGACGAGGTAAAACACAAACTTGAAGAACTAGGTCTTGAATTAAAGCCTAACGAAGAATAATGTGAAACAGACAGGAAAGGAGAACAAAAGCTATGCCAGGATATAAGAAGCTGGGCAGACCTTCAGCTCATAGAAAATCTATGCTTAGAAATCTGGTGACTGACCTTTTTAAGTATGGCAGAATCCAGACTACACAGGACAGAGCTAAGGAAACAAGAAGAATCGCTGAAAAGATGATTACTCTTGCAAAGCGCGGAGATTTACATGCCAGAAGACAGGTTCTTGCATTTGTATTTGATGAAAGCGTTGTAACAAAACTGTTTGAAGATATAGCTCCTAAGTATGCAGACAGAAATGGTGGATACACCAGAATTCTGAAGCTTGGACCAAGACAGGGAGACAATGCGGAGTCAGTATTTGTAGAGCTTGTTTAATAGCAAAGTCATATTAAGACATCGGTTAACCCCGGTGTCTTTTTGTGTGTGCATAAATGTTTTGCTCATGGGTTGCATTAGTGATATAATA
>CAZDQV010000143.1:0-3235 GCA_964507795.1 uncultured Oscillospiraceae bacterium | reverse complement strand
GGGGATAATGTCTTATCAAAGTCGTAGATTAATGCTAGTTTTGCTTTCTTCATATTTCCATTATACAAAAAGAGCACAATTTAATTCTAGATTTCATTTGTTTTATAAGTAACCATGTTTATATATTTTTCTAAAAAACCACAAAATAATTTCATTTTGGTAATTTTATAGTTGTAAATTGCAAATTGGTAATCTATAATATTTGTTGGAGGAGGCAATATACAAATGGATTGGAGCGAGAAAGTTAAAAAAATGATGTCTGATAGAAATATGAATCAAAAGGAATTATCAGAAAAAAGTGGAATTACAAGAGCTTCTATTTGTAGATATTTGCAAGGAAAACGCAGGCCTAGAATTGATGTGGTTGTTAATTTTGCAAAGGCATTAGGTGTCGAGCCAGAGGAGTTGCTTGATGATGACGAAAATGTTTTATCGCCAATGGAAGCAATAAAATTATCTTTATCAAGAAATGGAGGAGAATTAACCGAGGATGAAAAGAAAGAATTAGTTGAAATGATTATGGGAAAGGAAGATTAGATGTATCCAAATAGAGATGAGGAATATGACAGAATAAGAAAACTTGTTATAAGCATAATATTAGACTATAACATCACCATTGATGACTATCCCCTTGATATGGAAAAGCTATGCAAAAAGATGCAAATCAATGTTGTTCCTTATTCTGCTTATACTGATAAACCGAATTTTGATATATTAATAAAAAAATCAAAAGATGGTTTTAATATCTCTAGAAATAGCAAGCAAAATGCAACGATTTATTATAACGATAGATATGGAGATCACTTAACTCCTGCAAGAATTAGCCAAACGATAGCTCATGAATTGAAACATATACTTGAAGAAGACAAAAATGATGCAGATGAAAGTTTGTGTGACAATTTTGCAAAATATCTTCGTTGTCCTATACCCATAGTAATTTATTTAAATATATGCACAAGGCAAGAATTAATATCAAAATTTGGAGTTAGCGATGAGCAAGCTGGATACATATTAGAACAAGCAAGAAGACATAAAAATAAATTCCAAAGTAAATATTTTGACTATGAAGTATTGTTGATAAAACAAATACTTGGTAAAGAAATAGAAATTAATGAAGATTTAATTGTTTCTAGTAATATAGATACAAAAGGTATATTTAATGATTTATTAGAATATAACAAAATATAACCGCAAAAAGCGTTTATATAAAAAACGTCGACATTATTACGAGTAATGTCGACATGGTCATGTTGTTTAATCAACACGTTGTATTGATATTTTAGCATGACCTCAATTTATTAAGCAAATGAAAATTTGCTTAGAAAGGAGGCCATCAAATGGTAATATTTTCTATAAAAATGTAGTTATTCTCTGGATTAATTTTTATAGCCCGAAGGGCTTAGGAGGAATGATTTATTATGAATTTTTCCTTTGATATAACTACTAAAAAAGAATTAAAAGATGTCTTTGGAGCATATATGCTTAAAGATGCAGAATTTGATATTGATAACTTTGATATTCCATTTGTGGATATTCCAGAAGATATCAAATTACCCAATAGGCCTGTATCTTATTCTAAAATTGGTACAAGCAAAATTGATGAAAATGTAATTATTCATTTTTATCAAGATGATTATACATTTGATGGATTCTATGGTGTTTGGAATTCATTATTATATGATCATCAAACTAACAAAGGCTTTTCACTGAAGAAAATAGAAAATGCTGGTTGCATAATTTGCCCAGACTATTCGATTTGTGGTGATTTTCCAGAAGCCTTGAAAATATGGAATGTATATCGAAGTAGAACTATTGGAAGCTATATCAATAGTATCGGCAAAGTAGCAATACCCAATTTTCATGCTTGCGGTCCTAATAGTTACAAATACTGTTTCGGTGGTTTAAGGAAAAATACCATTGTTGCAGTTAGTACAGTAGGATGTCTTAGGTCAAATGCAGATAAGTCTTTATTTTTAAAAGATACAGAAGAGTTAATCAAAAGAATTAGTCCTAGATTAATTATTCTATATGGTAATAAGAATAAAGAAGTTCTACAGTTATTCGAAATATATCAACAAAAATATTTGTTCTTTCCTTCGGAAATTTCTGAAGCTCATGGAGGTGCCAAACATGGGAATGAAGGCTAATAGTGGACATTTTTTAGGAACTAAAGGAACACTTAAATATAAATTGGATATTCAATATTTTGCTTCAAAAATTTTCAGAAAAGATGGTCATACAGACTATAGAAGAATTGCAGATAATCGAGAAATGTTTTATGACAAAAGTGCCTACCAAATTAGTAGCGCAATGGAGGAACAAGGCTATGAAACTGTTGTTAGAAAATCTATTCATTCGAATTCAAAAGCAAAGTTAATTATAGTAGGGAATTCTAACAAGAATAGAAATATAACTGCTGTAGAAGTATCACCAGGTACTCCAAGACACGGCAACATACCTTATGTTAGAATTAGCACTTCTGACTTGGGCAAATTTAAAGTTATAAACGGATCTAAGAATCAATATAAAACCGATGGTTTAGAAAGTTCTAAATTAATATTTAGGAGGAAATCAAAATGAACATATTAAATAGTAATATAAAACCTTATGAAGGTTTAGATGAGATTAAACTTTATGATTCTTTAAATGATGTCATAAATTATTTAAATCAAAACAACATAAAATATGAAACTGAAATATGGAAAGCTGAACAAGAAACAATACCAAATCCATGGACTGTTATATTTATTGAAAATTGTATTAATCTATATTTTGCTTCAAATAATAAATTATTTAAAATTTTTTGCACTACTGGTTTTAAAGGTTCCCTTCCTAATGGAATCAAGATTGGTACTTCTTTACAAGAAACAAGAAAAATTGATAATACATTAAAGTATATCGATGACAATGAAGATTATGAATCTATAAATGGTTATTGGATTGAGGATGACTTAGATACTGGCGAAGTCCTTTCAATTTCCATATTTATTAAAGAAGTGTTAGACGAAAATACCTTTGATAGTCTAAAGTGGTAAGCATGCACCATAACATTTAACAATTAATTGCAGTATTTATAATTCTATAAAATTCAGAATAATACATGTAAAAAGGATGTTGTCAACATAGATAACATCCTCTTTTGTATAACTTATTAATAAATTGTTAATCTATTTCATTTAAATTCTTGATTGCTTCAATATATATTTCAACTTGTTTTTTGAAGCTTTCAATATTT
>CAZDQV010000142.1:0-3258 GCA_964507795.1 uncultured Oscillospiraceae bacterium | reverse complement strand
TTTTACCAACTTTATGAGACTTGCCGCTGCCAGGAGTGCCGAAGAAGATAGTCTGGAAATTAGTATCTATTGTATCATCGACAATGCCATCGAACAGGTGGAAATAATCCTTCTTTTTCATATATTTCTTACTTATAATATCTTGGTAATCAGGTAATAATTTAACATCGAACAATTCTTTATCCTTGTCAATTGTTGTCACGTCCAGAACTTCAGAATACTTGTTGAGGGTATTTGCCAAAATGTCATTTACTATGAATGGCTCTTTTGAATTTATGATATCCCGAATGATTGTTTTAAGGTCTTTTATATGAGGGAAATCTACGAGATGTTTTACAATAGATATGACCAGCCCATTATCATTAGATACTTTGAATTTTGTATAGGGGTTTATTACTATAAGACGCTTAAGCCATCCGTTAAGATAACGTTCAGCCTCTTTTTCAGTGATGTCTCTTGAAAATCGGGGATAATATGTCGTCCCATCAATGTAATATAACCCCCACTGCTCTGGAGCCTGGTGTTCGTTGGAGAACCAGCTTGTACCCATAATGGAACGAAATTTATCTTCCGCCATAATTTCTTTGGGAAGTCGATTCACATACTTGACCACCATCTCTGCTGTGGGATTTGAGACACGGCATAGAATGTTTGAGCCTTTCTTCGGCGATTTGAAATTAGTCTTGTTCTTGTTGTCTGCCATACTTAGCAATAAACCTCAGTTAAATCGATTTGGTGAACAATGGCCATCATTACATCAACCACAATTGAATTACCTGCCTGTCGGAGCGTTTGCATAGATGATACAGCTATCTTAAAATCATCAGGATAGCCCATTAAACGAAGCGCCTCTCTATCAGAAAGTTGTCGTAATTTCAGTGGCTCTTTTTGGACAGTAATGTAATTATCGACACCAGCTCTATGATGCTGAGTCATCATTTTCATTAATGTTCGAGCTATAGGCAAATCAGTTTCAGTTGATGTCTTGTAGTTAGAAGTACCGCCCGCCATTACATATTTCTGAACAGCAGGTGTTAGAGTAAATTTATCGTCAGGGTGTCCGGGAATCTTCTCGATAACCAGCATTCCAGTTTTTTTGTCATATGTAAAGTGACCGTAAGCACAATTGTCTTCCAAAAAATCCTGCATTGTGTACTTTAACTTGACAGGACTAGGATATTGAAAGTCTTTGCATTTAATGTCTTCCCTAATACCTATCACGAATACTCTCCTTCGGCTTTGTGGAATTCCATAGTCCGAAGCGTTTAGAACTTGCGGCTCAGCTATTCTATAGTTAAGATCATTCTCAAACACGCTTCGCATAACCTGCCATGTATGGCCGTCATCGTGGGTGGTTAATCCTCGAACATTCTCGTAAATGAAAACTTTGGGCTGTGTTTCTTTTACGATGCGGGCGAACTCGTAAA
This sequence comes from uncultured Oscillospiraceae bacterium, assembly GCA_964507795.1. GTDB lineage: Bacteria > Bacillota > Clostridia > Peptostreptococcales > Anaerovoracaceae > UMGS973. The sequence goes on along the minus strand of CAZDQV010000142.1, from coordinate 1,831 downwards.
ATAGCGTTCCTCGCGTGTCGTTTAATCCATACTGAGCACCAACTGCGGAAAATGCTTGACAAGGACTACCACCGACAAGCAGATCTATATTTGCATTTTTATAATCTGTCCCATCCAAAAATCGGATATCGAGATGGAAGTCATCTGCCGATAATTTATCTCCATAATTCGCAATATATGCCTTTTTGACAAAGTTTTGCTGTCGACTATTATCTGCATATAACTTGTCGACATATAACTTTTTGTCAGTCTTGGAATCCATTGAACATATTTTTGCCCGAATGGCCTCTGCTATAGAATTTTCTTTCTTTCCTAATTCTTCTAATCGCTTTATGTCGGACGGCTCGTGCAACTGCTTTTTACTACGCAACTTAGTTAATTTAGTATAGTCTTCAAGGTCTTTACCAGACAACAAATTGAACTCGACATCGCCATTATCACAAGCAAAGACAATTTCGTAGTCTTTACCCATTCTCCGCAATGCCTGCTCTATTGAGCCGATACCAGAAAAGACGGTCGCTAATTTCATCCTCTAAAAATACCTGTTTTCTTTAATTCTTTAATTATTGCCATCAGAACATCAACTACAATTGAATTCCCGCTTTGACGCCACATCACATTATCTGGGTGAAGCATAACAAAAGTATCTGGAAACCCCATTAACCGTAAGCATTCCCTGGGAGTATACATTCGAATTACTCCTTTTGTTCCATTCCATGTTCCGACATAAGCTCGTCCCAATATCTCGGGAGTGTGCTTTTCGCTTAATGGTTCGAATATAAAATCGCCATTCCAATTGAATTGCTGATTGGCTTTTTGACACTTTTGTATTGTGTAGCCAACTTGAGCCCTCGTCGGGTGTGTAGTGACAAATTCAAATCCTTTTTTCCCAAGATAATATTTAGCTGGGACTGCCTTATCCAAGAAGTCGGCGTTAGTTTTTTCCAACTTAATTGGCTTAGGAAAATGAAACGCAGACTTTAGTTTAATATCGTTACGAATACCCACAAGGTAAATACGTTCTCTATTTTGCGGGATACCATAGTCCTTAGCGTTCAATAATGGACTTTCTCTTCCAAAAGAATCTTGATTTACGTAAATATCATAGTTTAACTCTTTGAAAGTATTCATTATTGTATCCCAGGTTGCCCCATTATCATGAATAAGTAAACCTTTAACATTTTCAAAGATAAAACATTTTGGCTGCACTTCACTGATAATACGTGCATACTCGTGGAAAAGAGTTCCTCTTGTATCTGCGAAACCACCACGCTTCCCATTGGTAGAGAATGACTGGCAAGGACTTCCGCCAACCATCAAGTCAACTTGGTTACGGTAATCGGTTCCATCCATAAAATGAACATCCAGATGAAAATCATTCTCGTTTATCTTATAATTAGCAAGGTACGTTTGCTTTACTAAATTTTCCCCCTTGCTATGAGTTCTATAGAGTTCTTTAATGAAGTTGTTTTTTTGCTCTACCGTTGGAAGATTCTTAACTTGGCTAGCGATATCTTCAATTAATTTATGTTCCTTATCGCTCAATTCAATAAGCCTTTGTTTGTCTTTGGGCGATATGTTCTTTTGGGATATTTTCCTTAATACATCGTATTCTTTTTGTTCTGCCATTGGAAGGAGCTTTAAATCAATCTCCCCATTATCGCAGGCAAAGACATTGATATGCTCTTCATTTAAACGAAGGAGAGCTTGCTCAATTGCCCCGATTCCACTAAATAACGTTCCTAATCTTATCATTATACGATTTGTCGTCTTTTTCCTTAACCCAACAAATTTACGAAAATTATACTGATTCTCCACATTTATGTCCAGG
>CAZDQV010000141.1:0-3272 GCA_964507795.1 uncultured Oscillospiraceae bacterium | reverse complement strand
ATAAGCTCTGTGCCTTCTTCCATGATGGTAAGGTCAGCTGCAGTGTCTGTATCAAACACAGCGTCAAAGCCGAGCATTTTGAGAGCAGTTACCATTTTGCCTGTTACAGGAGTTCCCATCGGCATGAGGAAGTCCTCTCCGAGAGCAGCTCTTACAGCGGGAGCTGTCTGAACAACTACGTGCTTTGTTTCATCATATATAGCTTCCCATACCTTGTCGGTATCGTCTTTTTCTTTCAGTGCGCCTACAGGACATACATTGATGCACTGACCGCAGTTGACGCAAGGCGTCTGTGAAAGAGGCATGTTAAACGGTGATGCGATTACAGTGTTAAAACCTCTGTTTACAGCATCTATAACGCCTACTGTCTGTATATTCTTGCATACGCTTACGCATCTTCTGCAAAGTATGCATTTGTTCGGGTCTCTTACGATGGATGTACCGATATCAAGAGGGAGTTTTTTGTTGTCTCCTTCAAAATGAACATCGCTGATGTTGAGTTTGTTTGCAAGCACCTGCAGCTCACAGTCTATGTGTGATCTGGTGCATGTCTGGCATGATGCCTTGTGGTTTGACAGTATCAGCTCAAGATTTGTTCTTCTTGCTGCCATGATTTCAGGTGTGTGTGTTTTGACAACCATTCCTTCTGAAACAGGGTGTACACAGGCAGCCTGCAGTGCTCTTGCACCTTCAACCTTGACTATACACATACGGCAGCAGCCAAGCTCGCTTACTTCTCTTAAATAGCATAGCGTCGGAATTGAAATATTCGCTTCCTTTGCAGCCTCAAGAACTGTATAATTCTCAGGAACCAAAACATCTATACCATCTATATTTACATGTACTTTCTTCATTATCTCAGCTCCTTTCCTACGCATTCTTCAGAATTGACTTGAATGGACATTTTTCTATGCAGGCACCGCACTTGACGCATTTATCCTGGTTAATTGCAAACGGTGTGTTTCTGTCGCCTGATATTGCATCAACAGGACAGTTTTTCTTGCATATGCCGCATCTCTTGCATACATCCGTATCAATCTTGAATTTGAGCATTGACTTACATACACCGGCAGGACATTTCTTGTCAATAACATGTGCCATGTATTCATCTCTGAAATATTTCAGAGTCGAAAGCACAGGGTTAGGTGCTGTCTGACCAAGTCCGCAAAGTGCTGCAGCCTTGATGTCTCTTGCAAGTGTTTCGAGCTTGTCTATATCCTCAGGCACGCCTTTGCCTTCTGTGATTCTTGTGAGAATCTCAAGCATTCTCTTGGTACCTATTCTGCAAGGAGGACATTTGCCGCATGATTCATCTACTGTAAACTCAAGGAAGAACTTTGCGAGGTCTACCATACATGTATCTTCATCCATTACGATAAGTCCGCCTGATCCCATCATTGAGCCTAACGCTATGAGGGATTCATAATCTATAGGTGTGTCAAGTTTTGATGCAGGAATGCATCCGCCTGACGGACCGCCTGTCTGTGCAGCCTTGAAGTGTTTGCCGTTTGGAATACCTCCGCCTATATCATATATGATTTCTCTGAGAGTGGTTCCCATAGGGATTTCAACAAGACCTGTGTTTTCAATCTTACCACCGACAGCAAATACTTTCGTTCCGTGGGATTTCTCTGTACCGATACCGGAGAACCATTCTGCGCCCTTCAGGATTATTACGGGTACATTTGCATATGTTTCAACGTTGTTTAATATTGTAGGCTGTCCGAAAAGTCCTTTGACAGCAGGGAAAGGAGGTCTTGGTCTTGGTTCTCCTCTTTTACCTTCTACTGATGTCATCAGCGCTGTTTCTTCACCGCATACGAATGCTCCCGCACCGAGCCTGATATCAAGGTCAAAATCAAAACCTGTGCCTAAGATATCTTTGCCCAGAAGTCCGTATTCTCTTGCCTGTTTGATTGCTATTGTGAGTCTCTGAACTGCTATAGGGTATTCTGCTCTGACATATACATACCCCTGGTTTGAACCTATTGCATACGCAGCAATAGACATGGCTTCTATGACTGAGTGAGGGTCTCCCTCAAGTACGGATCTGTCCATGAATGCACCGGGGTCTCCTTCGTCGGCATTACAGCATACATACTTTTGTTTTATCTGCTGTGCCGCTGCAAAGCTCCATTTAACTCCTGTAGGGAATCCTGCACCGCCTCTTCCTCTGAGGCCTGCAGCCTTCATCAGCTCTATGACTTCTTCAGGAGTCATTTCAGTGAGCACCTTTTCGATGGCCATATATCCGTCTCTTGCTATATATTCGTCTATGTCTTCAGGATTGATTGCTCCGCAGTTTCTGAGAGCAACTCTCATCTGTCTTGAAAAGAAATCAACACTTTCGAGTGCATTTGATGCCTCACCATCCTCGTGGTTTCCGGCAAGCAGTCTTGTGACAGGTTTGCCTTCCATTACATGACTTTTGAATATTTCCTCAACATCATCCACCTGTACCTGTGTATACATCAGGTGATCAGGATATATCATCATGATAGGGCCCTGTGCACACAGACCGAAACAGCCTGTTTTTACAACCTTGATTTCATTTCCCATGTTGTTTGCGGCGATGAACTCTTCCATTTTTTCGATGATTTTCATCGAAGATGAAGATGTGCATCCTGTACCGCCGCATACGAGTATGTGCATTCTGCCGCCTTCTGCTGTTGGCGCCGCACTTTTGTTTATACGTATTTCGAGGTCAGCCTTTTTGCTTTCCCTTATTTTCTTTATATCTTCTATGCTTTTTATCATACGGCAGCCTCCTCATCTTCATATTTTTTAAGGATATCATCCACCATATCAGCTGTAAGCTTGCCATATACGTCATCGTTTACAGTTACAACAGGTGCCAGACCGCATGCGCCTATGCAGCGACAGGCATCAAGTGAAAACTTGCCGTCTTCTGTGCATTCGCCTGTGTTGATTCCAAGCTTTTCTCTGAATTTGTCGAGGATTTCCTGAGATCCTTTGACATAACATGCTGTTCCCATACAGACACTGATTCTGTATTTGCCCTTGGGATTTGTTGTGAACTGAGTGTAAAAGCTTACAACTCCGTACACTTCGGCCAGAGGCACATTAAGGCCTTCTGCGATTTTAAGCTGAACTTCCATAGGCAGATAACCGTAAAGGTCCTGAGCTTCATGCAGCACCTGAATCAGTGAGCCGCGCGTGTCTTTGTGCTTTGTGATTATCTCCTGAAGTTTCTTTTCCATTTCATTTGAACATCCTGTGCAATTTGATGTCATGGAGTAAACTCCTTTCTG
>CAZDQV010000140.1:0-3443 GCA_964507795.1 uncultured Oscillospiraceae bacterium | reverse complement strand
TACGGCTCATGATGTTATGTCTTTGATTTGTCATAACTTCTCCTCCTTAAAAAAATAGAATTGCGTTTTGGTATTGCAATTCTATCCCTTTGAAGCTGTGCCGGGCAATAGCCCTTATGTGCCTTTTTCACAATTCAGTAATTTTTCTGATTTATTACTGCCTCGTGTTTTTTCTGAATATGTCTATCATCTCATCTTTTGAACCCACTCCCAGTTTCCTGTATATATTGGTGACGTGATGCTTAACAGTGTTTTTTGAAATATACAAGTCATTTGCCATTTCCTGATATGTGGCGCCTTCAAACAATAATTTCACTATGTCTTTTTCTCGCTCTGTAAGGCCTTTTTCTACTGCAAGAGCCTCGATTGTTTTCCTGTCATCATCAGGATTTTTTCCAACATCTGCATCTGCCCGCCCCTCAGACGGTTTGAAGAAACAGTATCTTACGGCATACCACAGCAGACACAATCCAAACAGCAGCCTTATAATTGCTGTCAGATTCACTATGCCGCCATCATATTGAAAAAGTACGATATTGCCCAGTATCAGGTTTACGGAGGCTTTGGTGTTCTGAAGTCCGTCCGCAGTGACAAATACAGTTGCTGCAAGCGTAAATTTTACAACGCCCTGAGTTTTTCCTTTGTTCAAAAGTTTTTTGGTTATCAGAATTATGCATATGATATTGATTGCGGTAAGAAAAAGCGCAACCACAAGATCCATTATTAGCGCATATGACTTCAAAGCGCTGTCACTGACAACATATCCATCATCCATTATCCAGCCGTAATTTATCATGGATACCAAAAGAGAACCCACATATCCGTATTTCACAATTTGCCACAGCACAGAGTAGCTCTCTCTAAAAAGGAGTTCCTTCAAAACCATATACCATGAGCATTGCATGGTAATAGCCAGCCATATATCAAACACTCTGATAAAAGTGCCGCTTTTGTAATACGAAGTTATAACGCTGTAATAATCGATCAGAAAGTACAGTATATTTATAAGCAGGAGGCATATTGCGGTAACAAGCAGATACCGATGTGCACCTTTGAGGTTTATCATCTTCAGGCTTTTCATCAGCAAAATGAGCACAACCGGCATGGCCGCTATTATAATAGCAGCTATATATGTAATTCCCATTGCACCGTGAAAACTCATAACCGGGTTCCTCCAACAAAGTGTAATTTGTTTTTCTAATTATATAACAATAAGAAAGTATAAACAACAAAAAAGAATACCGGCTGCTGCCGGTATATTCTTTTTTGTTTTGCTGTTCTTTTTTATTTAACTGCAAGTTTTTCGCTGAGAGCTTTCATACCACTGATTTCCTGTTCCATGTATGTTTTAAGCTCAGGAATCAGTTTTGTTCTTGCTTTTTCATAAATGCTGATCTCATCTTTGTATCCTTCGCTGTTTGTACCTGCAAGCAATGCGTGTGTTGCTTCGTAAGTATCAGCTCTTCCAACCTTCTTGCCATATGAACGGTTATCTGTTACATATTCGCAGAATACTGTTTTTATCGCTTCTTCTGAAACCTTGTTGCTGAAGCTGTATGCTCCGAATTCCACTCCGCCGTTGATAGTCCAGGCAGTATTGAATGCTGTCTCTGTATCTCCGCTCTTCAGAGCATTTATTACAGTATCAATTGTATTTATGTTTGTCTGGATAATTTCGTGGAATACATAAACATTGCCGTCTCCACTCATTCCAAGGAATTTATCCTGCAGATACTGATAAGCCTCCAGGCTCTGCTTGTTGAGAGCAAGTGCCTCTTTCATGATTGCAGCAGTGTCTCCTCCTGCCGCAACAGCTTTTTCATATGAAGCATTTATTTCTTTTGCTTTTGCGGTAAATGCTTTGCTGCTGCTTCTTAACTCTTGCAATGCTGCCTTGTATGCTTCAACATCGATGCCTGCTTCTTTGTATAATGCATCGTTGTCTTCCATTGCTTTTTCAAGTTCATCACATCTCAAAGTATAATCGAATACAATTGCCGGAGACTGATCTACATACATTGCAACAGCACCTGACAGTTTGAGTGCATAATCCATAGCCTCCGAGCTGTACTCATCTGCATCATCATATTTGGTATGATAAGTACTCAGGTCATTGCCGTCTGTACCATATTGCGCATTTATTTCATAGCATGGTACTCCTTTGAATTGATAGCATATTGCATCACTCATAGGCTGCGAACCGTTTCTTTCAGTTATTGTAGCGTCTGTTCCAATCAGATCAAGCAGTCCGCTTTCATTGATTATCTCGCTTCTGATTTCGCTGTTTTCTTCAGTTGACATGAACATACTCTGGATTCCGCCCTCTGTGCCTTTCTTGGCAGGAAGTTCGTAGTTCAGGATTCCTAAAGTTGTACCGCTCCATTCAGGGTGAGCTTTTGTTATCATCTGCCATGAGCCTTCAGCCCAGTCAGTTTCAGTACCCTGTCTGCCCCATTCTTCCGAGCCGTGAGCTATAAAGATGATGTCGTTTACAGGCTTGTAACCCGAATCAATCATTGCCTTAGCCATTGATACAACGAGAGCTACTGCGGCACTGTCATCATTTGTTCCGTAGAAATACTTGTCATAATGTCCTGCAACAAGTATCTGCTGCCCTGTGTTGCCTGTTCCTTTGATTTTACCAACAATATTGTATGAGACTCCGTTCTGTTCTCCAACTTCATTGTCAACTATCAGTTTTGATGTGGCTGTTTTGCCTGCTTTCTGGATTTTGCCTATTGCTGCAATAAGCTCAAGTCCGTCTGCTCTGCTGATGCTTACGCAAGGAATTCCATAATCTATCGAGCACAGATCCTGCATCTGGCATGCTGTATCCCATTTGTCACCACGCTGGTTTCCGTTTTCATCAACATACTGGCTTGAATACGACATGATGCCGGCTGCTCCTTGATAGTAAGCTTCCAAGTAATGCGGAGTAATCCAGTAAGCGTCATTCTGATTTATATCAACAAGAACGATTTTGCCTTTCATGTTTCTTTCATCGCCTTTGAGCCCCTGCTCATCATAATATTTTTCATAATCTGATTCATATCCATGCTTCAGATATACTATCTCTCCTGTGATTCCTTTGCTGTCTGTGCCTGAGCTTGCATATGATACAGGGTTAAGTTTGATATTTACGTCAGCGTCTTTGTTTTCAAGTGTGAATTCTGCTCCGTTAAACTGCCATTTGTCTACAGTCACAGGTTCTTTTGTAACATCTTCAAGGCCGATTTCTTTGAAAATGCCTGCCAGGTAGTCTGCAGCTTTGTGCTCTGCATCTGAACCTGCAGTTCTCCAGCCAGTTGAATCATCCCAGTAAGTTTCATCATATGATAATGTTTTTGTTACATCCCATGCAAACTCTGTATCAACCTTGTTCACATAATTTACAACATCATCTGCCATCGACATCGGCGCATTTACTGTCACCTTGCAAACGG
>CAZDQV010000139.1:393-3518 GCA_964507795.1 uncultured Oscillospiraceae bacterium | reverse complement strand
TCTCCTGCTTCAATGAGCGAGCATTGTATCCCTTAGGAAAGGTCATCGTATATTTTGCCGGGGTACGGTCCGAATAGCCCAGCAGATACAAGGCTGTATCATGTGAATAGATACCGCGGCTATATTTGCGCTGGAGAAGATAGAAATCATCCTCCCATGCGTCACTCTGCACATACAGACCACGCCCAACACGGTATATTTCACCGCCCTTGACAAGTTCCTGCAAAGCACTGCGGTGTAACCCTGCTTCCGTAACCTGTGCCGCAGTAATCGTACCATTTGACTCTTTCAGAAGTTCTTTGATTTTATTCTTAGCATTCATATCCATCACCTCGCTTTGACAATCACACATTATATTATATGGAAACAATGTGTTGTTGTCAATCGTGAAACGACGAACACACATTAAAACTATTAAAAGCAATGTGCAGATGTCAAAAATGCTATTCGATATTCCTCTATAGGCTGCGGTTTCCATATATATATATGGCTGTGTCCTACCGAAGCGCTTCATCGCTTGACTTTTGCGCACAATCACCGTATTTTATTGGTTCAAAGCACTACAATTCCAACGATTCGCCCCATTTGATTTGAAGCATCAAAAGGTGTGAAACCATTGAAATTGCAATATTTTAACCAATATTCGAAGTTGTTTTACCGGACAAGTTCCCGCTATGTAAACCTTTTGCACTAAACGGTTAAAAATGATTGTCATATGAATTTTTTGATTAAAATATTAAATAATACATATGATACTCTGAAACATTATCAAAAGTAGACTTTAGAAGTAGACTTTGGTGGAACTTTGTAGTATACTTTAGATAAATTCAGATGGAAGAGGTGGCTTACTGTGAATATTGGATTTGAGAACGAATATCAGGAATTCAAAGAAGGGTTAGGGCAGCTTGATAAAGGCTTGAAATCACTTACCGCTATGCTTAATAAGCATGGTAAGGCAGCAGTTTACTTTGGTGTAGATGATAATGGAAATGTTTGCGGGCTTTCTATAGGAAAGAATACTCTGATGGATATTCGTAACAAAATCCGTGATAAAATTGAGCCACGAATTTATGCAGATATTCAGGAGCAGCAGGACGATAACGGAAAAAAATATATTAAAGTTACTGCAAGCGGTTTTGACATACCATATTCCTTTGACGGGAGATACTATCTGCGCAATATTTCAGCAGATGAACAGGCATCAAACGATGTTTTGAGAAAGATGCTGGCTACATCTGATTCGGATATAATACGTCAGAAATCATCTCCAAATCAGGAGCTCACCTTTAATGCACTGTTTGCAATATTAGCGGGTAGCGGAATCCATCCGAAAGCAACTAATGCATTTTATTCAAATTATGGGCTGTTAAACAGAAATGGCAGCTTTAACATAAATGCCTATCTGCTATCTGATAACAATGAAATTTCCTTAAAAGTTATCACTTTTGAAGGCACCGATAAAAGTGTAATGTCAAAAAGAACAGAGTATGGCGGGAAATGCATTCTTGTATCCGTTTCTGAAGTGCTGGGATTTTTTGAAGCTATAAATGTTATGAACGTCAATCTGAATGGTGCCAAAAGAAAAGAACAGCCGTTGTTCGATTATCCTAGTTTCAGGGAGGCATGGATTAATGCATGCTTACACAATGACTGGAACAATGCCATAGCCCCTTCCGTATACCTATTTGATGATCGCATAGAGATTGTCTCTTATGGAGGTCTTCCTTTTGCATTGTCAAAAGAGGGGTTTTACCATGGAACCAGTATGCCGATTAACAAGAGCCTGTTAACAGTATTTATGGCAGCAAAATATGCGGAGCAGAGCGGGCATGGTGTGCCAACTATAGTCAAAAAATATGGCAGAGATGTGTTTTCATTTGATGACGGAATGCTTAAAGTCACCATTCCGTTGGCATTTGAAAGGCCTGAGGTAGTGATTCGAAAAGGAATTCTTCTGCAGAAAAAAGGGTTAACCGCAAACCAAAAGAAGGTATATGATGCTTTATCCGCTGACGGCAATTTATCTCTTCAGGAAGTTGCAGACCAAACCGGTCTGAGTATTGCCGGCGTAAAAAAAATCTGCTCAAAGCTTCAGGAATATGGAATTCTTGAAAGGAAAGGATCAAAGCGTAACGGAATATGGATTGTAAAGTAGCCTTTGAAAGTATACTTTGAATAGACTTTAAGTACACTTTTTGATGAAGTATATCTTGGCGTGAAAGCATATATCGGAGAAGTTCTTCCGAAAGAAAAAGTTTGTGATTCTGAGAAATAATAACGGTTAAAAATCAAAGACCTGCAATACGCCGATGGGAACAGCCCCGTCGGCTTTTATGGGTTCAAAAACAATAGGATATGTCTATATGAAATCCGAAAAGAAAAGACGGTAAGGACTACTCTCCCCTTATATTGATTTGAAGTGTGCAGGCAAGCTTAACCGTTGGAATTACAATATTTTTAGACAATCAATATTTGTAAAACACATTCTGATACAAGTTTATATCCACTTTATACCCCGGTTATGATACAATCTCTAATTTGAGATATCAGGATGAGGTTCACGGTCCGTTAATTGAACAGATAGATAAAACAATTGATCTTGTTTATACAAAATATATGAAAGCACTTATAGAATACAAAGGAGTCCAAAGGGTAGAACGATTTATGTTTAATCCTGATGCATTTAGAGAAATTCTTCTGAATGCAGTTGTTCATAAGGACTATAGCGGTTGCACTCCGATTCAGATTAGTGTATATGAAGATAAGCTTTATGTATGGAATGATGGACGTATGCCTGAAAATCTCAATACGACAGAAAAACTGTTTGCAAAACATTCTTCAAAACCTTTTAATCCGAAGCTTGCCGAAATATTTTTCAAAAGCGGAATGATTGAAGCATGGGGTAGAGGCTTTGACAAAATCAGTGAAGCCTGTGCAAAATACAATAGCCCTTTACCTGAATACACTATTGATGACAGCGGGATAATGGTATGCTGTAATGCCGGAGAAGATTATATCAGACTGTTAAACGACAGTATCACCGATAATGTCGCAAAAGATGTCGCAAAAGATGTCGTAAAAGAACTGAATGATATTGATATACAACTGTTAGAAATGATGGCAAA
>CAZDQV010000139.1:0-383 GCA_964507795.1 uncultured Oscillospiraceae bacterium | reverse complement strand
CAAACAATCCGCATATAACTGCTGCTGAAGTTGCAAAGCTTTTGGATATTTCGCTTAGAACAACCCAGAGGCATATCAGCTATTTAAAAGCTTATGGAATGATTGAGCGTATTGGTGGAAAAAAATCCGGCAAATGGATACTCTCAAAATAAATAAAGTACCCAGTAATAATGTTAAAGACCCACAGCTAAAGTAAGCACATTCACTGACAACGGCTACACTGTTAAGTATTCATTCTACAAAGCTGATTCTAAGAATGGAACTTACAGCCTTATGAAGACCAAGGACACTGATGAAATTATCCCAACTAAGGGAGTTAAAGGCAAGACTTATTACTTCAAAGTCGCTCTCAAGGTTTATGATGCTAACGGTACACTCGTAGC
>CAZDQV010000138.1:0-3574 GCA_964507795.1 uncultured Oscillospiraceae bacterium | reverse complement strand
TCAGGAGTGCCTTTACCTTGTTTCCGTTATTTACTTGTCCCTATTTCAGCCTGTACACCTCAGTATACACATTGTTGTCAGGAGTTATCATCGCAATGCCAAAAGCCACTATTGTGTTGAGCCAGAGATATTTCTCATCTCCTGCAGTAAATCTGATGCTGTGTCTGAAATAGTATTCTGAAGGATCCATATCCTTTCCTTCGCTTACAGCAACCATGGTGTCATAATCCATATTAAGTATGCCGCTGCACTCAACTGAAATATATGCGCTATCATCTGTCATGATAACATATTTTGTGTCAAGCAGGTTTATGGTATCGCTGTGCAGAAGTCCCCAGTCGCCGCCAAAGGGTAGTACGCTGCCGTTTATGATACCTGTAACGTTGCCTCCTGTTACAGGTGTTATCTCGCTGTAGCCTTTGCCTGTTTCTCCAAGCACATATTCATCTCCCAGTTCTACGGTTGCCGTGAACAGTTTTTCAAACTCAGGCGCTTTCAATGTATATTTCTTACTCAAGCTGTTTCTCCTTTGATAATCTTACCTTCAAACATAACTATTTCAGGGTCGATCGTATGTATTTCCGTCAAAGCTATACTGAATATATCTTTGTTTAAAACTACGATATTTGCAAGCTTTCCCTCTTCGATAGTTCCGATTTTATCAAGCAATCTCATTCTGTATGCATTATTATAGATATACCCTGTCACAAGCTGTTCTACTGAAAGCTTAGCCTCTTCAGGAGGCCGAACGCTCCCCGAATATCTTTTCGGATCAAGAGGGCTCTCAAGATCAACTCTTGTGGCAGCCGTCTGTATTCCTATGTATGGGTTTGCTCTGCCTGCTTCCATATAGCTGAATACATCACTTGAAAAGCCTACAATTCCACCGCTGTTTATTACTTTCGTAAAATCGTACATGGTATTCCATCGTTCCAAACCAAGATATTCTATTGCCGCTTCTCCAAAATATCCTCCCGACCAGTGCGGTGACCAGTCAAGAAATATTCCTAAGGAAGCAACTCTTTTCATATCATCCGGATGCATTAACTCGCAATGTGCCAGAGTAACATATACGGACCAGTCATGTCCACATATTTTCCTTGCATTTTCAACTGCATTGCAGCATATACGGAAACCTCTGTCACAAACTACGTGAACGTGCAAATCTATTCCTTCTTTGTTCAGCCTCACAAGAACTTCTGTAAGCTGCTCCTCAGTTATATTGGCATTCCCGAAATTTTTGCCCGACGGGTCGTTTTTCATAGGCTCAAGGCTTGCACTGTCGCCCATTTCATTTGTTCCGTCCATAAAAAATTTAATTGTATTGATATGAACGTGCTCTGATGTATATTTTCTCTGCCAGTCATAGACTCTTTCAATCGCCTCATCAAGATCCTCATAGCTCCCCATTATGCTTGTGCCCTCATAAAACATATCCAGCCTGCCTGCCTTATCCATTTCATAAAATCTTTTTATGGCCTCTTCATTTTCTGTATATGCGTCCATAAGTGCAACTATTCCTTTGCTTTTCAGTGAGTCAAGAAAAGGTTTTACAGATTCTTCTTCTGTCCCCGTCGGAGGATACCAGTTCAGAGCTTCGTATATGCCCGTATCCGCATCAGGAGGCATTTCAAGAGCCCATCCTGTCAGATTTCCTGATTCATCCCTAACAAATTCCGCACCGCCTACGGGACTGTCTATGTTATCTGTTTCCCCCGCTTTACAAAGCATATCTATCGCCATAGAATTATACCAGCAGGCATGATCTGTGAAGTCCTGTATTCTTGCAGGACGATCTGATATCACTGTATCCAGAAGTTCTTTCTTTGGCCCTTCTGAGCCAAAGGTTTCAGCATAATAGCATTCCCCATAGAAAAACGGCATTTTTTCTTTCGGATTTTCCTCTGCACATTTCTTAATAACCTTCATCAGTGTATCTTTGTCATAGGCTTCCGGCATTATTGTATGCCATATTGTTTTTGCAATTGTCACCGGATGAGTATGCCCGTCTATCAGTCCCGGAAGAACGGTTTTCCCCTTCAGGTCTATCATTCTTGTTTCGTCACTCTTATACTCAATACATTCCTCTGTACTTCCCACACAAAGAAACTTAAGATCCTTTACAGCTACCGCCTCTGCGATTTCTTTTTCTTTATTGCCCTTATAAATTTTTCCGTTAAATAAAATTATATCAGCTTTCATAATAAAGTCCTCAATTATCTGCTATATACTGTTTCACCTTTAAATATTGTTCTTACAGGAAGAATTTTATGTATTTCGGTCACAGGCACTGCATCTATGTTCTTATCCAGTATTACTATATCCGCTGATTTTCCAACCTCAATGCTTCCTGTAATATCTTCCATAAAATTCTGGTATGCACCCATATATGTATAGCTTCTTACTGCATCTCTAAGAGAAACACAATCCATTTTTGGGTTTTCTTCAGGACCCAGAGGAATTCCTTTATACTGTTCGTAGCCTTCCCCTCCCTCATACACACATCTTGTTATTGCGCACTCTATGCCGCAGAATGGATTGATTTCCGTTACCGGAAAGTCTGTACCATAAACAACTCCGCACCCTGCATCTAAAAATCTTTTATTTGGATATACTCTGCAGGCACGTTCTTTTCCAACCATAAAAGTATAGTTTTCGGCAGCATCTGCATCATATACCATCCACCTTGGCTGAACATTTGCTAATATATCGTTCTCAGCCATGGCCTTAATATCTTCATCTGAAACTTCCATATGGTGTGCTATAACATTTCTATTCCTTTGCCCGGTTTTATTCTGCGCATATGAAAGGGCTTTTACTGCCTGGTGTATACTTTTTCCTCCCATTGCGTGTATATGTATCTGCAGACCTGTTTCCGCCGCCTTTTCATAACACTTCATAAGTTCATCATCATCATAAAAAGGAATTCCCGCGTAGTCATCAGGAAGCCCTCTTTCTCTGTTTGCCTCAGGCAGATAAGGTTCCGTCAATGCAGGCTCACCCTCTATGAAAGTTTTTATCGTGTCTATCCTGAAGGTATCTCCTACATTGTAACTTCCCGATCTATCCCTGATAGCCTCTACAGCAGACGGGTCTTTACAATCCTTTAACAGATAAACACCTCTGAGTCTCATTTTGAGCAAGCCTTCTGATGCAAGCTGTTTCATCGCGGTTATTGCATTTTCTGTTGTTGCACAATCATCTGCACACAACAGCCCAAATGGAAGGGCTGTTTCCTCCTGAAATCTCATAATGGTATTTCTGTACTGCTCAACAGTATAGTCATAACCCTTCATATTCTCTTTGATAAGATTTATGCCATCCATTTCAAAGAATACTCCTGCAGGATATCCATCTTCTTCTCTTGTGAATGAGCCGTACTCAGGGTCGGATGTTTCTGCCGATAGCCCTGACAATTCTATTGCTTTCGAATTTACCCACAGCAAATGCTGGCAATATGACTCAAGAACCACCGGTCTGTCCGGGCAAATTCTGTCCAGATCCTGTCTTGTCGGCCATTGCGGCTCCCTGCAGGAACCCGAAAAAAATGCCCTGTTCCAACCTGTACCTCTGT
>CAZDQV010000137.1:0-3581 GCA_964507795.1 uncultured Oscillospiraceae bacterium | reverse complement strand
CCATTTCATTTGAACATCCTGTGCAATTTGATGTCATGGAGTAAACTCCTTTCTGTTATAAAATAATTACTACATCTTATTATTACTATATACAGAATTTTATCAGATGGATACTGTATACATCAAGTGAATAATCTGATGACTGCAAAAAAGACAAACAAGTCGGAAAACATCCAATATTTAGGGAAATAAACCGGTTACATAAGGAAGAAAAATAACAAATGTGCTATCAAAAGAACATAAAAGTGTTGAGGGTATGATGAATAAGAAATATCTTGACAAAGGTATAGAAAAATCAGTTTATATCGTCAAACAGCTGCCTTATATCTATTTCCAGAGCATCTGCGAATTTGCCTATGGTTTCAAGAAGGGGAGTTTTGTCAATGGAAAAGCACTCAAGGTCACGAACATAACCATGAGTAAGGCCTGTCAGGTCGGCAAGCTCCTGGAGTGTATACTTGCGCATAAGCCGGTATTTACGTATGTTTTTTCTGACAGTCAGAGATAACTGCTCTTTGGAATATCTGCTGCTCAAAGTATACCACTCCTTTCTGAATACGATTATTTCATAATTTTTTGAAAAATATGTCGTCTGTCTGAAGTTGATATGCTATAATGTGCAAAAGGGGATATATAATCGAGGAGGAAAGCATGAAAAAGAAAAGAATCAATCTGGCTATAATCTTTGTGATGGTAATATCACTGATTATGGTAACGGCGGTGTCGGCATCAGCTGCAACCGTTAAAATCAACAAAAAAGCAGTAACAATCGATGCTGGTTCTACTGTAACGCTCAAGATTACAGGGACAAGCAAGACGGTTAAATGGTCAAGCAGCAAGAAGTCTGTTGCAACAGTAAGCTCTACCGGCAAGTACAAGGCAAAAGTAACTGCCAAGAAGGCGGGTACAGCGAAGATTACAGCCAAAGTAGGCAGCAAGAAATATACCTGCAAAGTGACAGTAAAGTATGCTGACGGTTCAAGACAGAATCCTGCAAATGCAGAGGCGGGAGTAACTGTAACGACTTATTCTGGCAAGATGTATTTCAAAGTGACAGAAAAATATAGAGGAGCCGAAGCGATTTCAAAGCTCAAAGAGCTTGGCGAGTGGAACTCTTATGAGGAATACACATATGAAAAAAAAGAAGTAGGGACAGATCTGTTATTACTCAAATATGATGTTAAGGCGATAAGCGGATTTGATGAACATTCGCTGTCCGGCAGTGATATAATCAACTCCTATGGGATTTACAACGGAGCTTGCAATAAGAGCATTGATGATTTTGATAGTGTTTACTTAGACAAGAACTGTGCGTCGGATTTGTCATTATATAATGGTGCAGAGGATATTATGTATTACTGTGCATATGTACCGGATGACCTGAACTCTTTCAGCACATATGTTTATAGCAAAGGGTTCAGTCAATATTGGATTAAATACGACATTTAGAAAGCCGGAATAACATCGGAGGACAATGCTGCATCCACAAAAGACAAATATATTTTCTTGGCAGACCCAAAACATCTCAAGGACAAACTGACATCTTTGAGGTGTTTTCTTATTACCGTTAGCATATCGCAGGTGCAAAAGCAAAGGAATGTGATGGTAAAGGCTGTCAGACTGAATTGCAAGCTGAAATGTGAGCTAACATATGCTATTATAAAAATAGCTAATATCTGAAACAAAAGGAGGGATTCCGGTATGTATACTGTTAACGCAACCGAGTTTCAAAACAATTTCGGCAAGTATCTGCAGATTGTGCAAAACGGCGGAGAGGTTGTCATTCAAAAAAACGGCAGGGCAGTTGCAAGACTTGTATCAGACAAAAGTAGCATGTCATTTCTTACAGATTCTCTGACAGGTATCCTGAAGCAGGATTATGACGGGGAGCAAATAACCAAAGAAAGGATATCTTCATATGAAAGCTCTGATTGACACAAATGTGATACTTCATTACACCGCATGAGCTGATAGGAAAATTGCAATGAATAAATTGCCGGAAATGTAATCCGGCGATTTTTGGTATGTATATAAATTTTGCTTTCGTGACAAAAACGCAATAAAATGAAGAGGTAAAGTTATATGTGAGCAAATGAATAGCGAATCTTTCAAAAAAACAGAAAATTGCAAACAATCATGGCCAAATTTATTGCATGGGGTAGGATTTGATTATATAATTTAATCAAAGTGGCCGTCGGGATATTGGGCGGTAAATGGAATTATTTTATAAAGGAGATAGTAATATGACTGAAAGAAACATGAAGTTGGCTTTAGAAGAAGCCAAAAAAGTTGTTGGCATGATTGAGGCTGATTCTTTAACAGATGCTCAGAAAGAAGCTATGATCAAGGAATCAATCGAAAACTTCAATGAAAACGTTAACCCTGGCTGGCTTGAATACAGAAAATCAGTATCAACTGACTCAGCATTCGTAGAATGGGAAGATGAAGGCGAAGTATTCAGAGATGCATACGGAACTGAATTCATTGACTGCCTGGGCGGATTCGGTATCTTTGCCTGCGGACACGGTAACCCTGAAATCAAAAAGACTGTAAGAGCTCAGTTGGACAGATACTGCTTACATTCACAGGAATTAGTTGACCCGCTTAGAGGTTATCTTGCTAAGATTCTTGCTATGATTACTCCTGGAGACCTGCAGTATTCATTCTTCACAAACGGTGGTGCAGAAGCTATCGAAATGGCATTAAAACTTGCAAGAATCGCTACAGGTGGCAGATGGTACATCTCAACAGTAGGTGCATTCCACGGCAAATCAATGGGTGCTATCTCAATGGGCGGTAAAGCAGCTTACAGAGAAGACTATATTCCTATGATTCAGCAGGTTCAGCATGTTGAATACGGTAATGCAAAAGCAACAGAAGCAGCAGTTAAGAACCTGGTAGCCGTAGGCGAAAAAGTTGCAGCTATCATCGTAGAGCCTATCCAGGGTGAAGGCGGAGTTATCATTCCACCAGATGGATACCTCAAAGACTTAAGAAAGATTGCTGATGATTATGGTTGCTGCCTGATTTTCGACGAAATCCAGACTGGACTGGGAAGAACAGGAACAATGTGGAGATGCGATCACGAAGGAGTTACTCCTGATATCATGACATTTGGTAAAGCCAGCAGCGGCGGTATCGTTCCTATCACAGGTATCATCGCAAGACCTTGGACTTATGAAAAATCAGGTGTTGGTACAGGTACAACTGGTAAGATGTTTGACAACCCATGGATCTTAGGTTCACCTACATTTGGTGGTAACCCACTTGCATGCGCAGCATTCATCTCAACTATCAGATATATGCTTGAAAACGATATTCCTGGCGAAATGAAGAAAAAAGGCGACTACTACATGGCAGGCCTTGCTAAATTACAGGAAAAATATCCTACAGTTCTCAAAGACATCAGAGGTGCTGGACTGTTAATCTGCATGGAATTCCCGGAAGCAGAAGTAGGTTACGAAGTAACTAAGGGATTATTCGCAAGAAAGGTTATGACTGCCGGTACATTAGTAAATGCCAAGACAGTAAGAATCGAACCGCCTGCAACTCAGAGCTATGAAACAATAGACAAAGTATTG
>CAZDQV010000136.1:0-3596 GCA_964507795.1 uncultured Oscillospiraceae bacterium | reverse complement strand
TTCCATCTGCATCGTATACAGGAGCAAATGCAGACCAGCACTGTCCTTCTTCATCATCCCATGCAGATCTTGCTGCAGCTGCTGTTCCGTTCCATGCCTCTGTAAACTGTATTTCCCAGCCATAGTTCACTGCCCAGTCATCAGGATCATCAGAACCATCAACAGTAATCAGGAAACTGCCTGTTTCTGTTGCATCACCGTCAAGTGATGGAACTCCATCTTTATCCGGTGACAATGCATATACATATGTAGCACCGGATTCGTCTCTGATCTTGTCAAGCTCGGTTTTAAGTGCATCATAGCCTTCGAAATCTCTTGCTTCGCCTGAATCAATCATTGCAACATACTGATCTGCCCAGCATTCATCAGTTGCAGCTTCCTGACTGTCGCCGCATGCTGTCATGGAAAATACCATTACCAATGTTAAAATCACAGCTGAAAATTTTAAATACTTCTTCATAATAACCTCCTCAAGTTATATTGGGGAAAAACTTTCCCTATGATTCTAACAAAAAACATTCTGCTGTGCAACAATATTTTTGAATTTTCAGAAGTTTACTGCAAAATCATTTATCAACCCGGTGGCCATGTCATTTTTCTTTTGCCAAGAAGATGAAAATGCAGGTGTTTTACAGTCTGCAAGCCGTCCGCCCCACAGTTGTTGACAAGTCTGTAGCCGTTGTCAAGTCCCAGCTGTGCTGCTATCTCACTGACCTTCATCATAATATAGCCCAAAAGCTCTCTGTCATCTTCTGTTACATCATCAAGTGATGCTATGTGTTTTTTGGGTATAATAAGTACATGAACAGGAGCCTGGGGGTCAAGGTCATGAAATGCCAGTATTTTGTCATCTTCATAAGCGATATTGCCCGGTATCTCCCTGTTTGCTATTTTGCAAAAAATGCAATCATCCATAACTAATCCTCCTCATATATTATTTCACAGGAAACACCATCATACATAAGTCCTGTTATCTTTACATTGCACAAACTGTTAAGATATTTCTCATCAGCCTGGGCATAAGCTTTAATGTAATTATCGGTATATCCTGTAATTTTACCTTTGTTTGTTTCTTCAAACAGCACCTGTCTGATATCTCCTATACAAGCAGACATAAAACAGGTTGAAACTCTGTCAGCTTCTGCAATCAATGCGGCGCTTCTGCTTTTTTTGATCTCAGGCGCAATCTGATTATCCATGCGTGCTGCCGGAGTGCCTTTTCGTTTTGAATATTGAAATGCATGCACTTTAAGGAAGCAAGCCTCCCCAACCATATTCATGCTGTCTGCAAAATCATCATCGTTTTCTCCGGGGAATCCAACTATAATGTCAGTAGTGATACCATAATGCGGATCATTTCCCCTAAGCACTTTCACAATCTCAAGATATTCCTCTCTCGTATAATTCCTGTTCATTGCATGAATTATACTGTTGCTGCCGCTTTGAACCGACAAGTGCATATGGTGGCACAGTTTGTCATATGATAAAAGACGTTTTATATATGTGCTGTTTACGACTGTAGGCTCAAGCGAGCTCAACCTGATGCGAAACTTCCCCGGAATCCGATTAAGCAGATATATTATAATTTCAATGCCCTGCATATTCTTAGCAGCAGGGTCATCAATATCACATACAAAATCTTCTTCTGCCCCATAAAGCGCAGTATTGATACCTGTGAGTATTATTTCTTTAAATCCTGCCGAAAGAAGATTTGAGGCCTCTTTGATGATTTCTGAAGGCTTCCTTGATCTGATTTGGCCTCTTGCAAATGGTATGATGCAATATGAGCAGAATCTGTCACAACCTTCCTGTATCTTGATATATGCTCTTGTTCTTGACTCCATTGATGTTATCGAGCCTATCTCTTCATACGTATCAAGTTCCATGTATGGCTTCAAGGTTTTGATTTTGCATCCGCTGCTCATATATTCTTCAACCATTGATACTATGCCTGATTTTTCATTGGTGCCTGCAATTATATTCACACCATCTATTGCCGCCACCTCTTCCGGAGCAACCTGCACATAGCAACCTGTAACTGCAATAACAGCCTCCGGGTTCATTGCTTTTGCTCGCCTTATAAACTGTCTGGATTTGCGGTCAGCAAGGTTTGTAACCGTACATGTATTGATTACGTATACATCTGCAAATTCTGATTCTGCCACTATGCTGTATCCTGCTTTTTTGAAGTTCTCTTTGAGTCCTTCTGTTTCATACTGATTGACTTTACAGCCAAGCGTGTGAAATGCTATTTTCATATTAACCTCAATTTCAAATACATCTCACCTATACCAAGGCACTTACGCCATAGGTGAGACAAAAAACTATAATGCCTGCAACAAGTACTCCTGCCGCTATTGCAGGGAAACATCTCTTGAGTCTCATATCCAAAAATGCAGCAACAAGTGCTCCAGTCCATGCTCCAGTCCCGGGTAGCGGTATTGCAACCAAAATGAACAGACCAACTGTTTCATATTTGAGCACCTTGTCCGCATTCTTTGCTGCTTTTGCTTCCATTGCTGCAACAATTCTGTTGAGAAATTCACTTTTGGTTCTTAGCCAGACAAAAATTTTCCTGATGAATACAACAATGAAAGGGACAGGAACAAGATTGCCGAAAAAAGCTGCAACAAACGCAAGTTTCGGGTCAAGTCCTGCTGCAGTACCTATCGGAATAGCTCCCCTAAGCTCCAAAACAGGCAGCATAGCTATCAGAAAAGTCATAATAAAATTAGATAATATATTCAACCCTTTACCTCCATGAGAACTGTAATGAATTAATTTTATCAGAATACCATACATCATACAACAAAAATATTGTATACCTTGTTTTAGTATTTGCCTGATAAAAACTCCATGAACCCGGCTATTCCCTCAGTTATATCATCATATGTCACATCAAAATTACCCGTATACCATGGATCGGCTATATCTCCGCCCCTGTTTGTAAAATCAAGCAGCTTATATACCTTATTCTCCGCATCTTCAGGTATGATGCGTTTCAAATTACGCAGATTGTTTTCATCCATTACAATTATATAATCATACATATCATAGTCTTCTTTTGTAATCTGGACAGCTCTTTTGGATTTATCAACAGGCACATTCACCTCATGCAGTTTGCGAAGTGTGCCATGATGAACACCATTTCCGATTTCTTCTCTGCTGGTTGCAGCAGAAGCAATGAAAAAGTTTTCATCCATATGGTTTTTGTGTACTATATCTTTCATAACAAACTCTGCCATGGTGGATCTGCAGATGTTGCCGTGGCAGACGAATAGGATTTTTATCATCGTTGTATAACCTCGCATTTCTTAGTTTTTCTTGATATTTCGGGCTTTGTAAGCCTTTGTAAATTTTTGTTTTCTATCATAAGTTAGTTTATTTTTGCATAATGCTGTCCGCAAAAGTTGTAAAAATAGGTTACATATCAACTGCATACCACACCATATTTTTACCCGAATACTCGCTTCAACAATTCTACAACATCCTTATTTTTTAGCCCATATCTTTTCAATGAATTTTGATCAAATGGTTCCTGCTCCAACAAGTCAATAAAACTATGTATATCGGCATCTACTGCTATCGGCAATTCT
>CAZDQV010000135.1:0-3670 GCA_964507795.1 uncultured Oscillospiraceae bacterium | reverse complement strand
ATGCTCGCCATCAAAATTATGCTCAGTAGTTTCTTCATAGCTTGCCTACCTTTCTTGTCGAAAAAAATATCGTTCATCTGTTACCTATATTTTACTATATTGGAATCGGTTTTACAAGGGCTTTTTGATGCTAAATGCAAAAAGCAAGCAAGTGCCCTTTCGGGTTCGAATCCCACCGCCTTTACAAAAAGCGAATTCAGCACCCAATGGGTGCCTTCTTTTCACTTGGTGGAGATGGCGGGAGTCGAACCCGCGTCCGAAAGTATTTCCACAGGAATTTCTCCGAGCGCAGCTGATGATTTGAAATTCGCTTTTTTAGGCACCCGTCAGCAGGTTCATAAATCGGCTAGTCCGTTGTTCCCCGGCAAGGCCGGACTCACTTGTCGGGTTTTCCTGTATGGTCGATGCCAGATTCCATACCTACAGGTAAATATGGGCTGACACGCGGTGCAGAACTACGCTGCTAATGCGAAATTGTTGTTATTTTTAGCGTTTATATTTAACGTGTCCTTTTTTACGCAGACTGGACAAACTGCGGCTCGCTTATCCGGTTTCCACGCCCCCGTCGAAACCTTTACATCCCCTTAATATTTTGAAGCCTTGGCCATTCTCCTCTCTGCATCACGCTTGGCAATATCTTCACGTTTGTCATAAAGTTTCTTACCCCGTGCAACAGCGATTTCCATCTTGGCTCTGCCATCTTCATTGATATATACAGTAAGCGGTACAATAGTAAGTCCCTTGAGAGTAGTATATCCTATGAGCTTGCGTATCTCCTGTTTGTGAAGAAGCAGCTTCCTTGGCCGGGTCGGTTCAACATTAAACCTGTTGCCCTGCTCATAAGGGCTTATATTCATGCCATAAACTATCATCTCTCCGTTTTCTATTTTGGCATAACTTTCTTTGATGCTTGCCTTACCTGCTCTGATAGATTTAATCTCGGTCCCCGTAAGCACAAGACCCGCCTCATAGACCTCTTCAATAAAATAGTCATGTCTTGCTTTTTTGTTGTTTGCTACAATCTTCTTGTTTTTTTTCATCTCAATCCCTATATCTTGCCTATATTCTTGAATGGGAACAACCTGAAGAATGCCTTGCCTACAAGGTCTTCCTGCTTGACACATCCGACCTCTTCAGACCTGCTGTCTATACTGTTGCCTCTGTTGTCTCCCATTACAAAATACTCACCCTCGGGCACAGTTATATCCACATCACCAGGTACCACTCCCGGCTCTCTGATATAGTCCTCCTCTAAAAGCTCCCCATTAATATATACGGAATTGTCCTTGATCAAAACGGTGTCGCCGGGCAATCCGACAACTCTTTTTATGAGAAGTTTTTCGCTGCCATTGTCCTGCTTCAGCTCTGAATGAAGTATCACTATATCTCCGCGCTCCGCTTCATGATTTTTGTAAGCCATTTTGTTCATAAGAAGATAATCCCCCGGCTGCAGAGTGTTTGTCATGGAAGTTTCATGCACTACCACAGGCCTTACAAACTGTATTACTACAATAGCTATTATCGCCGCTATTATTACATCCCTTATAATTTCTTTCATTGAATCAACCCCCTTATAATCTCCCTATATCCCTGAACGGATACAATCTGAAAAACGCCTTGCCAACCACATCATCTATCTTGACGCAGCCAACCTCTTCATATCTGCTGTCTATACTGACCCGTCTGTTGTCACCCATCACGAACAGTTCTCCGTCGGGTACCGTGACTTCCATCTCTCCGGGAACAACCCCTTGTTCTTTGATATAGTCCTCCTGGAGCAACTCTCCGTTTAAGTATACGCAGTTATCGCATATTTTAACCGTATCTCCCGGAAGACCTATGATTCTTTTGATCAGAAGTTTTTCGCTGCCGTCCTCTCTTGTGAGGGAGGAATGAAATACAATTATGTCTCCCCTCTCAGGCTCTCCAAAAGTGTATGCCTGCTTGTTCAGAAATATATAGTTGTTTTCGCTCAAGGTGTCCTCCATCGAGCTTTCTTTGACTATTGTAGGTCTTACAAACTGTATCACCAACAGCGCTATAATCGCAGCAATAACAACATCTTTGATGATTTCTTTCACTATCTGATCCTTCCTATATCACTAAGCGGCCATATTACTACCTTTGCATCGCCTTTAATCTCTCTCATCGGAACAGGCCCGATGGTTCTGCTGTCCACAGCATCCTTTGCTGTCCTGTTGTCTGCAAGGATAAACACACTATCTTTGTCAAGTGTAACACTATACTCCCCCGAACATTCTGAGCTTCCATTCACTTCATGCAGCTCGCCATTCCTGTAAAGATTACCGTCTTTGATCTCTATGGTATCTCCCGGAAGGCCTACAACTCTGCCAACTATGTTGTCTTCTGCATAATCCTGAGAGTAAACTTTTTCGAGAACTACAACCTCATTAATGTCAGGCTGCCCTCTCTTGGCCGAATATGAATTTTTGACAACACACATGGTCTGTCCGTCTGAAACAGCAGGTTCCATAGAGCCGCCTTCCATGATTTCGGGTGCTACAAGCATTGTCATTACAAATGCCAATACAAATGCAATTATATATGGTCTGTTGTTGTATCTCCAGTTTTTTTTATCTTTACCTGCCATTTATATTCTCCTAAATATGGTCTTCTATAAGTTCTTCTGTTATTCTTACAAACTCCTGTGAAGGAGGAGACAAGAATTTCCTGCCTGAAAGGTATTCAAAAACTCCTTTGCATTCACCGAATTCTATCCTGCATGCATGAAGCAACTGCGTATTCAAATCAAATCGTCTGCTCGTCATTGCATTTACTTTGGGATTGCCATATTTCCGATCTCCAACAAGCGGAAATCCCGCTTGCGCAAGATGTGCTCTTATCTGATGAGTCCTGCCTGTCACCAGATGAACCTCTACAAGAGTAAATCCCCCACCGGTCTGAATCGGCCATGCAACAGTCTTTATTACTTTACCCGAATCCTGCTCAATAGGCAATACCTTTACAAGATTTTCCCGGTGGTTTTTTTCTATCCGGTCCTCAAGCATAAGAGGTTCCGTCATGGTTCCTGCCACAACAGTCCTGTAATACTTGCCTATGGCATCGCGTTCTCTGAGCATTTCATTAAGTGCTTTGAGCGCAGAACTGTTTTTGCCAAAAAGCACAATCCCTGTTGTGTTTCTGTCGAGCCTGTTGGCAGGCGCCGGCGAAAAAGTTTTTTCAATCCTCGGATTATATGCACCATTTGCTATAAGGTAGGCTGTAACCTGGTTTACAAGAGTGTTTTTTTTCTCAAACTCATCTCCATGAGTAAGCAGGCCAAAAGGTTTGTCCACTATCAGGATATTATCATCCTCATAAATGATTCCAAACTGCCTCTTTGCCTTGGCATGAGGTTTAACTGCTGTCAGCTTTGAAAACTCATCATCCGATATATATATCGAAAGCTCATCTCCGGCCTGAATCATATGCTCCTTGGGGCATCTTTTGCCATTTACCTTGATGTCTTTTCTGATTGCTTTGTATATATAGCTCAGTGGGGCATTTTTTAAATATTTTTTGAGAAACCTGTCAAGTCGCTGGTTCCCATCGTTTTCTGTTATAATTATCTTAACCATTGTCACATTATACCATAATGATAACCTCAAAAGGCATCTGTTACACATCGGCTCTTGAACACCTAACTTGG
>CAZDQV010000134.1:0-3672 GCA_964507795.1 uncultured Oscillospiraceae bacterium | reverse complement strand
CGTGCACCGAGCCCCATAGCAATACCTCCGTTTGCGAAAAATAGTGATAATACTGTGATTATAATAAATTGCAGTACTGCTGGTGTCAAGACAGGGTGGGAAATAAATGCAAATCAGTTTACAAAAAACAACTGTTCAAACGAGTTATTTTACTGTATAATAATTTCAAATTCCTGAAAAATTGCAGATAAATGAGGGATGCACGATGACAGAGCAGGAAAGCAAAATATATCAGCTGATTGCGCGCTATAACGGAATAAAAGCGAGGGATATTGCTGAACATTTGGGAGTCGATAGGAGAGATGTCAACGCCTTGCTAAGCAAAAGCCCAGCATTAAAAGCTGTCGTTTTTCAAGATGAAGAATATAAATGGCGATTAAAAGCCTCAAGTTCTTCCGCTTCAAAAAATGAGGCTGCAAAATACCCTGCTGCGGACAAGGAACTCAAAAATCTTTGTAATTATTATCTCAATTGCTTGACTTTGGAATCAAAAAATTCAGTGTCACAATTTCTTACCAGCCGTTATGAGCTGGCTTATGAACCGATTGAATCGTTGAGCAAGGAAGCATTTGCACAGCCAAAAGTTGCAAATTATCTTGCCAAGATCAAAGCCGCACGCGATAAGACAGCCTATATTGGTTATCCTGTTCGCATTTTTACAATCAAATCGAACAAAGGAACATTTAGAAAAATTGCGCCGGTCTTTCTGTTTTCAATATTGTTCGACAGTGGGACGTATGAGATAGACTGGACACCCATAATAAATATAGAAGTTCTCAAGGCTTATTCAGAAGGCGGCTCAGATACCGTAGCGGCAGAGTTGGTTAAACTTGAATCAGACCTTGGTATCAATAGAAGCGACGCAGAAATTGAGCCTGATGAACTTGCAATGCGCCTAACGCAAGTTCGGCAGTGGGATTATGTAGAAAATATAGACCCATATAACATATATATAGCTGCGGATATGAGTAGTTTGCCGGACGGAATTTGCAATCGTGCTGTAGTAATAGAGGCTGAGCGCAGTAACTTTACCGTAGGACTTGAATCAGAGCTTTCAATGCTAGCAAACATGTCGGAGGAAGATTACAAAGGAACAGCTCTTTATTCATGGATAAAAGGGGATTGCTCACATAGTAGCAGCGAAGAAATCAAACCTCTGCTGGAGGTTCTGCCACTGAATTCTGAGCAGGCGGACGCAGTTAACAGTGCTCTTAAATCAGATTTGACTATTGTGACGGGCCCTCCGGGCACCGGCAAATCACAAGTTGTAACGGACTTATTAATTAACATTGCTTGGAATGGTAAAACTGCACTGTTTACCAGCAAAAACAACAAGGCTGTTGATGTTGTAGATCAGCGAGTAAACGGTCTGTGTAAACGTCCGTTTGTGCTGAGAATAGGCAATGCCCATTATGCTTCACGCCTGGCAGATATTGTTGAAGGACTTTTGAACACAAGCTCGACATCAGCAGACAAGGATGAGGCGGAATACTACCTTCAGGAATACACTACAAGGGCAAACAGAACTAATAAAATATTAGCAATCAAATCACAAACCATGCAGGCACGAAATCAATTAGACGTTATCGAGCAAGATTACTGCGCGGTGCGTGATAAGATGAAAGGTATTTTTGATAAGGTTTCCTCTGATGACATAGGAAAAGCCCGCTGCGTTGCGGAAAAATACCATAAAGCTTATATAGCATCAATTAAAGAGAAACAGAGCTTTTTCACAAGACTTTTCTGGAACATGGTTAAAGAAAAGCGAATTGCAGTAAAAGATGAAACATTTAGCGAATATTGTAAAGTCTTTTCCACATTCATGCTCCCGTTGATTGCTAAAGATGCTGACGAAGACAGTGTAGAAGATATGCTCATCGAGGCATATGATTTTGAAAAAGCTCTGGATGTTACGCTGAAATACAAATCAGCGCTTGAGGAGTTTAAGAACAAAGCAGCTCTCGAGTTAGCAGATAAAAAATTAGCTAAAAACAAGGAGGCTATTGCAGAAGTTTCAGGTAAGCTGTGGAGTAAATGGCTTAGAACTCAAGCGGTTACTTTTTCACCCCAAGATCGGCGTGACATGTTGGAATTTCTCACCACAATGAGGCTTTCTGATGACATAGATCTTTCAAACAATCCGAGCTTAAAAAAGCAATACTTGCGAGTATCTGCAGAAATGACCAAGTACCTTCAGTGCTGGGCAGTCACATCTCTCTCAGCGAAGGGCAGGGTTCCTTTTACTGCGGGACTGTTTGACTATGTAATTGTGGACGAGGCAAGCCAGTGCGATATTGCATCTATTATACCTTTACTTTACAGAGCTAAACGAGCAGTGATAATAGGAGATCCGCAGCAGCTCACGCACATTTCGCAGTTGTCCGGAAATCAAGATCTTGCGTTACTCCAAAAGTATCAAGTCAGTCCAATTTGGTCGTATACAAAGAATTCGCTCTACAGGCTTGCAGAGAGTGAAATAAACGTTGATCGCATTATTCAACTAAAAGATCATTTCCGATGCTGCGCAGATATTATAGAATTTTCTAACGAAGAATATTATAAAGGAAATCTTAGAACAGCAACGAGATATGACAGATTAAAGACTCCCGCCGGAGATAAACCGGGGGTGCGGTGGATAGATGTGCAAGGAGAAACACTGAGACCGTCATCCGGCAGCGCATACAACACACAGGAGGTATCGTCAATTGTAAAAGAGCTCAAACGTTTAATCTCGGTTGGGTACGATGGAACCATAGGCGTTACAACTCCATTCCGTAGACAAGCAGAGGAAATAAGACGTGCGCTCAAATCTGAAGAACCCGGATTGCTTGGAGAATTGGAATCAAAACACGAATTCATTGCAGATACTGTTCACAAATTCCAGGGCGACGAGCGAGACTTGATGATTTTTTCTACTGTTATATCAGACGGAGCTGCTGCGTCAAGTGTTGGTTTCCTCAAAAATACACCAAATCTCTTTAATGTGGCAATAACAAGGGCACGAGCGGTTTTGGTGGTTGTAGGCAATTTCAATTATTGCGCAAACTCGGGGGTAGACTATCTAAGAAACTTTACCGACTATTATACCAAGCTTAAAAGAGAAGTCACACCTAAAAATAAAATTCAGGTACCGCCAAACACTCGATCTTATCCGGAGGATATTAATAATTCCGAATATATCTCTGAATGGGAAAAAGTTTTTTATACTGCACTGTATGATGCCGGAATAAATGTTGTTCCGCAATACCGGGAAGATAAATATCTGCTTGACCTTGCTTTGCTTTGCCCGGATGGGCGCAAATTAGATATAGAGGTTGATGGAGAAAGGTATCATCGCCAATGGAACGGTGAATTGTGCTACCGTGATCAGCTGCGCAATCAGAGAATGTTTGAACTCGGCTGGGATGTAAGAAGATTTTGGGTCTATCAGATTCGAGATAACCTTGACTGGTGCGTAGAGGAAGTGAAAAATTGGCTTCAAACAGATACATTGAAAGCAATAACTTTCTCTCAATAACATTCCCTATTATTTGATATGTGCACAGCTCTTGGCAACAGAGAGAAATAATCTCAATTGAGCAATAGAAATTATTTAGGGTTATTTCGCACATAACAATCGACCGCAGCCGGTTTCGGCTGCGGTCGAAAAATTACTGTGTTATCTATCCCAGA
>CAZDQV010000133.1:0-3692 GCA_964507795.1 uncultured Oscillospiraceae bacterium | reverse complement strand
ACGATTGTCAGAAACCACTTCCATAGGATACTCCGCATGGGGGTGGTAGTTCATCTGGGATTATATGGAAGATAAGGTTGCTGCATACAGTAGACAAGACGGGATTTGTCCGATCTGTAAGAAATGTTTTGCATTTGACGAAATGGAAGGAGATCACATTAAACCTTGGAGCAAAGGTGGTCATACTGTGCCAGAAAACTGCCAGATGTTATGTAAAGACTGTAATAGCAAGAAAAATGATAAATATCTAAAATATTGAAAAAATATTTTTTGTTTGAATATTTTTTCGGTTTTTCCAACATACTATTTGTGTAAAGAAATTTAAGGTCTTCGCGAACCCTAAGCTGTTTGTGTTTTGCTGGGAGGTTCGCGCAGGGAAATGAAGTATTTGAAAGAAATTCTGGTTGATTTTTGAAAGAAAGATTGGTCAGTTGCAGGATATAGGCTGTCATGGACGGTACGGTACAATATCTTGCGGTCACACCCCGTGAGGGGTGCGTGGATTGAAATATGTTAATTCCTTTCCCGGGGTTAAGTGTGCCCGTCACACCCCGTGAGGGGTGCGTGGATTGAAATAAAGCGGAAAGAGAACTGTGATGACAAAAAAGGTCACACCCCGTGAGGGGTGCGTGGATTGAAATAATCTTTAACTTTTTTTGGAAGCTGTCACGCCCCGCGCGGGGTGTGTGGATTAGCCGAAACAAAAAAAGAGAGAAAAGAAAAAAGGAGAACTTAAATGCAGAACAGGACTAAGAAATTCTTAAAAATTATATGCATGATGATTTGTATTGTTGTTATGGCAATACAGCCTGTTTTTGCCGATACAACATCAAGTCCTGTCACAGTAAAAAAAGAACAAAAAAAATTTAAAAAAGTGTTGACAAGATAGCCGACTAGTATTATAATTCAAATATAGATAGACGGCTATCATATTTAAAAGCTGATTATCTTAAATAGCAATGAATGTTGTTGGTGTTTTCGTTTTTTGTGGGTTGTATACCCCGCAAGGGGTATATGGATTGAAATTGTTCTTTTAAAATTCATTGCTGCTTTGCTCCCATAGCTCAGTTGGTAGAGCAATCGGCTGTTAACCGATTTGTCGTAGGTTCGAGTCCTACTGGGAGCGTTTGGCTAATACATAGCCATATTCATATAATTTATAAGGAAACCTCGACCCTTTAGGGTCGTTTTCGGACATACTATTTGTAAAGCGAGAGAACGGTTGAATAGAAGGCACTCGCTATAACATATTCCTGTCGGGCATGTCCTGAAGGATTAAAAAACGGGTGTTGTCAATCACCCGGCGATGTATCCGCAATCCCGTGCATCCGGGGAGATAAGCTAAAATCCAGTCTGGGAGCACCTACAAGGTGACGCTAGGACCAGACGGGCGAGATACAAACCTCTAAACACTATTGGGTAACGTGGCCTTTAGCAAGCCCCGATCCCTTTAGGGTCGGGGTAATTGACGATATATGTACCTTTCGCTAAAGCCGCGTCTTAAGAAAATAGGACGCGGTTTTTTCTTGTCTCAATTTGTCTCCTCTTTCCTTCCGACACACTACTTGTGACAGATGTTGAATGTTAATTGGAGCTTATACGTTCAATATCGAATATTGTTTGTTTAACAAAAGGAGGACTGAAAATGAACACAAAAGAAATTGAGGAGCGTTTAAATAATCTTGAAAGGAAACTAGACAAGAAAACAGTTGAGAATGACTGGATTCTTTCGGCTTGGAAACACCTTGAGAAGAACAGAAATAATATGATCGAACAGGGTATCCCATTTCAGGCGTTGGATTCTTACGATAAGGCAGTGCAGCCGATTAAGCAGCGTGCCTGCGAGATCAAGAACCTGAAGAAGAAACTTCAGCTTGCCAAGGAAGAAGCAGAGAGACTTGCAAAAGAAGAACGTCTTCTTAAGCAGAAAAGAGCAAAAGCTTTGGTTGCTGCTGTTTATCTTCCTCCAAAATTCCCTTACAATACAGATTGCAGGAATTTTAGTTTTGTGGACGGAGAAGCTTTGTGCGGTATTAAGATGGATCTTCAGTATTGCAATAACAACTGTCCGTATTGCACTAACCGTGCCGGCAGTTATGTTACCGACAGTCAGGGAAAGATTGTCGGAACAAGGAAAAGGAGCATTTGATTATTCGATTTGATTGAACAATTTTTTCTTTTTTAAGGTCACGTTTCAAACGTGGCCTTTTTCTTTTCTTGAAATATTTGTGTTTTCCTTCTGTATTTCAATTTTTCAGACACTCTATTTACAGAGATATTGTTTGTGTTTAATGGAGAAAATTAAACATCGTTCAGTATCAGGAAAACTTAATTAATATTTTTTTTGAAAAGGAGATTTACTAATGGAAAAGATTAAATTTATCGAAACTAGAATGGAAAGAGCTTGCGACCTTTTCGGTGGAGTTCCTCTTAAAAAAGAATATGTCGTATCAAAGAGTCAGCTTGACAGAGTTGCTGCTGGATACGGACTTACTCTTTCAAAGGAACAGAAACTTATATCTGCACTTTTAGGCGGCAACTATGACGAACCTATTTGCAGATACAGCTTCAAAGTAGGCGGAAAGAAGGTTATTGCAGAGTGCGACAGATGGACTTACAAACTCATTATCGAAGAAGACGATCAGATTCGTCTTGTCGGTAAGGGTGAATGTAACGAAGAATCTTTTAGGGAAGATTTCGTTACTGATCTTGTCTGCGTGACTGTATTAGTCGGAGGAGGTCTTGAATGATAGAAAAAATTGAAAAGACTCTTCAGACTATGTGTAAAGGTGAGGGCGTTCCCCTCACTAAACACACAGACTCTTCCAGAAGCGACCTTGAAGTTATACCAGGTGTTGAGGTCTTAATTGATCCCACCCATACGGAACTTACTGTTTACACTTTGTTTGTAGATCCGTTTCATGTAGCTGAAGTTGAAGCTAATGAGAATTCATACAGAATTGTTGTGAAGAAAGATGATAAACCTGTTTATCAGTCTTTTAAACATTATTCAAATGAAGCTTCTTATATCTCAACTTTATATGCAATCATGAGGTCGATCTTTGACGGGAAGCCTGTTGATCAGGATCCTGAAAATGCATCCAATTATCTTATTGGGTATTTCAAAGAATCGGCTGCAGCTTGTTAACTTAATTATGTGGGGCGGCTTTTTAAAGGCTGCCCTTTCTTTAAAAGGAGGAACTTTATGTTAAAAATTGAAGGAGCAACATTATTGTCCGTAGACGAAGCAAAAAAGCTTCTTTCAATAAAAGACCGTGAATATTCTAACTGGTGGTGGCTGCGGTCGCCTGGCTATAGTCAGGATTGTGCCGCCATTGTCCTTTATGATGGCTCGGTCAGTTACAGTGGTAATTATGTCAACTATGGTGATTTCTGTGTGCGTCCCGCTTTAAAACTCAATCTTGAATCTTCAGGTTTCAAGATTGAGGACACATTCAGTTTTGGCGGCAAGACGTTCAAAATCATTTCTGATGATCTGGCGTTTTGCCTAGAAGACATAGGAACTCATTGCTTTAGAAAAGACTGGAAGGCTCCGGATGCAAATGTATATGAGGTATCCGATGTTAAAAGGTTTGTCGATGCATGGTTTGAAAATGCCATGCAGAAAAAGGAGGACTTATGAATGAACTTTTATTGATTGTCGGCAGAACAGGAGCTGGCAAGAGCACCAT
>CAZDQV010000132.1:0-3745 GCA_964507795.1 uncultured Oscillospiraceae bacterium | reverse complement strand
TGGATTGCAAAGGAAAACGCAAAGTAAAAAATCAACAAACTAAACAAAACGAAAGTGAATCAAAAAGGAGAACTGAAAATGAATCCGCTAAATGATTGCACTAACTGCCTGAATCGCGACATCTGCAATGTGCGCGGAGGCCATGGCCAAAGATGTAGCAACATCCAGCGAGGCTATGTGCGCGGAGAATGGACCGACGGTGAGAAGGTCGAATACGCGCAAGAGGAGAGCCCTAAGACAGAACCGCTTAGCTACGAAGTGGTCGAGGCGTTCGTCGGGCATTGCGCGACCTGCGAACACGCGCCGAACTGCGGCGGATGCAATCATCCGTATTCGTGGCTGATGCCGTCTGCGCTCAAAGCCCTCGAGAACATTCGCAATGCCGAAAAACTTGAAGGAGAGAAATGATGACATCGATCGATAGTTTCGGTGCCTACAAGAAGGCTTGTTGGTATCATTTCAAGTCCATTCACGCAGATTTAAGCGACGCCGATCTTGCAAAACACTTCGACGCACTCGTGTTTGTTGTCGTCGGCAAGAGCACTAAATGTTGTAGCGAAGCCGACTACAAGAAGGTCTGGGCAACGATGACTATGTGCGGAAATGGATGTTTGGAATGAAAGACTGTCTCTCTAAAGAAAACTACAACTATGTTGTGCTTGCAATTGAACAATGCGAGTATCGCCTATCTCGAATCGTTCAGATTCTAAAACAAGAACAGAATGATGAGGAGAGAAACTTTCAGGAAATACTCAACAAACTCATATGCCTGAAGCATAGTCCATTCATCGATCAGGAGTAAATAAAATGAAAAAGAAAACAACAGTCAATAAGTCTGATAAAAATTATCAGAAGGAAGTAGAATACTATCGCAGACGCGAGAAGTACCTGAAAAATCTTCTGGTCGCGACGGCGCATTACGAACTTGCGCTTGCCGATCTGGAGATTGCAAAGGCTGTTCTCGACAAAGTGCCAGAGAAGGAAGGTGGCTTTCCAGCCTTCGCTGTAAACACGGTAAAGATAATCAACGATTCTATCAAGAATGAGATTGATCTCATCCGTAAGTATACTGGCAAGAAAGAAGTGAAACACCTCTAAAGAAAGGAAGTAATTATGTTATACGGTATTCTAAATGCGATGCTTACTATCGTGATGTTCGGTCTTGGATTCTTTGCAGGATACTGCAATCGAACTGATTTCTATGAAAAGAAACATAGGGCTTATCTGAAACACCGCAGAGACAAATATCGCGAGAGGAAGGAACGTCGAAAGAGAGAATGTGGTACATTCTCTTTCCAGACAACTGAAAAGTAAAACGATCAACAGGACATGCTGGACATTGCGAAATGTCCAGTCATGTCCAGACTGGTACTATTATGGGAACGTCAGATGTCAAATACAAAGATGCGCGACGAATTGTGCTGAAGAATGGATTTGTCCTTGTTCGAAAATCTAGTAGTCACGAGATCTACAAGCGTGATAAAGAAACGCTTGTGTTGACTACACACGAAGTATGCGCGGTGTTATGGAGACGGCTAGTAAAGGAACATTCTTTGCAAGTGGTATAAGATACCATTTGACAGGACGATATTTATTTTGATATAATACACTCATCAAAAAGGAACACTATGGATTGTAATCAATATCAGGAATCGGCGCACAAGTTCGCTGCGTATGGCGAAACTCCGTACTATCCTCTCCTCGGTCTTTGCGAGGAGGCTGGCGAAGTCGCAGGTAAGGTCGCGAAGTATCTTCGCAAGCATGGCGGATACTTCCCGATGATAAACGTTGGAGATCGCACGGCCGAAGAGGATGCTTTCATCGTCGATATGACGAAAGAGTTAGGCGATGTTCTCTGGATGGTCGCGGAATGTTGCTCTATCCTTCATCTCAATATGGATGATGTCGCGCAGAAGAATTTGTCTAAACTTACAGATCGCCTCAATCGTGGCGTTATTGTCGGAGAGGGGGATAACCGATGAACTTCAAGGATGCAGTAAAGATCCTGAATGCGCATAAGAAATGGTTGCGCGGTAAGGGTAAGAAATATGTCGCTCTCGATGTTACGCAAGGAGATGAAGTTCTGAAGTCTATCTGTGATGCAATCGATACAGTCGCATCGATGTCGAAGATGATGATGCCTCGCGAGGATTTTATCACGCTCATCGAAGCGGCGAGCCTGACATGGGCGAATGGTAAACTCGATCCAGCGAACAAGAGCGCAAAGAAGATGGCAACCAAGATTGCGATGTATCTTCTTTCAAAGGATAAATAATGAAATCTCGTCATTCTGTATTTGCAGAAGATTCCGCAGTGATTAGCGTCGTCGTCCCGAAACTAATCAAGGCGCGTATCAATTCGCTCGGCAATTTCTCTGGTCGAGTTCGCAAGTACATTATCGACGGGTTGCTTCGTGAGGAGATGCGTATGGCGAAAGTAGAAAGGAGGAAGAATGTTATCTCCTAATGCAATCGAGCGCGTAATGGATGAAAAGAAGGTTAGAGATCACTACGGTGTTCTCACTGGTAAGATCAAAAGCGAGATTCTTGCTAATCATCCTATTGATGAATTGAAAGATCCTCCAGTTCCTGATTGGGTTGTCGGACTTCTTACGGAGCAACTTGTTGGGTATAGGACGCGTATCAAAATGGTTCTGATGCATCATTTCGATATTACAAACGACCGTCCGTCGAAGAGGTTTGTTTCTGATAAAGAAATGCGTCATTCTCCATTGCAACACGAATCACAGGCTGTCAAGGAAGCGAGAATGAAAAACAAACTCGCGGCTATTGATTATCTACAGAAAAAGAAACAACAAGAAAAGAAAGGAAAATAAACACAATGAACTATCAGGCGTTTGAGTATGTCGGATATGTCTATCGTCGCAGGGATTCTAAATACGGTATTGAACTTTACCTGAAGACCCAGAAGGATGATTCTACCGAAAAATGGCCCCAGCATATTTGCGTTACCGTGTCGAAGAAGAGCGAGCCGAAAGTCGATCCTACTCTGGCCGTCGGTGACAAGGTGAAGGTTAGACTTATTCCTACCTTGAATGAAGGTGTTAGCGAGAGAACGCAGAAGATGTACGCGATCAATAAACTCAATCTGAACGAGATTGAAATTCTCGAACGCGCAGATCCTGCCGAATCGGCCGCCTCGGAAGAAGCGGTAAGCCAAGAAGATTTGCCTTTCTAAAGAGGACAATCCTCATAGAAAAAACCAAACACAAAAAAGGAAACAAACATGAGCAAGAAGATCGAGATGCGCAAGTGCGTTATCTGTGGCAAGAAGTTCACGCCGAAGACGGCGAACGCGTCCGTCTGTGGCGACAAGTGCCGTAAGGCTCTGAAGGCGAAGCGCAACAAGACTTACAAGGCGAAGAAGCCTGTCAAGGTCGAAGGCAAGTCCGTCGAGAAGATTGCCCTTCCGAAGAAGGCTGTCAAGAAGCCTGTTAAGAAAGTTATGCCGAAGAAACCGGTCAAGAAGGTCGAGAAGTGCCCCGAAGCGGCGATCCGCATTTGTGGTGATAATCCGTTCAAGATTGCTGTGCTCGCCTTCATTGGGTTTCTTAAGGCGATTAGCGAGTGTAACACGAAGGTTCATGCGTTCTAATAGTAATCCATAATGATTTACATTGGCATAGATCCCGGAAAAAGTGGCGCGATTTGCGTTATCGATCCTTCCTTGATTCTGTTTTCAGATAAGATTACGTTTCGAGCGTTCTCTGAAGGGATCTATGCCG
>CAZDQV010000131.1:0-3800 GCA_964507795.1 uncultured Oscillospiraceae bacterium | reverse complement strand
CAACGGGAACGTCTCATGGGGTGTATTATATACAGACCTCATTGGCTTCGGACGACTTTGCCGTTCGTTTTCAAGAGTGCTTTCTATATACGTACACTGGCGTGGGGCTATCGGCGTTGCACGTTTCGACAACTTGGGCGATACCAGAGCCTTTACTGCGTGGAACGAGTGACAGAACTGGCTCCACGTTTTCATGTATATATACCAACCATTTTTTAACCATGCCAATATGGTAGCCGTTGGCAAAATAGTGTTGATATGAACCATTTTGTCAATTTCTACCTTGATAATGTTATAAACGCATTTCGGGTTTATAACAACTCTCTGTTTAATGTTAATATTCAGGGATTAGGGCTATTTGCTAACAAAGAAGATAAGACATTTGAGTATTTGTTGTCACAATTAGCGAATTATGGTTTCACCGTAAATCTAAATTCAGATGATGAAGAAGAATGCTTCTGTGTTCTAACAATTACAGGTGAAAATCAAAAGACAGGTGAAGTTTATAATTTTTGTTACAATGTACAGGACCTTTTGTATCTAATTGATTTATCAAGTAAGACAAAAGTGTCTGTTGTGTGTATAATGGTGATGAAAATTATAGCTATGTTTATCTGCCGTTTTAAGACACTTTACAAAGCGATTGTATTGGATCTTGATGACACATTGTGGAACGGAACATTGTCAGAAGAAGGTATAGACAAAATCATAGCCAACCAGAAAACTACAGTTGGTGCACAGTATATACGATTTGCGAACTTTGTTAAGGTGTTATCAGATAGCTTGGGCATATACGTTGCAGTTTGTTCAAGAAATGACTCTAAAATGGTTTCAAAGGCAATGGATGTCCTCGATGAAGAAATCTTTCCTTTGAAAAATAGTATAGACTGCATTGTTGCTAATGATAATGATAAAAGTTCAAATATAAAGGAAATTGCAGCAAGTCTGTCAATATTGCCTAAATCAATTGTTTTTATTGATGACAATGAACTCATTAGAGACGAAGTTAGAAATAACATACCGGAAATTTGCGCACCAAACTGGAATACCCATGAGGAGTTGATAACATTACTCTCAGTCGGATGCGTTTTCGACAGGTACGAACTATCCTTGAATGCGCAGAACAGAAGAAAACAATACAAGGTGATTCAAGTGCTACGAAGTAACAATCATCTTCCA
Organism: uncultured Oscillospiraceae bacterium; assembly: GCA_964507795.1. Lineage (GTDB taxonomy): Bacteria > Bacillota > Clostridia > Peptostreptococcales > Anaerovoracaceae > UMGS973. Next base: position 2,621 of record CAZDQV010000131.1, on the reverse strand, counting down.
GTATTGCATGTAAAGGCATTTGGAGACAGTAATCATGTCATAGCAGAAAAACTATATAAGAAGACAAACCAGTTCAATATGTCTCAGCAAAACAGCCTTTTTGCCAAAGGTGTTATTTCGGTTTATTTTGAGATGTACAGACTAACTGGTGAAAGCCTTGGCATTTGTTCTGCAATATCATATATCATTGACGATGATATGGTTGCAGTAGAAAATTGGGCCATTAGCTGCCGTTTCTTTGAAATCGGCTTAGAGGATTTCATTCTTATGTATCTTGTGGAAAAGGCTGATGGGAAACGCATAATGTTTAAGTACTGCAAGAATGAATACAATAGGAAATCGACTTCCATGATTGCTAATAATGAAGAATTCAAATGTGTGGATGAAAACACATATATCGAATATTCATATACTCAATCAACCAAGGATAAATTACGTTCAAAAACAAATTTAGAGATAAAATATGACGAAGAATAACATATACACCATAGGTTATACACTATTCCAAAGAGAAAGCTATTTTGATTTAGAAGGGATGTATAAAACCTTACATCAATTTGGTGTGACACATTTAGTAGATGTTCGTTCTGTGCCCTTTTCCAAACAATATCCTCTATGCAATGAGGGTAGTCTAAGAATAGCAGGCAAAACTTATGGTATTCAATACATCCATATGCCTGAGTTGGGCGCAAAAGCGTTGCCTGATCAAGATGTTTTTTCAAAAGCATCAGACATTTTCTTTGAGGACATTTTCCCTATTCCCAAAAGTAACAGGCCAGAAAGAACAGAGCTAAATGCCAATGACGAGATTGTTGACTTTGCAAAATTCAGAAACAACGAATTGCTTTTGGATGGTCTGAAGCGAATAGAAAACGCTTATAACAAAGGGTTTACATTGGCTTTAATGTGTAGCGAGAAAAATCCTATAGATTGCCATCGATACTTTCTTGTCAGCAAAAAGGTTGAACAGCAATTTGGTACATGGCTTGAAGCGAAACATATAGTAAGCAATTCCATAGGTGACATCACAACGCAAACAAACAGCACATTGAACAAGCTATTAGCTGATATTATACTGAAAAAGGACGAAATAAAGAAACTTGACATACTCAATGGTTCTCTGTTTGGCGACCAGCCTGTAATAGACAATTATTATGGCAATAACAGAGAAGAAAAAATCAATGATTTCTGCGATAGATATTGGAATCTGATGCACGGTTGGAAGAAAACGTATAACACTAATGTCAATGACTATGATTAAATTATTTAACATCGGCTTTACCCAAAAAACAGCCGAACAGTTTTTTGGGATACTAAAAGCAAACAAGATTGATTGTCTTGTTGATGTTCGGCTTAATCCCAATGGGCAATTGTCACGTTTTGCCTTTGAGAAAGATTTGCCATATTTCTTGGAGAACTTGGCAAATGGATGCAAGTATGTTCATCGTATTGACTTGGCACCCAAAAAGGAACTTCTAAAAGAGGTACGCACTAAAGGGACGATGATGTCAAAAGACTACAAAGTCTTTGAGAAAGCCTTTTTCAAGCAGTTGGAAGAGAAATCAAACATAGATAATTTTGTTGACACTTTTGGCAAGTATCAGAATGTCGTCTTGTTGTGTTCCGAACCTACACCAGACAAGTGTCATCGAAGACTGGTGAGTGAAATGCTTCTTAAGAAGTTTGGAGACAAGATTAAATTTGGAGGAAACCTATGAAGAAGAGAGTATTACTGTTAGCAGTTAGCTGCAAGACAGGTGGACTATGCCCTGGGGTATAGATCTGGATAACCCCAAAGAGTGGATTCGTATTGTCAAAGATAATGGGCATTCTGGTGCGGTGCAAGGCATAGATATTGATTTTGCAAAGCCGCTTGATGTTATAGAATTTGATGGTTCGTACAAACCACAAGGTAAGCAAAAAGAAAATTGGGTTATAAACAACAATTCTTGCAAAGTCGTTAAGCATTGCAACGCTGACATTGTTGAAGATGCCTACAACAAATACGGCTATCATGGATTTTGGAATAGCTACAAGGCATACTTAACAGAAGATGAATTTGACGATGTAACTCAGCCTTCTGAATCAATAATGAAGGTTACTAATGTTGAGATCTATAAGACTGAGTATGGTAAAGCGAAAATAGATTTTAATTGGTCTGGATCACGATACAGAATCAAGCGGATCTCTATGACAGACCAAACTTTCTATGACCAAATTGATGATGGACCAGTAGAATTTAGTGAGGCATATATTGTTATTTCTATCCCTAAAGAGATAGATGATTGGGTAAATCCTGTAACAGGTGAAAAGCGAGCTTATAAATTTGTCAGCAAGGTCTTTGAAGCATAAGGATTTGCAAAATGTTTAATGTCAAAAGAATTGTATTTTTAGACATTATGAATGGCACTTTTGTCGAATTAAAGCCAATGGAAATCTATACTTTCTTGATTAGAGCTTTCTATGAATCGAGTAGGAGGAAATGCTAATCGTAAAAGGCATTTGCCTCCTACTTTCGAATTTACCGACCTCTCACACCACCGTTCGTGCGGTTCCGCATACGGCGTTTCCTATTTTGGGCACCATCCAGAGTAAACCCCAGCAAGTGTCGGATAGCCTGC
>CAZDQV010000130.1:0-3835 GCA_964507795.1 uncultured Oscillospiraceae bacterium | reverse complement strand
TTTTGTCCTCCCATAGTCCCATAGCCTTAATTTCCTTGTTCCCGTGGGTTGACCAATTGATTTGAAGCGTATAAGTGGGGCGAATCGTTGGAATTTCAAGGGTAATAGGATAACGAAACAAAAAACGAAATGAGAACGAAACGAAAACGAAATTTTAATTGCTCCATTTCGCTATGCGTGGTACAATTGTGGTATAGATATGTTCGGAGGTGTGTTATGAAATATATATCCTGCGCAGAGGCAGCATCGGCAATGGGGATTACTATCCGCAGAGTTCAACAGATGTGCAAACAGGGCAAACTGCCGGGAGCAGTCAAGAACGGACGCGAGTGGCTGATTCCGAAAGATACTTTTTCGGTGGATTCCTATGAAAAAAAGAAACCGTTGCCTATTGGTGTTTCTGATTTTAAGGCTGCGACTACAAACTACTATTACGCTGACAAGACTTTAATGATTCGTGATTTTCTTGATACAAAACCAATGGTTTCACTTTTTACACGTCCGCGGCGTTTTGGCAAGACATTGAATATGGATATGCTTCGCGTGTTTTTTGAAAAAACCTCAGAAGACACCTCAAAGTACTTTAGGGATAAGCAGATTTGGCAGTGTGGTGATATGTATACTCAGCATCAGGGGAAATATCCTGTTATCTTTCTGACCTTTAAGGATGTAAAATGTCTTACATGGGAAGAAACTTTTCAGAAAATCCAAAGGCTGATTTCTTTGGAATTTATGCGACACAGCGAACTGGAAACAAGTTCTGCCCTTAGTGCTTATGAAAAAGAACAATATCATCGCCTTGCCGGTGAAAATGCCAATGAAGTGGATTGCCAGATGGGATTGCAGTTCCTGTCACTGCTGCTGCATAAACATTACGGCAAAAAATGCATTATCATTATTGATGAGTATGACACTCCGATCCAGCAGGGGCATAACTGTGATTTTTACCCTGAAATCGTGAATTTTATGCGCAACTTTTTTTCGGGTGGTCTGAAGGACAATTCACATCTTGCCTTTGGATTTCTTACAGGAATTCTGCGAGTGGCCAAGGAGAGCATTTTCAGTGGTATGAACAATCTGAAAATCAATTCTATTATGGACGAGAACTACAGCGAATATTTCGGGTTTACAGAAGAAGAAGTAAAAGCCATGCTGCGTTATTACGGCAAAGAGGAAAATTTCAGTGAAGTTTGTGCTTGGTATGACGGATACCTGTTTGGCAATACAGAAATTTTTAATCCATGGTCGGTAATCAACTATATTGCAGATAAATTTTTCCCTAAGGCATTCTGGCAGTCTACCGGCAGCAATGAAATTATCGGTGAAATTATAGCAGCAGCCACACCTGAAATCACAGAGAATCTGTATAGACTGCTTTGCGGAGAAAAAATCACAACATATGTGGATACCGGCGTGATCTATCCGGAAGTACAGAACAATCCATACAGTATATATAGTTTCCTGCTTGTGGCAGGTTACCTCAAAATTGTGGCAAGCTATCCTCAGATTGATGGGAATTTTATGTGTGATGTCGCAATTCCAAATAAAGAAATTGCTTTTGTATATGAGAAAGAAATCTTAAACAGGACAAACCAAAACGACACTTCTGTTTCTATCAGTCAGGCAATCTTTTCAGGGGATGCGCAAAAGCTCCAGTCTTTGCTGGAAGATTTTATGCTTAAAAGCATTTCTTCTATGGATGGAGCAAACGAAGCCTTTTACCATGGTATGATGCTGGGACTGTGTGCTGTTCTTGGAAATCGTTATCAGGTGCGCTCCAACAGGGAATCCGGTCTGGGTCGTTTTGATATACAGCTGACTCCTTTGATAAAAGGAATGCCCGGCTTCATTTTTGAATTCAAACATACAAACAATGACAAGGCTGATTTGGAGTCGCTTGCAGATAGCGCTGTATTGCAGATTGACGAAAAAAGATATGACACCGAGCTGCGCAGTGCTGATGTAAGTCCAATTATCAAAATCGGCATTGCTTTTCGCGGGAAAAAGGCTGTGGTCAGACGAGCATGAACTGCAGCTTGCAGAAATATTTTTTGTAATATAAAACCCCGTCAATAGCCGGGGTGCAACATTATTGGGGTTATCTGTTACTCTCAGCAATATCGGCATAACTCACAAGAGTAATATTTCTGTTTTGCCGGGCTGCTTCTATACAGCTGTCTGTAAATCCCGCCTTTGAAAACAGGTAATAATATTTATTCGGGAAATTAAACAGCTCTCCCTTTTCAAGTAATGAATCCAGCACAGACTTATCTATGGGTTTATTGGTCCATTTGCATTCTCCAAATAAAGCTTTATCTTTGTTTTCTATGCCCATAATGTCTATTTCTGTTTCTGTTTTGCGCCTTTCATCTGCACCCCACCATCTGCCAAGTGATGCAAATCGTACAGGGCATTTGTCATTGATAAGGAGCCCCCACAGATACTGCTTTGCAATATCCTCAAATATATATCCCATATACTCTGACAAAAATGGCGCTATTCTGTTGGAATATACTGCATCTGTGGCTCTCAGGTTTATAGCCGATATGTTTTCGGGTATAAATCTGTACCAGAACTTGAACATATTATCCTCCAGTGAATACAGAGTCTTTTTTGTCTTATGTTCTCCCATCGGCAGTTCTTTTCTGACTATGCCAAGAGAAATAAGCTGCCTGATATTATTCGCACATAAGGCTGTGGATATGCCTGCCTTGCTTGCTATATCACCAAGCTTTGTATATCCGTCTGCGATAGCGGATATTATTGCAGTATAAGCTGCAGGGTCTTTCATTTCAAGTTTTATCAGACTATTAGGTTCATCAAACATCGGCGATGTTGATTTGAGATACAGCGATTTGATATTATTTTCGATATCCGCTTTTGAATCAACATATGAAAGATATTGCGGGGTGCCGCCTATTATGCCGTATATAAGCGCCTTATCAGAATCAGTAAAATCTTTGAGGTATTCACAGGTTTCTCTAAAATCAAACGGCTGTATCTTAAACTGAGCTGTTTTTCTGCCGTAAAGAGGAGCCTTGTAGCTGAGAACCTCATCTTCCATATATGACATTGAGGAGCCGCATAAAATTATAAAGAGTTTTGACAGCTCTCTGTTTTTATCTATGAGCATCTGCAGGGTTGAGGCAAGGCTACCCGCACTTCTTGCCACATAAGGGTATTCATCGATTACAAGGACAAGGCGATTTTTTTGCGCCAGTCTGAATACCTGTTCAAATGCGCTCTGAAACGATGGGTATATAAGGTCTGATTCCTGCCCGGTTTCGTATTCTATGATACTTCTGCTGAAATTGGCAAGGTTCTGTTTTTCATTTGACTCAACCCCTGTAAAGTATATTACCTCTTTGCCCTTTATAAATTCATTGATGATGGTGGTTTTGCCTATACGCCGTCTGCCGTAAATTACAGCAAACTGGAAAGTGTCTGTATCATACAGCCTGTTAAGCTCTGCAAGCTCAAAATTTCTTCCTATAAACATATCGTTCTCCAATACTTAAAATAAATTAAGTTAATAGCGATTAAGTAAATTATACATTCTGGCTTGGTATGTGTCAACAGGAATCCTTAACTCCCCCTGTAACTTCCTCTATATTTTTCCCTACAATTTTATCAGGTATGCATATAGTTGCAGTCACTTATTCAAAAACGTTGCAATTTCAACGATTAAACCTGCTTATACGCTTCAGCTTACTTAATAAATCGATTATTTCACTTGTCTGTCTGAGGGAAGCAGATCACTGTAGCATACCCAATAGCCTGTCGTTTATTCATCTGCTGTGCTGTCTCCGAACAAAATCCGCATATAATCGCGGCG
>CAZDQV010000129.1:0-3858 GCA_964507795.1 uncultured Oscillospiraceae bacterium | reverse complement strand
CCTCAACGTCATCTACAGGCAATTTAACTGTCATATAAAAGGCTCCGCCCGGTTTTCTGCATACTGCCCCCGGAATATTCATTACTTCATCATATACAGCATCTCTTCTGCTTTCGTATTCTGCTCTGACTTTGTCATAGTATGAGCTGTCAAGCCTGTATAACGCCGCCGCACCTATCTGATCTACGGTTGATGTGCAGAGTCTGCCCTGGGCAAGCTTCATCAGGCTGTCATAAAGTTCTCTGTTCCTGGTCACTGCGCATCCTATCCTCGCTCCACAAGCCGAGAATCTTTTAGATACGGAATCAATAATTATCACTCTGTCAGCATATTCATCAAACATGCCAAATGAAGTTATTTTTCTTCCATCGTATGCAAATTCTCTATATACCTCATCTGCAATGACCCACAAATCATGCTTCTTTGCAATATCAAGAATCAGCTTTATTTCATCCTCAGTCAGTATTGTACCTGTGGGATTTCCCGGGTTAACACATACTATGGCCTTTGTCTTTTTTGTTATGACTTTTTCTATTTTGTCTCTGTCAGCATAATGATATCCTTCTTCCGCCGCTGTTGTCACAGGAACCAGTCTGCCTCCCGCCGCACTGATAAACGTATGATAATTAGTATAAAAAGGTTCTGCTATCAGCACTTCATCCTCAGCATCAAGTATACTTGTAAACACCATATTCAGAGCTTCTGAACCACCCGCCGTTATTATAATGTTGTCCCTTTCATAATTCATTGCGTAACCTTTGAAATAATCAATTATGGCATCCAGAAGTTCCGTAATTCCTCCTGACTCCGCATATGCTATCACTTTACTGTCGTAGTTTTTGATTGCTTCCATAAAGCATGGAGGCGTCTCTATGTCAGGTTGACCTATATTCAGTCTGTATACCTTCACTCCCTGTTCCTTTGCTTCATTTGCAAATATGTTAAACCTCCTGATGGGAGAAAACTGCATTTCTGATACTCTTTTCGATAATTTTACAGTCATTATAACAAACCTCCTTGACATCCGCTTATTAGTATACTAATATATTACTATACAAGTATAACTTACTTTTTTTAAAAAATCAATAGGAGGTTTTGTATAATGGGAATAAAAATTTCAATTAACGGTTTTGGCCGCATCGGAAGGCTCGCTTTCAGGAAGCTTTTTGACAATAAAGATGTAGAGATTGCTGCAATAAACGATCTTACCAGTCCTGAAATGCTCGCATATCTTTTGAAGTACGACTCTGTGCAGGGCGGATATGCAGGTCATACAGTATCAAATGACGATAACTCTATAACTGTAGATGGCAAAAGAATTCCTGTTTACAAAGAAGCTTCGCCTGAAAACCTGCCATGGGGAAAGCTTGGTATAGATATAGTGCTTGAATGTACTGGATTTTTCACTTCAAAAGCAAAGGCGCAGGCTCACATAGATGCGGGAGCAAAAAAAGTTCTCATATCTGCACCGGCAGGAAATGATCTTCCTACTATAGTATATGGCGTCAATCACAATGTTCTGACTTCAGATGATAATATCGTTTCAGGAGCTTCCTGCACAACAAACTGCCTTGCCCCAATGGCAAAGGCTCTCAACGACTATAGAGAAGTCAGAACCGGGTTTATGACAACAATTCATGCATATACCGGAGATCAAATGATACTTGACGGTCCTCACAAAAAAGGGGATTTCAGAAGAGCACGTGCGGGAGCAATCAATATCGTTCCCAATTCAACGGGGGCAGCAAAAGCCATCGGACTTGTTATTCCTGAGCTTTCTGGCAAACTGATTGGCTCAGCTCAGAGAGTACCTGTCGCAAGCGGCTCAATTACAATTCTTGATGCCACATTAAAGGACGTAACAGACACTGTTTCTGTTGAAGGAATCAACACTGCCATGAAAAACGCCGTGAACGAATCATTCGGATATACAGATGAAGATATTGTATCAAGTGATGTAATAGGAATGAACTATGGTTCCCTGTTTGATGCAACTCAGACCCTGGCACAAAAATGCGGAACTCATATTTATGAAGTGCGTGTAGTTTCCTGGTATGATAACGAAATGAGTTATGTAAGCCAGCTTGTGAGAACGTTACTTCATATGGGTACATTACTGTAACATTGAGAGGAATATATGAAAAAAACAAAAATAATATGCACTCTCGGCCCTGCGTGTGATGATATAACAACAATCAAAAGAATGCTCAATGCCGGAATGAATGCCGCACGATTCAATTTTTCTCATGGCACTCACAGGGAGCATCTTGAACGCCTCAATAAATTCAAAAAGGTTCGTGACAGTCTTGGCCTCAGCGCTGCAACCATACTTGATACCAAGGGACCTGAGATAAGAATCGGTAAGGTAAAAAACGAAAAAATACTATTGACGGATGGACAAAAATTCAACCTGTCATGCAGCGATAGTATCGCTGACGATTTTACTGTTACTGTGTCATACAAAAATCTGTACAATGAAGTACACTGCGGTGACCAAATCCTCATTGATGATGGAAAAATCAGACTGGAAGTAGATGAGATACAAGACAGAATTATCGTATGTAAAGTCATTGCCGGAGGATATATCACAAGCAACAAAGGTGTCAATGTGCCAGGTGTTCATTTGAAATTCAAATACCTTACAAACAAAGACAAGCAGGATATTCTTTTTGGAATTCAAAACAATTTCGATTATATAGCAGCATCATTTGTAAGATCTGCACGGGATATTATGGATATAAAGAAGTTCCTCAAAGAAAACGGCGGAGAAGACATAAAGATAATATCAAAAATAGAAAACAAAGACGGCATAGATAATTTCCGCGAAATACTTCTCGCATCAGACGGCATAATGATAGCACGAGGTGATATGGGCGTGGAAGTCGAATACTCCATGTTGCCGGGACTACAGAAAAAAATCATAAAAAGATGCAATGAATGCGGAAAGCCTGTAATCACAGCGACACAGATGCTTGAATCCATGACAGATAATCTCCTTCCTACGCGGGCAGAGATTACAGACGTTGCCAATGCAGTATTTGACGGAACCTCAGCAGTGATGCTGTCTGGTGAAAGCGCTATGGGCAAACATCCCGCCGAAGCTGTAAACTCAATGGTCAAAATCATCGAACAGGCAGAATATGATATGTGTATATCAAATTTCAGCAACAATGCACAATCATTGAGCGACCTGAACAACGTATCAAACGCAATAGGACACGCTGCCTGCACAACTGCCAGGGATATAAGCGCTTCAGCGCTCCTTGCCCTTACAACTTCGGGCTATACTGCACAGAAGATGTCAAAATTCAGACCGTGTCAGCCGATTTTTGCGGCCACCTCATCACAGCATACATATCACAGGATGTCGCTGTTCTGGGGAGTTTCGCCTTTGCTTGTACAAAAAAGCTCAAGCTATGAGCTGATGTATAACACCGCGCTCAAACAGATTAAAAAAATCATTTCTCTCAAAACAGGAGATTATATCGTTACAAGCGCGGGCTTTCCTCTTAATGTCGAGGGTAACACCAATATGATACGGGTGGAAGTTGTAGAATAATATATTTTGCTATAAACTTTTCATAAAGCCATCTTCCATTTTGAAGAGCATGCCTTCTGAAAAGTTTCAGGCCGGAATAAATTATATAATTATCCATCTGGAATTTGTGTGTATTGTCTGTTAACAAGTTTTGATTTTTGTATTGATATTTCGAATGTATAATTATAAGTTATTCCACCTATAACAGAGGAATACAAGGCAAATTATTTCGTCCCTTGTGTTCCTCTTAAAATTCTGACCAAATGAGGCAGATATGAGAAAACCTTTAATAGCAGGCAACTGGAAAATGTACAAGACAA
>CAZDQV010000128.1:0-3937 GCA_964507795.1 uncultured Oscillospiraceae bacterium | reverse complement strand
TTTACGAGGTGGGCGAAAGGATTGGGCAGTTGGTAATCATCCCAGTCCCGGAAATCGAATTTGAGGTGGTTGACGAGCTCTCAGACTCCGAGAGGGGCACGGGCGGTTACGGAAGCACTGGGAGGTAGTTATGGAATGCGCACACAATCAAGAAGGCTTCTGCGACCTCTTTTCGCCCTATATGAAGACTTGTAATGTCCCCGAGGATGAGGAGGAATGGTGCAACTACTTTGAACCGTGGCAAAGCCCGGAAAGGGAGGCAAGATGACGGTCAAGGAACTTATCAAGGCACTTGAGAAGATGCCGCAGGACAAAACGGTAATAATGTTTGATGGCCCGAGCCAATACACGCCTTACAAGGTGGAGGTGGCGGACTGGGGCGGCAAGAACATCGAAGGGAATGTAGTAATAGACTAAACACACAAGATTATGGAAAACAATAACATAGCGGAAGCACAATGGGAACATCATCTTGAATACAACGATGAGATGCTTCAACGCAGGGCAGGTTTTATCGCAGGCTACAACCGCGCATTATCTCTCGCGTACGACTGGATTATGGCGGAAGCCTACGCCTTTATGCCAAAAGAAAAGGCAGAGGAATTTATTGGTATTTTTAAGGAGGAATTTGGCAATCTCCCAACCTTTACAGCATAACTGAACTATGACACACGATTTTGAAATAGAGCAGATACGCCCGAAGTATTGCCCGATAAACTCCGACAACTGCGTGGATTGCCAGTATCTGGAATATGTAACGGGACTTGGACTTTATGGAAGCTGCAAATACGAAAAGGAGGAATAATGGAAGATTACATCAAAAGGATGCTCGATGAGAGAAACGAACTCATAGAGCGGACAAATAAGGCAAAGCAATTTCTCGCCCTTCATATGCACAAGGTTGGAACAAAACCAGACATTTCGGCTATGGAATATCAGCTGTTGTCCGGGCAGGTGAAAACAATGGAGGCGTATTGCACTTTTCTCACTATGAGGATTGAATATGCCTGTCACAAAGAAGGATATAAACCAACAATAATGGATGATTAAATTATGGTATCAAACAATGAACTCGAAGACAGAGACCCGAAACTCATTGAAATAATCAAAAGTCATAATGCGGAGTATGAAAAGACAGAAGTATGACAGTAAAAGATTTAAAGGAGTTATTTGAAAAACATAAAGGACACATATATTGATTATGGGAAGACAACATCACGATTTGAAGATTGCACCGAAATACTATATGGAAGTAGAAAGGGGCGATAAGACTTTTGAAGTTAGGTTTAACGATAGGAATTTTCAAAAATACGATATCCTTCATTTAAAAGAGTGGACGGCTTCTGACGGGTATTCAGGAAGAGAGATTGCCGTGGAGGTGACTTACGTTCTCGATGATGAGAACTATTGCAAGGAAGGGTATGTAATAATGTCGATTAAAAAGATTTAAGATATGAAAATTGAAGAAGAAGCGCTAAAGAGATATTCAGAACTTGATGACTATACAGAACAAGAGTATCACGAAATTTGTTGTGCGAGAATAGGTTTTATTGATGGAGCTAAATGGATGCTTGCAAGAGCGGAGAATTGGCTAACAAATGCAAAACAATACATCAATCCAAATGATGAAGGCGCAGCAACTGCTTTTGTTAATGCTTTTAAGAAAGAATTAGAATAGAAATAGAGAAGAAATATGATAGTAAAATGTAAAGGCTACATCAACATCTACCGGGATAAGGATACAAGCATACCTTACACTGACGGATATGTGCGGCTATTCAAAGGCCCCAGTGCCGAGGCAAAAGGCAGTAAAGAATATGTGACCACCATCAGAATTACTTGGGAGGAGGAAATATGAGCGTAACAAGAATAGTATATCCAACTTATAGATTTTATCGACAAGACAAACCCGGAAAATTTGTATTTGTAAAGTCTGTAACTAACTCTGGGACTTTCCAAGTCCCTAATATCGGAGATAAAGTTCAGTTAGTTTCTTGCGCGGGAGACCATACTTTTTACCTAATCACCGATAGAATAGTACACTTTGAAACTGCATTTGATATAGTCGCAGGTGACATTGATTTTTATGTGAGATTTTGCGATGACTCCACACAAATACAAGATTAAGTTATGACAATCAACGAACTTATTGCCGAACTCGGCAGATACGCAAAAGAGCATCCGCTTGGCGGAGATGCGCCAATAATTATAAAGAGCACGACTTATGGTTACAAGGAGTATCGTGTTTTCGATACCTATCAAGATAAAGATGGAAACATTGTAATTTACGAGTTATGAACACTGCACGCAGAGAGAGGTGGTGGACGGATGATAACCACACCACCTTCCTCCGTTGCGCAGACATCAAGGAATACGCACGGAGGCTTCCGTCACCCTTCGGGGAACGGGTATTGGCCACGATGAGGCCGATGACACCGGAGGAGTTTTGTAAATATCACGATGAAATGGACTGAAATCGCAATTTCCGAATTTGGTAATTGCATTGTCCCAAAACGCACAATGAAAATCCCGTCTAAAAATTCACGCCCCGGAACTTCTGAAAAATTCACGGGGCGTTTTGATTATCAAAAATTTATGTTACATTTGCGGGAAATGAAGGCGGCAACTACACAGGACTTGCAAAGCCTCGCTGACAAAATCGGCGCGGCCGTGGGACTGCCCAACATATTTGCCAAACGCCGGACGGCCGACATAGTGGCAGCTCGGACAATCTTCAATTTCCTCGCCTTCTACGCCCTGAATGTACGGCCCACCGACATAGCCCGCTTTTCCGGCTGGAGTTATTCGATAGTCTATTACGACATACGCAAGCTGCGCGACAACCTGCCGTATGACTTCCGACTCCGGGACAGCTGGGCGAAATGCGGGGGCGTCATCAAGGAGCTCGGAATGGGCTAAAAATTCACGCCCTTGTTCCATCTGTTCCACTTGTTCCACCCCTGGAACAGACGGAACAAGCGGAACACGAAAGTTTGTCAAAAATTCACGGAGGCCGTTTCTTCTGAAAAATTCACCGACCGGAACTCCGTCTAAAAATTCACACTCTATGAACTCGTCTAAAAATTCACGCCCGGAAAATCCGGCTAAAAATTCACGGAGGGCCCAGGCCCAGGAACTCACGCACGCAGGCGCGGGCACGCAGGCGGGCGCAAACGCACGCGCGCAAGGCGTACAGGACGCAGGCACCGGCACAACGGCAACGACCGACCAGACGCCAACGCCCGACCAGCTGCGCGAAAAGTTGCGCGCCCTGAAGGCGGAACGGCGCAAAGCTGTTGCCCGAGGTGCCGCGCTGGTCCTCGTCCCGCCTGTCGCGTTATGTTTGCCGTTGTGCATCTTAAAAGCTGCTAACTTGTTACTATTGTCGTGGTGGTGGTGCTTTGCGCCGCTGCTGCTGTTGCTCTTCCCCTTGTGCCTCTTTTTTTACGGGTATTTAAGCACCGTAAAGGCGTGGAGAAAGGGACAACAGGCAGAACGGGTGAAAGTCGCTAAAAACGCCCGTAAATAGGCATTTTGCCGCCGTTGTAAAATCTTTGTCAAACCGCCCCAGGGATTTAGGCATAAATTGCCGCCCCTTGTGGCTTTGTCTTGCGCCCGCGTCACCTGTCAAAGTGGTGCGGGCTTTTATTTTGCCTTTTTGGCCTGTTTTGGGCCGTTTCCCGCGCTTTTACCCCTTTGTTGGTATAAGTGTACCCCGAAAGGGAGAAACACGCTAAAAAGGCCCTAAAAATCAAAATTTGCGTTTCGTCGCTCTGAGGCGCGCAAAGCTGCCGAAAAAAGCCGGGGACTATTTCCCCGGCTGAGAAGGAAGGCCCGCCGCCCTCAGTCATTGAGCAGCTCGCGGAAGTTGGCCCACAGGCCTCGCCCGCACAGGGCACCGGCGGCAACTACTCGCCCGCTCTCATCCTCAACTCGC
>CAZDQV010000127.1:0-4002 GCA_964507795.1 uncultured Oscillospiraceae bacterium | reverse complement strand
ATAGAATTGTCATGCATCCTGTCATCATTGTCAAGCCCTCCCCGCTTCAATATATGTACATATTAGCAGAGTAAAGTACCTTTTGCAAGCGGTTTTGATTCAGCACACAAAAAATTCACAATGAAGAATTTTTTAAAAGACCCGGTATTGATGAGAATTACCATTACGCTTGCACATATTCGGATTACGATTTCGAGCATTAAAAAAGCCGCTCCTGCTAAGCCCAAGAGCGGTAAAGCTACCACCAAGTAGCTGAACAATCCTGGCGAAGCCTCAAAGCCTCGTCTTTCTTATGTCTATATTAGCACATATGTTTTTGCTTTTCAAGGTGGAAATTGTTGAATAAAATCTACCTCTATCATCATCAGGTCTGATCTTTAATTATTTTTTCAAGGATCTTTTTCTTACCTTTATCAAGATCTTCCCCATGCTCCATGCAATAATCCTCAAACAAATCAGGCCTTACATCCCTCGTAAGCTCAAGGGATTTCTCAAACCTCCACAGCTCTATATTCCTGTGGTGACCCGAAAGCAATACCTCAGGCACCAATAGGCCGTCATATTCTCTTGGCTGTGTATACTGGGGATATTCGAGAAGCCCTGAATATATGGATTCCTCCATTGCACTGTCCTCTCCTGACAATACTCCCGGGATCAGCCTTGCTACAGAATCTATCAGTACCATTGCAGGAAGCTCTCCTCCTGTAAGAACATAATCTCCAATAGAGACCTCCTCCATGCCCCAGTAATCTATAGCTCTCTGGTCAACACCCTCATAGTGGCCGCATAGGATGACAAGCTCTGAAAGTGTCGAAAGCTCCTGTATTTTATCCTTGTCAAGCACTTTGCCTCTCGGAGACATATACAGGATTTTTTTGTCCTTTGCTCCGACAGCCCTGAGAGCATCGAATATGGGCTGTGGCATCATCACCATGCCCTGTCCTCCGCCAAAAGGATAATCGTCCACTTTGCGATGCTTGTTAAGAGTGTATTCTCTGATATCTGTCAGGTTAATGTCTATGATTTTTTTCTCTGCTGCTCTTCCAAGTATGCTTGATGTCGTAACCGGAACAAACATTTCTGGAAACAGCGTAAGTATGTCTATTTTCATAGGTCTAAAATTCCTTCAATCAGTTTCACTGTTATTTGCCTGTTTGAAATATCCGTATCAAGGATGTATTCTGCCACTCCCGGAATATATACAGTGCCCGTCCCTGTCCTGACCTTGTAAAGAGGCTGGGCTGTGTTTTTTAGTATATCCTCAAGTGTACCTATATGAGTCCCTTCATCTGACACCACATCAAACCCTATAAGGTCTCTGATATAGTACTCGCCCTCGGCAAGTTTCGGAAGCTGTGTCTCATCTATATACAGATACTTTCCTCTCAGTTTTTCTGCCATGTTCCTGTCTGATATTTCCTCAAGCAGCAGTACCGCCATGTTTTTGTGAGCTCTGGCCGATTTAAGTCTGTATTCTGTGTCATCTATATATACCGCTTCAAAATTTTTGTATCTTGAAACATCCTCGCCATAGTCATAGACTTTAACCTCGCCTTTGAGTCCTACGGCTCCAGTAATCTGTCCTATTTTTATTTTTTCCATTTTAATACCTGTATAGTAGGCAGGCACATATACCGGTTCAGATATATGTGCCCGTGTTTAACGCCATGTTTTGTCTACTGAACAATCTCCACGACTACTTTTTTGTTTGCCTTAGTTGCCGCTGCCTTTACAACGCTTCTCAGTGCTTTTGCAATTCTACCCTGTTTGCCTATAACTTTGCCCATATCCTCCGGTGCAACTTTAAGCTCAATTACTGTTGTAGAATTTTTTCCGGCTTTTTCTGTAACTTCAACGGCATCTGGGTTCTCTACGAGTGATTTTGCAATCACTTCTACCAGTTTAACCATTATATACTCACCGCTTCCTTACTTAATAATTCCGGAGTTTTTGAACAATTTTTTAACTGTTTCTGTCGGCTGTGCACCGTTTGAAAGCCATTTTGCTGCCGCTTCTTCATCGATTTTGATTTCCTTAGGCTCTGTCATAGGGTTGTAGTAACCTATTTCTTCTATGAATCTGCCGTCTCTTGGTGTTCTTGAATCTGCAACAACTATTCTGTAAAAAGGCTTTTTGTGAGCGCCCATTCTCTTTAATCTGATTTTAACCATTATAATCCTCCTAAATGTTAACTGTATTAAATATATCTAAAACTGTTTAAGTTTTTGAACTAAAACATACCTTTGAAAGCGCCTTTGCGTTTGAATTTGCCTCCCGTAAACCGCTTCATCATTTTTTTGGTATCTTCGTATTTTTTGATCAGGCTGTTTACTTTTGCGACTGTCTGACCGCTGCCTGCTGCAATACGCTTCCTTCTGCTGGAGTTAAGTATTGACGGGTTGTCTCTTTCCTGCCTGGTCATTGAAAGGATAATAGCCTCCATTTGAGCGAATTCCTTCTCGGCTTTTTCCATATCGACTTCCTGTTTTTGTTTGGCAGATATTCCAGGCATCATGTCAAGCATGCCGCCTATACCACCCATGTTTTTGATCTGTCCCATCTGGTCTAAGAAATCCTCAAGAGTGAATGCATTTTTGCGGATACGCTCTTCAAGTTTGGCCGCTTTTTCTTCGTCTATGGCATCCTGAGCTTTCTCTACCAGCGAAACAATATCTCCCATACCAAGGATTCTGTTTGCCATCCTCTCAGGATGGAAAGGCTCAAGAGCATCGAACTTCTCGCCTGTACCTATGAATTTAATAGGTTTGCCTGTGACTTTTTTGGCTGACAGAGCCGCCCCGCCTCTGGCATCACCGTCAAGCTTGGTCATGATGATACCGTCAACACCCAGCTTGTCGTTGAAGCCTTCTGCCGCATTCACGGCATCCTGACCTGTAAGTGCATCAAGTACCAGAAGTATTTCGTGAGGTTTGATTTCTTTTTTGATTCTCACAAGCTCTTCCATCAGCTCTTCGTCTATCTGAAGTCTGCCGGCTGTATCAACTATAAGGATGTCATAGCCTTTAATCTCTGCCTGTCTGACCGCTTCCTTTGCGATTTTTTCGGGAGTTTTGCTGTCACGGTTCACATATACGGGAACATCTATGCTGCGACCTACAACCTCAAGCTGATCTATTGCAGCGGGTCTATATACATCGCATGCGCACAGCATTGGTTTTTTGCCTTCTTTTTTGAGGTAATTTGCCAGTTTGCCGCAGGTTGTGGTCTTACCTGTACCCTGAAGTCCAACCATCATATATATAGTGAAGCCTCTTGGTGAATATGTCAGTTTGCTGTTTGCTCCGCCCATCAGAGCCGCCAGCTCATCGTTTACGATTTTGACGATCTGCTGTCCCGGAGTTACGCTTTTGATTACCTCTTCACCCATTGCCTTGTCTTTGACAGTTGCAACGAACTCTTTTACAACCTTGAAGTTCACATCTGCTTCAAGCAGTGCAAGTTTTATCTGCCTTATTGCATTGTTTATATCTGCTTCGGACAAAGTGCCTTTGCCTTTGAGTCCCTTGAAGACTCCCTGCAGTTTTTCTGATAAACCTTCAAATGCCATATTACTGCTCCATCTCATCAATTACTGATCTTATCTTTGCAAGGCTGCTGACAAGATCACTGTTATCTCTGTTCTTATCTATAATTGCTTCAATCTGTCTGTCTATCATCTCTACAGTGCTGCGCGTAGCTTCAAACCTTTTGACAAGTCCCAGCTTGGCTTCATACTGTTTCAGGGATTTCTCAGCGTTTTTGAGAGCATCATGCACTCCCTGCCTGGATATTGAAAATTCCTGTGCAATCTCTGACAAGGACAGGTTTTCTTCATAATACAGGCTCATTACTTCCTGCTGTCTTTTTGAAAGAAGCTGACCATAAAAATCATAAAGCAAGCTTACTTCTGTGATTTCATCAAACATATATGTCACTCCTTTCGTATCAAGTATTAAGACTTGACACTCGTCTATTATATCACACAAAAACAGGGTGTCAAGC
>CAZDQV010000126.1:0-4059 GCA_964507795.1 uncultured Oscillospiraceae bacterium | reverse complement strand
GACCTGCATTTGGCGGTAACCTTATGGCTACAATCATCTGCCCTAGAACAAGACCTCAGATGTCAACAGTAAGACCTGGCGTAATGCAAAAAAGAGAAAGAGTTGCAGGAGCTACAGGTGAAATCGTAGTTGCTGATCCTAAGGTTAAGGCAGAGGATATCCACATTCAGATTGCTGATATCGTTAAATCAGCAAAAGAAATGGTATCACTTACAGACGCTGATATCATCTGCTCAGGCGGAAGAGGACTCGGTGATGCTTCAGGATTTGAACTCATCAAGAAATTCGCTGACAAGGTTGGCGGAGTTGTAGGCTCATCAAGAGCAGCTGTAGATGCCGGCTGGATTGATCACTCACATCAGGTTGGTCAGACAGGTACAACTGTAAAACCTAAAATCTACTTTGCTTGCGGTATTTCAGGAGCTATTCAGCACCTTGCAGGTATGCAGACATCAGATATGATAGTTGCTATCAACAAGGACCCTGATGCACCTATCTTTGAAATTGCTGACTTTGGTATCGTAGGTGACCTGTACAAGGTAATCCCTGAAATCATTGCAGAATGGGATAATGCAGAAGCTTTATATGATGCAACTACTAAATAGTTGGTTTATGTAAATATTCCTTAAAGGGGCTGTAAGCCCCTTTTTGCTTGAAATTAAGAAACAGACATGGAACAAGGTAGAGAAAACCTTTTTTCTATTCTTGTTTTATGCTGTTTTGTATGGTAAAATGTTAAAAGCAAAATTGCCTCAGGTGATTTTGCTTTTGTAGCCCATCGTGGGCTGCATCACAGGTCGCTGAAACCAGAAAACTGAAATGAAGCTGTGAGCAGGTGGAGTTTCAGGGGGGTTGCACCGGTGAACCGGTATAAGCCCGATGGAGATGAAGTTGCCTCTGAATAACTGACGGATGTGAAGAGGGTATGATCAGGCAGCCGATGTCGGATTTTTATTTTCCTTACGGAAATTAGGGAAGCGGAGATGATTTCATATGAAGTGGGGATTATGCAGGGAATCCGGCGGCAAGCCTAATGGATGATGAGAGCTGTCTGTGGTCCGCGATGTTTCCCAAGATTAGCAGGGCACGAGAAATCGTGTCTTTTATTATGCAAAAAAATCATTGATTGTGTATGGGGAGTTTCTGCCTGAATAAATAGTAATATATAATTTAGTAAATTACGATTGACTAAATTATATACAAGTATTATGATAAAAATATAGAAACGGAGGGGTGAAGATGTTTATTGGAAGAAACAGAGAGCTGGAAACATTAAACGGGTTATATAGGTCTGACAAGTTTGAATTTGTTGTAATATACGGGCGGCGTCGTGTAGGAAAGACAGCTTTGATTAATCATTTTATTGATGAAAAAAAGGCAATATATTTTATGGGCGTAGAGAGTAATGAGAAGCAGAATCTGGAGAATTTCAGCAAAAGTATTATTGAGTTTGGCAGCGGGATTCAGGCAGAAACAACCTTTTCATCTTATCAGGCGGCTTTGGAGTATGCTTTTAAACTGGCAGAGAATGAACGGGTTATTCTTGCAATAGATGAATATC
Source organism: uncultured Oscillospiraceae bacterium (assembly GCA_964507795.1). Taxonomy (GTDB): domain Bacteria; phylum Bacillota; class Clostridia; order Peptostreptococcales; family Anaerovoracaceae; genus UMGS973. The sequence continues at coordinate 2,498 of CAZDQV010000126.1, read as the reverse complement.
CGTATGTGGCAAGGTCATCGAAAAGTCTTGCGTCTACATTGCAGATGTCAATTGACAAATACAAAGATAACTCAAAGCTGATGCTTATCCTCTGCGGATCTTCAATGTCATATATGGAGGACAATGTACTTGCCTACAAAGCACCTCTTTATGGCAGGAGAACGGCACAGATGAAGATTGAGCCGTTTGATTTTGATGAGTGCTGCACTTATTTAAGAGGGTTGTCAGATGAAGATAAAGCATATATTTATGGAATTGTCGGCGGAACACCGCAGTATCTTCTTCAGATGAACGATAGTCTGAGTGTTGAGGAGAATATTAAAAACACATATCTGAATCCAATGTCATTTCTGTATGAGGAGCCGTTAAACCTTTTGAAGCAGGAAGTAAGAGAGCCTGCAATTTATAATGCAATTATCACAGCAGTTGCAACAGGTCATTCCAGAATGTCAGAGATATCAACAAAGGTTGGAGAAAGCACCACAGTATGTTCGGGATATCTCAAGAACCTGATTAGTCTTGGAATCATTAAGAAAGAAACCCCATATGGAGAGAAAATTTCGAAGAAATCAATTTATTCTATTGAGGATAATATGTTTCGCTTCTGGTATCGGTTTGTACCGGATAATGCTTCTGCTATTGCAAGAGGAGCAGAGAATCTTGTCTACAAGAGGATTGAATCACAGCTCAATGACTATATGGGCAGAGTGTTTGAAGAAATCTGCACGCAGTATTTATGGAAACTGCTTCTCACAGGAAAAATGCCGATTGAATTTGTATCGCTGGGGCGCTGGTGGGGAAACGACCATAGAAAAAAAGCTCAGATTGAGATTGATATTATGGGAGAGAAAGACAGCGCTTCGGCTGTATTTGCCGAGTGTAAATGGCGAAACGAGAATGTTGATCTGGATGTACTGGAGACCCTGGTTGACAGAAGCGGTTTGTTTCATTATACGAAGATGCACTATTTCCTGTTTTCCAAAATGGGCTTTACGAAAGGCTGTGCGGAAAAGGCAAAGCTAATGGGAAATGTTACGCTGGTAACCTATAATGATATTGTGAGGTCACAGAAATAATATGATTTCAGGTTATTGCGACTGAGGCATAAGTATTTGCAAAGGACAAAGCATTACGAAATACCATAGTCAGTGTATATAAATACCTTGGTTATGGTGTTTTTTATTCTCTTATCTGTTAAGCTAAAGCTTTAAAAATGACAGCCTTAGGCTACAAGAGAAAGGGATAGCAGAGTGAATAATATATATGGATATATACGGGTAAGCAGTAAAGAACAGAATGAGGAGCGTCAGATTGTTTCGCTTCTGGAAGCTGAGGTGAAAACAGAAAACATTTTTACAGATAAGCAGTCGGGAAAGGATTTTAACAGACCGCAGTATATGAGGCTATTAAAGAAACTGAAAAAAGGAGATGTCCTATACGTTAAAAGTATAGACAGGCTCGGCAGAAATTATGAGGAGATTCTCAGACAGTGGCACATACTTACCAAGGAAAAAGAAGCGGTGCGACCAAGCAGCATCTTACGGGCATTGCACTGTCAGAGTTTATAACAAGAAAAACCGGTATTCACTGGGAAGATGCTATTGTTGATGATGTAACGGTAGAAGATCTGGATGACGAAAGTTTTAAGGTTTTTCGCAGAGAGGCTTTACGTAAGTAGTTCAGGTAGGAAGCTTTGTTAAGGTTGGAAAGTTTGATGAAAAAGGTCTTGTTGTGTATCATAATGACCTTGATGAGTCTCTAATCGTCAATGCATACAAAGTGATTGATCTGATTTTTCAGATGTATCTGAAGACGAAGATTAGTTACGAGCATGATATTCGTGTAGAGGATTACCCATTTGCGAGAGAGGCCGTTCGCGAGGCTATCTATAATGCTATAGCACACAACTGTTATATGTACGGAACTCCGATCCAGATTAAGATTATGGAAGATGAAATGACAATCAGCAATCGTTGTATACTTCCTGAAAATTGGACTGTTGAAACATTGATGGAAAAACATGATTCAATTCCATATAATCCGGAGATTGCAAACGTTTTTTATCGTGCCGGATTTATTGAGAATTGGGGACAGGGAATTCAAAAAATCTGTGATGGGTGTAAGAAAATAGGAGCAGAGCTTCCTGTGTATGAGCTGACGGGAACGACATTGCGGATATGTTTCAAGACACTGAAAAAAGCTCTAATAGATCAACCTAAAGATTCAAAGGATCAGGCTGATACTTTGGCTGATACTTTGCCGGATAGTATTATTGCGCTGTTGAAGATTAATCCGCAGATTACTCAGGGCGAAATAGCAGAAGCTACCAAAGTATCGGTTCCGTCTATAAAACGTACTATGAAGATACTTTCAGACAACGGAAAAATTGTTCGTAAAGGTGGTAAACGTTATGGACATTGGGAAGTGAACGAAGATAAGTAAAATAAGATTTGAACTCGAAGCAACGAACACCGAAGATAAGAATTACTATATGGTTA
>CAZDQV010000125.1:0-4108 GCA_964507795.1 uncultured Oscillospiraceae bacterium | reverse complement strand
TGCTACCACAAAAACTTTTGGGATACACTGAAAACTAGCCTAACACACAGGGAGAATAAATTTCATACAGATAACAAATATCTTGATTATGTGGAGTATTCTGTGAGCTTCAGAAGAGCATTGGATCTGCAGGTGAACCAATTATGCAGGGCGATTGAAACAGGTGATCCTACTGTATACAGACCAGTTCAAATTAGGTGATGACTATGGAAAATTATTTTTGGAATACACAGGAAAAGTCATACTCTAAGAAAATATTTGTCTTGATCATCTATGATATTATCAGCAATAAACGGCGGACAAAATTTGCCAATGAAATGAGCGGCTATGGATTTCGCGTACAGAAGTCAGCTTTTGAAGCACTTCTTGAGGAAAATCAGCTTAGAAAATTAGAATCTGAGATTGAGAATTATATAAATATTCAGGAAGACAGCGTGAGGATATACAGAATGACTGGATATGGGGAAGTAAAATTATACGGGCAGAATACAAAGATTGAGGCTGAAGATGTTATATTAGTCTGATACAATAGAACCCATAGGGATGAAAAAATACTACAGTGAACACTGTATAGCTGCGAGGAAGGATTAGAGATGGGTCAATTAATATTGTTTTCACCGATAGGAGGTACGGATCCGATTGCCGTTAGTAATCTTAGAGATGGTTCGATGCTGCACATTTGCAGATGCTACCAGCCAGACAAGGTCTATATGTATATGTCAAATGAAATTCTAAAATTACAGGAGTTGGATGAACGCTATACATATTGCCTGGACAAATTGGGCGAAAAGCTGGGTCGTAGATTTGAATGCGAAATTATAGAACGTCCGGATATGAAGGATGTTCAGGAATTTGATGTATTTTACCAGGAATTTAGAGAGATTATTTCTGACATTTGCAAGGGGATGGGTGTAGATGATAAGTTGATTCTGAATATATCGTCTGGTACTCCGGCTATGAAGAGCGCATTACTTGTGCTAAAAACATTAGGCGAGTTCTCATGTGAAGCTATTCAGGTTATTACCCCTGATAAGTCTATGAACAGCCACGAGGGTTATAAAGAACATGAAAAGCATGATATAGAAACGTTGTGGGAATTGGACGAGGATAATGAGGAGGACTTTAAAAATCGCTGTGTTGAAGTTAAATGTCCGACTTTAATGCAGATTCAACAGGAAAATTATGTACGCAAACTTGTGGATGAGTATGATTATGCAGCGGCATATGAAATTGCGAAAATGCTGCCGCCAGAAATGACGAAGTCATATATTAATTTGTTACAGATGGCATCCAGACGTATTCTGCTGGATTTTTCCGGAGTGGATAAGGTATTGCTGAATGATAAAAGGTATGTATTGCCTATAACTGATTCGAGTGTAAGAAAATATTTCGAATATGCCCTGTGTTTGCAAATAAAATTGGCAAGAAGAGAGTATGCGGATTACATTCGTGCAATCACACCACTGCTATGGGATCTGTACGAAAGAATATTGAGCAGGCATGCAAATGTTGAACTTAAAAATTTCTGCGATCAACTTGCCAATAAATCCTGGGTATGGTCAGAGGAAAAATTGAAGGGGACTAATGAACTGAAAATATTGGACAGCAAGAGTCGCTTCCACTACGGTGACGTTAATTCGTTCCACATGAATGAGCTGATACAGGCATCCTCAGCGTCAGCTCAAGTAAAGGGGTTGGTAGATGACCTACGTACCGTTGAAAAGAACCTTCGAAATATTGCAGCGCATCAGATTGTTTCGATTACAGAGGATGTTATAAAAAGACAGACCGGATTTACTGGCAAGCAGATCATGGATAAAATTAAAACAGCCTTTTCATATGCAGGCATTAATGTAAAAACGGAATTATGGAATTCTTATGATGATATGAATAAAGCGATAATAGAAGAAATGTCCGTAATGAAACGGGGGTAAGAGGAATCTAAAAAAATGTAAAACTAGGAGCATAAAATAAGTGCCAATTGTCAACTGTATATCGCAATTTCGGGAAAATATTTCCTGAAATTGCGATATAAAACTTGATTTACGGACTTACTTATCATATAATCCCCTTGAGAAAGGGGATTATTATTTATGTTATGCCAGTTTTCATTTCAAAATTTCAAGTCTTATAAGGGAGAGACGACACTGGATTTTCAGGCGGCTGCACTTCCTGAATTCAGAGAAACCCTGATTATGGAAGAAAAGGCCTCGGATCTATTGCCTGTAAGTGTTGTATACGGACCAAACGGAGGAGGCAAGTCTAATCTCCTTCAGGCTCTTTCATGTGCGATTTCCACCATTGTAAAGCCTGTATATGAATTGGAAAAGAATCGACAGAATCTCATTCTTCAGCAGAAGGTCGATGCAGTGCCATTTCTATTTGATCCGATATCAGCAAATGAGCCTACAGAATTTCGTATATTCTTCAGGATTTTTAAGAATGAATATTGCTACTATACCGCAATCAAGAATGATGAGATAATTTCAGAATCGTTATATCGTAAGTCAATCACTGGCAAGAAGTCAGCAACTATTTTCGAACGTGAGGCAGATGACATCATACTGGGATCTTCCATAAATAAGAAGAGCATTAACACGAGCATTAATCCTAAGATGCCGTATTTGTCTTTTCTCGCTATCAACTATGATATCCCCATTATTAGTGAGGTTATGACTTGGTTTGAGAGCTGTATTATCCGCAGTTATGCTAATCCGATGGTTGAACATCAGATTATGCTTGCTAAGGACGCTCCTTACAAAGAACAGTTTATACGTGCGTTGAATGACATGGATATTGATATCACGGATTATCGTTACGATGAAGACAGTCAGCAGCTTTTTACGATGAGAAATTTGGGCTCTGCAGAGTATGAACTCCCGTTTTCGTCGGAATCGGACGGAACAAGGAAGCTTATAGCAGCCCTTCCGGTTATTCTTCTTGCACTTCGTGAGGGACGCTTAGTTATAATTGACGAATTAGATGCCAAGCTCCATCCAAAGCTTCTTAAGTATGTGATTTCATTATTTAAGAACAAGGATATTAATAAGCATGGAGCGCAGCTTCTGTTCACATCTCATGATATGTATACCTTGAAGAATACCGTGTTCCGTCGAGACGAGATCTGGTTTGCTGCTGAGAATAATGCACATGAAAGTGAAATCTATTCACTGCATGAAATCCGCGGTGAGGACAATGACAGAATCAAAAATACGGCTGCTTATGATAAACAGTACCTGGAGGGACGCTATGGTGCAGATCCATATCTCTCAAATATGCTGGGAGGTGAATTTGCTTGAGCTTGAAACCGCCTAAAAAAAGCGACCTTGATAAAAATTGGATGAGATCCAGACGCGATGCACATAGGAAAATCCAACCAGAATATCATCTTATCATAACCGAAGGAACAGAAACGGAGACGGCATATTTTGGCGCCATGAAAGAAATCATCAATAGAACTTACTCTGATCGAATCCAGCTCGGTGTTTATGGCGCGGGAGATAATACCCTGAATCTTTTTCAGAAGGCCAAAAACATGGTGGCGGATTCATCCAATGGGTATAAACATGTATGGGTCGTATACGATACTGATGATTTTCCGGCAGAACATATAAACAAAACGGCGGAGCTCTGTGCATCAGAGTCAACTGACGAAACCATTTATCATGCTATCTGGTCAAACCAATGTATAGAATTATGGTTCTTGCTGCATTTTAGCTTCATGCAGTCTGATATTCACAGAACATCCTACTGGCCGAAACTTAGTGATGAACTTAATTCCTTCGGCCTTGGTGATTACGAAAAAAATCGTACTGATATGTATCAGATTCTTTTACCATATATGTATACTGCTATTGCAAATGCAGAAAAGCTTGAGAAAATCAATGAAGGAAAACTTCCATCAGATTCCGCCCCAGGGACAAGAGTGCATGAACTTGTGAAGAAATTAAAGCCTTATTTGTCATAGATATAGAGAAGAGTTATGGCTTTATTTCAGCTTTACACTTACCTTCCTATCTGAAAAAGCAATTTAAGATATCCATAAAGCATATATTGCAGCATCGCTAAATATCTCGCATTTTCATAGGAAGATATGAATTTAGATCGT
>CAZDQV010000124.1:0-4153 GCA_964507795.1 uncultured Oscillospiraceae bacterium | reverse complement strand
CATTATCTGATCTACAATCTGATCAACCGACTGGCTTGTGATTTCTCTGCCGCATACAGGACAGTGAGGTATGCCGATCCTTGCATACATAAGCCTGAGATAATCATGTATCTCTGTTACAGTACCTACTGTTGATCTGGGATTTTTGCTTGTTGTTTTTTGATCTATGGATATTGCCGGCGAAAGCCCTTCAATATACTCTACGTCAGGCTTTTCCATCTGTCCGAGGAACTGCCTTGCGTATGCAGAAAGGCTTTCCACATATCTTCTCTGTCCCTCTGCATAAATAGTATCAAAAGCCAGAGACGATTTGCCCGATCCTGAAAGCCCTGTAAACACTACAAGCTTGTCTCTTGGTATTGTGATATCTATATTCTTGAGATTGTTCTCGTTTGCACCCTTTATAATTATATCCTTTGACATATCTGCTCCTATAATTTTGCTTTGTATTCAAATATGCGGTCACGAAGCATTGCAGCTCTTTCAAACTGCCAGTCTGCCGCTGCCTGTTTCATTTCTTTTTCCATCTTTTTGATGTATTCTGCAAGTTCTTTTTTGGTCAGCTCAAGTGGCGATTTACCCTCATAGTTGTCATCCTCGGCAGGCTTGGTTGCTTCTATTACTTCTCTTACGGATTTTTTGACCGTCTGCGGCGTAATGCCGTTTTCTTCGTTGTATTTTTGCTGGATCTCCCTACGTCTTCTGGTCTCGTCAATAGCTGCATGCATGGCTTTGCTGATACTGTCAGCATACATGATTACTCTGCCTTCTGAGTTCCTTGCAGCTCTGCCTATGGTCTGTATCAGCGATGTTTCTGTTCTGAGGAAGCCTTCTTTGTCTGCATCAAGTATGGCAACAAGTGAAACTTCCGGAATATCAAGGCCTTCTCTGAGCAGATTGATGCCGACAAGCACATCAAACCTGTCAAGCCTCAGATCTCTGATAATCTCCATTCTCTCAAGAGTGTCTATCTCTGAATGCAGATATTTTACTCTGATGCCTGCATTGCCAAGGTAATCTGTCAGGCTCTCCGCCATCTTCTTGGTAAGAGTTGTAACAAATACTTTCTCTCCTTTTTCGGTGGTTTTGTTTATCTCGCCTATGAGATGGTCTATCTGACCTTCACTTGGAACAACTGTAATCTCCGGGTCAAGCAGACCTGTAGGTCTGATTATCTGCTGCGCTGTAACTCCTCCACTCATTTCTTTTTCGTAAGCCGCCGGTGTGGCGCTTACATATATGATCTGGTTGACCATGCTTTCAAATTCTTCGAATTTGAGAGGCCTGTTGTCTAATGCAGAAGGCAGTCTGAAACCGAAGTCAACAAGCGAAGATTTCCTTGATTTGTCTCCCGCATACATGGCACGAAGCTGTGGCAGCATCACATGAGACTCATCAATTATAATCAGGAAGTCATCCGGAAAATAGTCTATAAGGGTATAGGGCCGGGTACCCGCAGCCAGGTTGTTGATATGTCTTGAATAATTTTCAATACCTTTGCATCTGCCTATTTCTCTGAGCATTTCAATGTCATACCTAGTTCGCTGCTCGATGCGCTGTGCTTCAAGGAGCTTGCCTCTGTCCTTGAACCATTTTATTCTCTCCTGCAATTCCTCATCAATGGTAACAATAGCTCTATTCATTTTTTCTTCGGAGGCAACATAATGTGAGGCAGGAAATATCGATACGTGGTTTCTAAGACCCAGAATCTCTCCGGTAACAGGATTTATTTCCTTGATTGAGTCTATTTCATCTCCAAACAGCTCAACTCTCACTGCACTCTCAGAGCCTGCAGGATATATGTCTATAACATCGCCTCTGACTCTGAATGTGCCTCTGACAAAGCCGAGATCATTTCGTGTATACTGGATTTCAATAAGTTTGCGCAGTAGCTCTGTACGGTCTTTTTCCATGCCCGGTCTCAGAGAAATCACCTGATTTTCGTAATCCACGGGAGATCCAAGTCCATATATACATGATACAGATGCAACTATGATAACATCCCTGCGCTCTGCAAGAGCTGCTGTTGCAGAATGGCGGAGTTTCTCTATCTCGTCATTGATATCCGAATCCTTCTCTATATATGTATCAGTTGATGCCACATATGCTTCGGGCTGATAATAGTCGTAGTAGGACACGAAATATTCAACGGCATTATCCGGAAAAAACTCCTTGAACTCTCCATGAAGCTGTGCTGCCAGTGTCTTGTTGTGTGATATTACAAGCGTGGGCTTTTGGACCCTTTCGATGATATTGGCCATAGTAAAGGTCTTGCCGGAGCCTGTAACACCCATCAGTGTCTGGTGCTTCCTGCCGTCTAAGACACCGCGGGCAAGTATATCTATCGCCTGTGGCTGATCGCCTGTCGGCTTGTATTCTGATGAAATCCTGAAACGCTCCATATATGCTCTCCCTAAATTGATTTATATCTGATTATATCACACCCGCACGCTATTGTAAACGCACGTTCGCCGTGTGCGCACACTTAGCTTTTCACAAAAACAGCCCCCTGTGATAACTTATTCTTACCACAGGAAGCTGTAATATTTCATAACTTCAATATACCGGTTTTTGAAATTATAGTGTGCTGTTAAATTTGTCATTACTCACCTTATTGCAATAGGCCGACTTCCTTATATGCTCCTGCAACTTGAATGCGTATTCATATATATTCCGAATACGCTGCCGATCTGAATACTTCATGCAACAAGTTTCCTTTCTCTCATAATTGTATTGTAAAACAAGCTGCCTGGCTCAACTTCATCAATTTCAAAAACATCTTCTGCTTTATTAAAAGCTTCTCTCAAATCCTCTGCTAAAGCAAATATCAACGTTTTTCTGAACGACTTGCCTCCAAAAACTAAAAAGTCCAAATCGCTCTCTGCCGTTGCTTCCTCTCTGGCATAAGAGCCAAATAAATATCTTGCCTCTACCTGATATTTGGCTGCACTCGGTTTAACGGTATCGGCTATCATCTCTAATGTTAGAACATCTTTTCCCATAGCTTCATCCTCTTTCCTGTGAATTATTGTACCAAACCACTATCACAACAGCCAGTGACCTCATACTTATCCTAAAAGTTCCGGCTCGTTTTCTATAAGGTCTTCTGCAAGATATTTTGCGTCCATATTCTCTATTCCATATCTGTCCTTTGAGATTTGCCCGGCAAGCTTACTTGAATAATAGATATCAAGCGCTTGTCTTAAATCTATACCCTTAATTTCAGAAATCGCACTGATAATGTCGCTCTCCAAATTCTGCTTATATACTTCTTCCAGTTGTTTTCTATCTACCATAGTCTGTCACCTCATATGCCTCTTTGAAAGTAATAAGCCGGTCCAGTGCTTCCTGATTTACAACACATATCTGGTTATTCATTTTGTAATACCTTAACTCTTCCATAACTTTGCGTTTGTCCCACAGCCCTCTAAAGTACATATCTACAGTCTTAAAAACATCATCATCTGCAACATTCCCTATAATTATATCGTATTTCTCATTTGTTGCTCCTTTGCGGCAAGCACATACAAAGTCCAGCCATTTTTCATTTTCTTTTTCAAAAGACAAGACTTTGAAATCATTCCAGTTTTCAACCATGTCATAAATATTGACTATTGCAGTTTTTTCCTGACGCATACCTTTTCGTGCCGCCCATTTCTTTGCTTGTCCTTCAAAAGTCGTAACGTAAAAACCTCTGCCGAAATCTAAATATCTCTTTGAATGCGTTGTGTCCGGATTTTTTATAATCTCCGTTGCTCCGTGATATACAATCATATGCTGACTCCCTTTTCTCTTACAAAGTCTGTAATATCCTCTACCAGATATTCTTTGCCCTGCGTGTGAAGCACATCATAACACTTAATAATGTAATTATCTAAAATTCCTGTTGAATTTAGTATTCTATAGACTTCGGCCGGCGGCAATTCCCATTTTGCTGCAAGGCTATATAATATAAATATTAAAAAAGTCAGTTCTTTTTCACCGCACATGCTTCTCACCAACCGTTCTTTTGTATTTCTTAATTAGATTATATCAAGTATTTTCTTCATATACACTATCTTTTTCAATTATTATCAAAAAACAGCCCCCTATGATAACCTTGAATTCCCTACTACGTGTTGTCACTACGTTTGATTGTTGCTAAAAAAATAGT
>CAZDQV010000123.1:0-4340 GCA_964507795.1 uncultured Oscillospiraceae bacterium | reverse complement strand
GTCGTGCCGGTCTTGGTGTCGGTGGTGACATCGTTCGGCTGCTCAACTATTCCGCCTCCCGATCCGCCTGCAACATCTGCTGCTTTCAGCCAGCCATTGTAATATTTGGTCACCCCATTTTGCTTTGCAAGGCTCGGATATCCTGGCTCATCGAACCAGTCCTCAACCTCGTAGCGATAGTCATTTACATAGTGCCAGATAACTTCGTCGCCATCCTGCAATGTGTAATACTTCAGTCCGACATTTGGATGGCTTCCATTTACAGTATACATCCATCCAGAGTACTTGCCATTATCGAACTCCCCCAACTCATATCCCGAAGGCGATGTAATGGACTTTACGTAGTTATTGTCAGCGCCTACAGCAGTAAGCTTTGCAGCAGATACTGCCTTTGTGAACAAATCATATACTGTGCTATCCTTGTCTATTGAGTACTTCGTTGTAGCAACCCACGTTACATAATTCGGCAAATATTCTGAGTTTGTCAAATCAACATTACTAGTTGCCTGTTCCGTGCCAATTAGACGGAATGTGACATTGATTTTGTTCGTCGATGATGACCCTGAAGAAGCATCAACCTTGCCGTACTTTTCATAATCCGCCTGTTGATCCTCGGAATAGTGCAATACTATCTTATCTCCAGCTTTCAATGCCTGCTTGCCAAGTGGTACGCCCGTGTACTTGCCGTTCAATGTGTAAATCCAAGAACCAGTCATGCCGTTTGAACCATTTTGAAGGGTTGTATTGTCATGGGTAACCGCAGTGACATTTTCATCATCATCTGCCAGAACAGACATCATTACCTCCGTTTCGTTATTGCACGCTGTCTTGACTGCATCCAACGCAGTACCATCTTCCCAAATTGTTACACTTCTTTCGCCTACCCATTTATCCAAATTATTTGCAGACATAGAATGCTTTGTTTCGCTTGATTTCTCTGTGTCAAATCCATAAATTGAAACGCTTACGTCAATCTTCTTTTTTCCGCTGCCGATGACACGCACACCGAATGTTATTTCATAGTTATCATATGTCAATGTGGCAATCTGATAACCTTCTTTATCAAAATCTACCCCTGCAAATGTTCCATTTGAAGCCGTTAAAGTTTTTTCAGTACCATCGCTGTATCTAACATATATCTTTTTATCATTCAGTGAATTATAGTTTCCGTTTAGCGAAAGTATATGCTCCGAATCTGACTCCAACTGTGTTTTGCCATATGCACGGCTAAGAATGCCAATAATGTGCTTGTCACTTCCAAAAGTTGGGTATCCATTCTCACCAGCTACCCAGCTTCCTCCGCACTTTCCAGCCTTCAGATATCCAAGAAGTTTGCCGTTCGTAGCTTCTGCACTTGTTATCTTCTTTGCAAGCTTGTCGGCACCATCTCCCATCGGATCATCATCACGACCATATTGTTCATATGAACTCATTGTCTTATATGTCTTATCGACAACGAATCCTGTAGCTCCAATTCCCTTTGTAGCACCGCAACCATCTACATAATAATTGTCTCTGATATCGTTATAACGGTCAAGAGAATTCATGTAGCCAATGATTCCGCCAATATTCGCATTATCATCCGTTGCAGAAACAGTACCTGCAAAGTAGTTGTTACGGATACGACCAATGCCATTGCCCCAGCAATATGCACTTCCGCCTTCGCCACCGAATATACCGCCTACATTATTCTTTCCGCTAATCGTTCCTGTGGAATAGCAATTTTCTATTGTTACGCAAATAGTATTTGGACCGCTTGCTGCCGTATATCCATTTCCGACTATGCCACCGACCATCGTTCCACTCGCTTTGATTTCTCCATAGAACGCACAGTCTGTAACTGCAAAGTATCTCATAGATTGTCCTTTGATACCTGCGATTCCACCGACATTGTTTCTGCCATATACTGTTGCATAGCTTACGCAGTTAGTTATGTTTCCGTTCCACGCACCTACGAAGGATCCGATGCAATCTTGGTGATTTATTTCCCCGACATAATCGTAGAAGTATGTTGTGTCACCTAAATTCCCCCAGGTGCCATCGTCACCTATAACTACGCCCTCTTCAACTGTACAATTTGAGATATCAACCGATGTGTTGCCATAGCCTCCGAGCAGTCCAGATTTCAAGATATGCGAACCGCTCTTGATTGTGATATTATCAATCTTTCCAGTCGAACCAGCCGCATAGTACTCTACCAGCCCGTAACCTTTGATCTTTGTGCCATAGATGTTCAGGTTTTTAATCGTAGCACCATCGATTGATCCAAATAACGGCAATCCATTCTCTGCCACATTAATGGTCTTTCCATTTCCGTCAAATGTACCATTAAATGTATATGTCTGATCTATACCCTGTAAGCGATTGCTGTCAGCCTGCCCACCATATTCAGTAACTTCTTCTTTCAAGCATCCAATCGGCGTCCAGTTAGCTGGAAGATTAAGTGTTTCTACTGAATCATCTATCTTGAAATATTCGCCTTTAAATGTCTCTCCGCTCGCAACATTTTCTGATATTTCTGTCAGTTGTTCAGATGTTTTAATCAGATATGGTGACTCAGATGTGCCTTGCCCTTCCAGTGAAAAAGTAGAGTTTGAATCTCTCTTCCAACGAATTAAAATACAACCAAGAGCATCTGCATCTTCATCCTCAGACAGGATAGCTATAAGTGAAAATGTTGAATATTTTGTCTTTGATAAATCTATTCCAGTTGCATATTCCGAAGCATCTTCATCAAGTGTTTTGAACCCGCTTTCAGTTTTATCAACAGTAAGCGGTATAAACCCATTCTCTCCTATATTTATATTATCATCTTTTGCGTAATCAGCTAATATAAGACTTTCTGTTGTAATTGTAACTTCAGAAACATCCGAATCTACATCAATATAATACTGCTGAATATTGCTATTGGTTGTCTTGTTGATTTTAAGAGATGATTCACCAGCTTTAACGTCAAAAGGCTTTTCCCACTTAATGAGTATAACTCCAGGTTTTTCGTCCTCATCAAAAAAGAGTATTACTGAAACTGCGCTAGAATCTGATACATCTATTCCGTCCACATATGCGGCAATATCTTCATTTTCGCTGGAATCCTCGTACCCAGTTTGAGTCTTGGTAAGTTTCCACGACTCATCCACAATCTTGCCGCTTCCATTATTATAGTTTGTTCCTTGGCTTTTGTAATCTTGCATAAACAAACTATCTGTATTTATCGTGATTTCCGATGTACTGGGGTCGATGTTAACATAATATCTTTCAACACTACCATCCTCTGTCTCAAGAGGAGTCGCCTTCTTTATATCTAAAGCCACATTTTTGCTATCTTTGATGGTAAACCCACAATCTTCGCTTGAGTCTGTCGCAAATGCCACTGTCGGTAATGCCGTAAACACAAGCGCAAATGCCAACAGTAGTATAAAAATTTGCTTTATGTTATTATTCTTTTCTTTGGTAGACATTTTAATATCCTCCCATCAAAACTATGCAACAAATTCCGCATACGCACTAGTATACTTCAATCCACCAGTTCTTACGCTTGCGTTATCCATCACAACATGATACTTTTGTCCTGCTGTGAGTGTAATTGCTCCCGAAGCCACTCCGTCTGTAGCCGTCAGAGTTCCAACTTGTTGATTACTACTATCATATACTGTCAGCGTCTTGCTACTCAAATCCGTATAAGTTGCATAGCTAGTGATTGTCCACGGATATGGAGAAGAGCTTCCGAAATAGTTATGTGACTCTTGTACAGTCACCTGTAATGTTCCGTCGCTAAAGTTTGGGACAAGTTTGGTATAAGGAACGCAGGTTGTGGAGGATGTTGTATTATCTATATAAAGATGAATTTCATCTCCATCTCGTAGGTACATCTTATTTATAGTTTTTCCACAAAGTCCACCTACAGCTTCGCTATCATCTCCAAGAGTAAAGCGGTCATTTACTCTAACCATCCAACCATCGAATGACAGGATGCCACTCGGACCAAATTCCTTATTGTTTTGCTTTACCTTATAAAAATATGAATCTCCCGATTCCAGTAGATTGGAATTTGAATCAAGAAAATCTAAATCATATGTCGCATATTGCGTGCCGTTCTGCAAGGTTACCAATGCGTCAGTTACTGAAAAGATTTTACTTTCCGAACCATCTGGTATTTCTAATGTTACTGGAATTCTTCTTTCCATAATACTAGCACTACTCAAGAATGATTTTCTCCCGCTCTCAATCGTCACATACACTGTAATATCAGAGGTTTGTATGTACTGTGTATCATTATCATTTTGATGATAGTATGCATCTGTGTCTGGCACATTTTCAGCGAACGCTGTTGCTGTCATGGC
>CAZDQV010000122.1:0-4374 GCA_964507795.1 uncultured Oscillospiraceae bacterium | reverse complement strand
TGAATTTATGTGTCAGGTTACCTGAATTACTGTCTGTCAGCCCCAGATAACCACCACTGCCTATTTCAATCACACTGCCCTTCGTGGCATCGTTTTTGTATTGCAGCACATGTCCGTCCAGATTAAGAATAACACTCTTATCTATCTCAAGCGTTTCACTGACAGTTATATCCGCTGCCAATCTGATTGCTATTGGAGATATGGCAGATGTCAATGCGTCTTTCAGTTCTGCAGCAGTATCTACATTGGTCCAAACTGTCTGAATCAAATAAAGTTGTACGCCATTTGTTGATGTAATATTGTAATCAGCAAGGGTTTTCCCATCCTCAAGGTGTTTACCTCCATAAATCAGAGTACAGCTGGCAGGCTTTAATCCGGTCTTGTCCTCAAGCTTCGCTTTTATATTATCAATGCTGTCACCTTTCTCAACATTATCTAAAGTGAAAATCTGCCCCGCATAGTCTTTAATTGTAATCGTACCTGCAAATACTGTCTGCGGTATGAAGCATATCACCATAGATACTGCAAGCAGTATGCTTAATATTTTTCGCCTCATAATTCTCCCTCTTTACTGTAAAGCCACCTTGAACAAGGATAACTATCTCAAAGATAGAAAAAGCCGCTCCTGCTACAACCAAGAGCGACAAGGCTAAATAAATAGCCTACAACTCATTTGGCAAGGCCGTAAAGCCTCGTCTTTTCTTATGTCTATATTAGCACATACATTCCTGTTTTTCAAGGCAAAAATAAAGGCCACCCAAACCAAAGCTTTAACTCCGGCCCGGGCAGCTTATATATCACCCTTTATTTACTCCATACCCTGCTTGCATATTTACATTGACCAAGTTCACTCTTGGCTACAAGATTGCCATCTGCATCATATACCATAATCCGGGCTTTGTAGTAGTAACGTGTGCCTTTCTTCCCTGCAGTATTGATATATGATTTAACCTTTTTCTCTACCTTAGCCACGTAATTTGATGACTTCTTGGTACTCCTGTAAAACTTGTACTTAACAGTATATCCAAGACCCTTAATTGCCTTTATTTCATCTGAGCTGCCACTCAGGGCAACCTTGGTGTTTCCCTTGGATGTCTTCGATGAAGATGCCCTGATACTGAGTGCCGCAACACTTCCTGCCACCTGATTGTTAATTATTGCATCAGCTTCGGATGCTTCCATAATCACGTAGGTTGAGAAATGCCCCGTTTCAAATGTAAATGTACCGTCATCATTCATATGTCCGGTCACTTTGCTGTAAATACCGTCATCATCGATATATACACACTGTATGTTTTTCTTTGCAAGCTCTGCACCAATCTTAACCGTAACAGTAACATTACCTCCCTTGAAGTCTCTGATTTGTCCGTCTGATGTCTCAAGTTTAAGATTTACCTTAACAAGGTTGTTTTTCTCTGCAACTGTCTCAACTACAAGTTTAACCGTATCTGTCTTACCGGCCTGATCTGATATTGCGGCAACCGCTTCCTTGCTTAGAGTGACTTCTGCTGCATCTGTTTTAATCTTAAGAGCAGCGTCTGTTTTTTCGGATATCTGTGTCAGAGTGTCTGCAGGGATTGCAACTTCTGTAGTTGCGTCTGCTGCTGCTCCGGTTATATTTTCTTTGCTCAAGGTATTTACAATTACCTCTTCAGATTTATTCTCTACAGCTTTCTCGACAATTTTATCTCCCGTATTCTGATCTACTACAGCATTTATAGTTTTATTACCATCAGCGTCAGTAGCAGTCTTGGAGGCGATGTCGGCATTTGTAACCTTTTCTGTGCCTGTTTCTGTTATCTCAGTCCTGTTTGTTACAGCAGAAGAAGAATTGCTGCTGTATGTAACAAGCACCTTGCTGCAGCGGTCGCATTTGTTATCGTTGTTTTCGTCTATGTGATTACTTGCATTTACACTGCCATTCTCAAAGGTCGCTGCATCATCAGCATCAGAGAACACACCGCATACACAGGACTTGTAGTATACTGCCAGAGATTTGCAGTTTGCTACTGATTTCAGGTACCTGGCATCAACAACTTCCTGAGTATATGTGTGACCTGTTGCACTAAGCAATTCTTCACAGATTGAGCAGGTTGCAGGTTCTGTGCAGGTAGGTTTGGTCTCACTTGCTTTGTGATCACATTTGTTCCAATCTGCCTTGATTGTAATGGTTGCAATTGCGTCGTTTGCTACGAGAGTCGAATATGTGCTATCCGCATTCACGTTTGTTTCTCCATATTTCCAGCCCTTAAATACATAGCCTGTTTTTTTTGGGCTACTGATACCCTCAAGAACTTTGCCTGCCCATATCACTGTTTTATTACCTATGACATTCCCACCGTCCGTATTATATATCACAGTGTATTGCTTGTCCTTGTATGTGGCTTTTACTACGGTATTTTCCCCTGTGGTTGTAAGGGTTGTAGTGGAAGCACTTTCGTTATTAAAAGTAGCACTTCCGTTTACAACTATCCATTTGTCAAACTCCTTGCCTGCTTCGGGTTCTTTTGCTGTAATAGTTACAGTTTCGCCTGATGCGTAATTGCCGTCACCGATGCCGTCTGTAACGGTCAGGGAATACACCTCCGGAACAGTTACAGAAGCTTCTGTCCCCACATTGTAGTTTGTCTTTGCCTTGTACCTAACTTTATATGTTCCTGCAGCAAGACCTGTAATCTCGGTGCCGGTGCAAAGAGTCCATGTGGATTCACCTTGTTTCTGCCATTCCATATCTGTGGTCACACCTGTGATTTTGCCGTCTGATGCACCTTGTTCAGAAGGCTTGACTGCTGTGAGCCCTGTTGGAGCAGACTGCTCGGCATTTGCGATTGTCCATGTTATATTCTTGGCTACTGTCGTACTATCGTTCCAGATGTACCCGTCAGCAAGGGTTGCAGTTGCTGTGTAGTCACCCGCATTTGTTCCCGTGTTTCCGGTCAAGGTGTATCCTGTGCCGGAGCTAACACCGGTCAAAGTAGTGCCAGTGTATTTAAGACCTGTAGCAGCAGTTGGTACATTGACCTTAGTCGGAGTATAGTTGCAGACTGAACACTTGAAATTGTTCCAGGTATGATCCGCCACTTCAGATTTTTCACCGCCTGTTATGGAGCATGTTGTATCGAGACATGTTTTCCAATGTTGGGTGTTGTTGTGGCTGTACACTGTACCATATGTATGGGTCTCAGCAGCAGCTGCAATGGCAGTTTTTGCTTCGGCAAGAGTGCATGTTGTCGTGCCGTTAGTATAGTTGCCATCTTCTGTTTTATAATAATAGTTGGTAGTGCTTGCGCTGCCTCCCACCACGGCAGCGTAGCCAACAGAGCTACTCGAGTCAGCAATGCAGTTAGCAATTGTAGCTTCAAGTTTACCGCTAGAACTACCCATAGCTGCAACAATTCCCCCGATGTACGCCCCATTTGTTGAACTGCCTATGGTAGCACCTGCAGCATCACATTTATCTATAGTTATGCTGCCACTATTGCTTACTGAGATTGTACTGCCAATGATTCCTCCCACAAAAGTTCCAATGCCTTTGATAGTGCCGGTAAAGCTACAATTACGGATTGTTGTGTTTGCATTGTCGGCAATAACACCAACAATACCGCCTACAGAACTAGAAACAGGTGATTCTTCAACAGCATTAAGCGAAGCACTACTCATACAGTTTACTATTTCTGTCCTTTTATTGGAGGAGTTGATTATACCGACGAGCGAACCTGCAGATGTACAGCCTTCGATTGTTGTACTATCAATCTTCACATTTTTGATTACTGCACCCTCAACATTTCCAAAGAGACCAAAGTAATTGCCACAATAGTCTTTGTCTGTTGGACAGCAAATCCCTTTTATGGTATGATTATTGCCATCAAAGGTTCCTTTGAAAGAATAGTGAGCGGAGTGAGAACTATCCTTATCGTAATAATATCCGATTGGTGTCCAGTAGCGAGCAGAAAGATCAATGTCATTCTTCAGATTGATTGTAACACTTTCAAAACTGACCTCACCTTTACCGTTATATATGGATCTTGCTATTTTGGCAAGGTCTTCGGCTGTAGAAATGTCTATTGTGCTTGGGATAGTATCCGCGGATTTATAGTAATCATCCTTTTCAACATCAATCCAATTTCCACTCGGTGTGGTAGATGCGACGACTGTCTGTGGCATGAGACATATTACCATGCACAATAAAAGCAATATGCTTAATATTTTTCTTTTCATAAGTTTCCCTTCCTTACTTCAGTAAATTTCCTTAACAAGGTTAATTGCAACTAAAAAACCGAAGACAGGCGCAGTTATCCCGTCTTCGGTAAATTACTAACAAACATATAAAGTTCTTGACAAAGGTAGCTTTAGCTGATAGCTGATAGCTGATAG
>CAZDQV010000121.1:0-4391 GCA_964507795.1 uncultured Oscillospiraceae bacterium | reverse complement strand
GAGAGCTTAGACCCTTTAGCTTTGCGTCTCTGTCTTTCGACAGATTTGCCCTATTCAGTTTATTAATTAGAGCTTAACACCCCCCCCGATTTTGTCAACAGAATTTTCAAAAAACTTTGCTAAGCCTTTAGTATGAACTTAGACAAACACATAATTTACACCTGCTAACCGTTGGAATTTAAAGCTTTTCTCAAAAAACAGAAAACCCACCTTGTAGCGGAGAATATGCTACAAGATGAGCTTGATTATAAGCTTAACTACCTTTTAAGAGTAATGCAGACATTTGAATATGTAAAACTTCCTTGACCAAGGAATTTATATCTCCCACGCTATCACAGCAAGCCTTACAGCAGCCTCTTTGAGAGATGAAATCCTGGCCTCTTCATTTACCGAATGGATGAACCTGCCTGTGACTCCCATGGAATCAATGCATGGTATCCCATAGTATGTCATATCCGATGCGTCAGAACCACCTCTTGACTTTTCAAGTCTCACCCGAGGCAATTTGTATTCCTTAAAAATCTCATTAATCCTGTGAAACAACCTGACATTGGTATCGCAAAGCTCCATAGGCCTTCGCATTGCTTTGGCTTTGCATGTGCACTCAGTTCCTCTGACATACGATTTATCTGCAATCGCCTCTACCTTACTTCGTGCTTTTTCCATCTCCTTCATGTCATTAAACCTGATATCCGCAGTAAAGCGGCATGTCGCAGGCACAGAATTCTCAGCACTCCCTCCTGCTATAAGGCCGCAATTGCATGTAATACCGTTTCTTGCCTTCATTTTTTCAAGCTCTATAATTTTGTATGCGGCTTCTGTAACAGCACTTGCTCCAAGATAACAGTTGGATGAATGTACCGCTTTGCCCCTGATCTCGAATTCATATTTGACAGAGCCTTTGCGCATCAGAGTGACGCCACCGTTTCTATGTGCTTCACAGTTGAAAAAACCTATCGCACCCTGAGCTTTTGCCCTCATAAATTCAATGGTTCTTCCCTCGCTCAAAATACTGCCAACCTCTTCGTCGCTTTGGAGTATCAGTTTTACTGGGCGTTTGTCAAATCCACAGGCTGCAAGTATATCCATCGCCATGAATGCGGCTGTAATGCCTCCCTTGCAATCCTTGACTCCCGGCCCGTATATTGTATCATCCTCACATCTTACAGGAGGATTTCCGAAGCTTCCTATTGCATGCACGGTGTCCATATGCCCTGAAAACACTACAGGAGGTTCCTTGCTTTCGGGGTTCATTGTGATGCACAGGCAATCCCCTGACAGTTTTTCTTTATGGATTTCTATATCCCAGCCAAATTGCTTCGCCCTGCCTGCAAAGTATGCGCCTACAGCATCAACTCCCTGTTTGCAGTCTGTGGGGCTCTCTATATTGCATATATCTATCCACATCTGAATATATTCATCATTAAGCTCATCTGCTTTGATGAGAAGTTCTCCATTCATAAATATCCCTTTCAAGAAACAGTATTATTTAATAGTGAATTAACTTATGGCAGTGATTTAAGCATTTTGAGAAAAAAGCCTTTAACATCTTTTGTTATTAACAAATATACTGATTTGTCCATGTATTTATTATCCCATACGCATAAGGGAATTTCAAGAAAAACCGCCTGACTCACGACTAAAGTCACGAGTGTGCGGCTGTTAATTTTCAAGGATCGTGTCAACTTGTTGTGGGGGAGTTTCTTTGCAAACTCATACTACAGGATTAGAAAAGAATCTTATTTTTATACTTGAAATTATTATACTTTACGGTATAACAATTTCAAGAGGGTAAATGCTCGCAGATTTTAGCATGAAAAGATGCAAAGTAAGATAGAAGTCAGGAGGGAAAGAATGCAAAGAAAGAATTTTGTCGATCGTATCTCCAAAATGAAAACACTCGAAAAAGAATACAACCCTAACGAATCCTCTCTTGTGATTATATATGGTCGTCGCAGGGTTGGTAAAACCTCGCTTATAAACGAGTTTCTTAAATCCCACCCTGCTGCAAATAGCCTATATTTCCTCGCAACACAAGAATCAGAACTGCAAAACCTCAAGGCGTTTCGCCAGCAAGTCGCAGAGCTGACTGGCAACGAGCTTTTGACAAAATCGGATGCCGACTGGCTTACCACGCTCAAAATATTCGCAGAATTTAGGACAGAAACCAGAAAAATTCTGGTACTTGACGAATTTCAATACCTGGGGAATGCAAGCAATGCCTTCACATCGATAATTCAAAAAGCTTGGGACACGATTCTCAAGGATTCTAACATTATGCTCATACTCTGCGGCTCGCTCGTAACCTTGATGAAACAGCAAACGCTTGACTATTCAAGTCCTTTGTACGGCAGACGAACAGCTCAAATAAAATTGAAGCAAATACGTTTCCCTTACTATGGTGAATTTTCCCCAGAAAAGACCGAGGAAGATCTTGTGCCGTTTTTCGCGGTGACTGGCGGTGTGCCAAAATACATCGAGTCATTCGAAAACGCATCGAATATATATGATGCTATCGAGAAAAATGTTCTGAATGCACAGAGCTATCTCTATGAGGAACCATATTTTCTCCTGCAAAACGAGGTCAAGGAAATCGGCAGCTACTTCTCGCTCATCAAGGCAATCTCCATGGGTAACCGCAAGCTTTCGGATATCTCTGCAAACCTTGGAGTAAGGCAAACAAGCCTAACCAAGTATCTAAAGGTTTTGACCGATCTTGACTTGGTCGAACGCGAGATTCCTGTCACAGAAAACAAACCCGAAAAAAGCAGATCTGGGCTTTATCGAATTACGGACAATTTCATGGCATTTTGGTTCCAGTTTGTCTACCCATATCGGACCTACCTTGAACGCGGCGAGACGGAATATGTCATGTCGCAGATAAAGCAGAAATTCATCCAAAACTACGTCTCGTATGTATATGAGGATATTTGCAGGAAAAAAATGTGGGAGTTTGCCTTTTCTGGCCTCTGGGATTTCCGCTTTGACAGATTGGGTCGCTACTGGGGCTCGCTCTGCGGAGAAGTTGATATCCTTGCACTGGATACAGATGGAAAGCATATGATAATTGGCGAGTGCAAATACTCTGATGGTGAGAAAGCCCTCAGCGTGCTGCATGACTTGCAAGCGAAGGCAGATGTCTTGAGCAAACACACTATGAGTGAATCAACAAAGTACATAATTTTTTCAAAATCAGGTTTCACGAAGGGGCTGATTGATGAAGCAAAGTCAAATCCTGATCTTTCCCTCGTAACTGGTCTGCGAAACAATTAAGCTTACCAAATTCATAACACTCCCTCGCAAAACAGGGAAACCGTAAGGCTCCCCTGTCACTTGTTATTCTAATTTACTATTTAACAGTGAATTTAACTGTTCGTTTGTTACCCATATTGTCTGTGACTGACACTGAATATCTGCCTTTCTTGGTAACCTTTTTGCTGCTTGTGAATTTAGCATATGTCTTGCCTGTTTTGGTATTCTTGATTATTGCTGATTTAACTCCACTGTCCTTATCTGATACCTTAACAGTTACCTTGCCTTTGTATGATTTACCGTTTTTTACTCCTGTTACTGCAGGCTTTGTTTTGTCTGCTGCATATGCATACAGCTTGCTGTCATCCTTAACGCTTGTATAGCTCCATTCAACCGTCTTTTGGTCTGCCGAAAGCTCACCATTGGTTTTAACCACTTTGTACGGGAATGTCACCTTGAAGGATATGTCAAAAGCCAAATCATCCGCAGTATCTTCCATTTCTTCTGACGTGAATTCTTCCATATATCCACTCATGTCAAGGCTGAACGCTCTTGCCGAAAGCCATGCTTTGCTGTCATACTCCTCAAAAATACTTCTTGCTTCCTTTATCGAAATGTTTTTTTCATCTACCTGCATTACATAGAATTCATCGTCACCCGATTTTTCAAGGCTGAATTCGCCGTCTTCAAGCAGGCCTTCTTCAAAACCTTCCATAAAATTTTGGGTGGCATCTTCGGCTTCCTTCTGAATTTCAGTCTCAGTTGCATTTTCATCAGCTGCAGCTTTGGATATTTCAAGCATCATATCGTATGTAATGCTTTCCATTTTGGTTTTGTCAATACTGAAATCAACATATACATCAGCTGTGCCATCTGATCTAACAGTAACTTCATTGTTTGAACTCATACATCCTGTAAACGCAAATACAATTGCAAACGACATTGCAAGTGCAATCAGTTTTTTGTAAATTTTCATTTTTGTCTCTCCCTGTACTTCAAAAGGGACTTCAAAGAAGTCCCTTTAACCATTGAATTTGATTATTCGATAATCTCAGTTACAACGCCTGAACCTACTGTTCTTCCGCCTTCTCTGATAGCGAATCTCAATCCTTCTTCGATTGCGATTGGTGTAATCAGTG
>CAZDQV010000120.1:0-4394 GCA_964507795.1 uncultured Oscillospiraceae bacterium | reverse complement strand
CTCCGCAATTTTAGTTTAAAAAATTTCATTTTAAAATTTAAAAAAATTTTTTTTAAGGCTTCTCCTCTTACTTTTCCTCTTGTTCTGGTTTCTTTCTTTTCTTCCTTTTATTTAGTCAAGATCAATCTTCACTTCGTGAAGCATTGATCTTTCCAGCGAGATCTTACATCCCTTCGGGATATAAGATCTCTTCTTTTTTTTGGTCAAAAGAGATTAAGAAACTATAAAAGAATTTTATATATTAGTGAGGGTAGCAAAATAATTTAAACATGATAGTTGATTCTAATCATGCTCTCCGTATATATAATAATAAGAGAGAGCATAAATGGAATCAACTATCCAAATTTGTCCTCATGTTAAAAAATTTTTTAGGAGGCTAATATTATGAAAAAGCTTTAGTTAGGTAAAATTAATAGCCACGAGTTAGCGGATTGGTTTGGGTATTCTTATAATACTTTTAGAAGTAAGAAAAAAGCTTAGGTGATGCCTTTTCTTAAAGACTATTGTGACTATGAAGTAGTATATGGAGGTATTATAGTAAAAGAAATTTACATAGACGAGTATGAAGGAGATTTATCACAAGACGTACAAGTCTACTTGGAAGAAGTGAAAAAACATCCATTAAACTCCATTAGTAATATAGCCAACTCAATTTGTGGCAATCCATAGTATTCTCATTTGAGCGAGAGCTAGAGAAAGAGACGTATGAGCGAAGCTGGCAAAAAGGGGTTTGGTATCACCGCAGATGAACTTAGTAGAGGTATTTTTGGTAATAGAAAATACTGTTGGGCAATTAAACTACAGCATGAAACTAAGCCTTATAGATATTTAACAATAGAAGAATAGAATTTATTTAGATAGTATATTAGTGATATTTTTGGTAAGAATCCAAAGATTCTAGAAGACATGGCTATCTTAGAGAAAGAGTTTGAAACATCTAAGATGACCAAAGAAGAATACTTAAAGCATAATGCTAGATTGGCATTTAAGGAAGGATTTTCTAGCGTATTATATAACTTTAAATAGATTACTGGATTAACCTTAGTAAGAGCGACGCGGCATGAGATTGAGTATGGAATTTGTGGAGAAGAAGAAAAAGATTAAAGATATTTTTGTCTTTTTTTTATATAATACTATATTATAATAATAAAATCAATAAGATCTTGCGGCGACTCGTTATGAAGATCGGTTTAACTGGGGGTCCGCAAGCTCTATTCTATCTTCCTCTTGCTTCTAGAAGGGAGAGATCTTTTTAAATTAAAGAAATTTTTTAAGTTTTTTAAATAGAAAATAAAAATAAAGAAAAAATTTTATGGCGGAATCCCGATCGGGAGTTAAAATTCTGCGCTTCTCGTGACTAGTTTTTTCTTAGCTACAGAGAGCTGGAATGAGCTGCAGCTCGAATGAAAATAGAGAGATGAGGAATTGTGAGAAAGTATTGAGAGTTTCGGGAAAATATGTTCGTTATGGCGATCGGCTGGATTGAACAAAAAATTTGCATATGGGTTGCACGATCGGGGATTCGGGCCGCTGACGGCCCGCCGATTATACCACGGCCGCAGGCGATTGTCAACATGGCATTTTGCACAAAAAAGAAATCGCCCTTTACAGAGCGATTTCATAAGTCTTTCTAATTGTCACTTTTACGGATAATGGTTTCTTTTTGCAGTAGAACCTATCATTTCTAACGAACTCTCCTATTGCTTCATCTTGCCACCTTTCGCGCGTCTTGTCCTCATAGCGCAAGGTGTTATATTTGGAAAGTTTAAGTGAAAAGTCATAGATAAATTCGTCGTCCGCAGGCATGGTATAGTTGGGACTTTTCTTATAGTTGCGGTTATGCTCTTTGCGGCGGCGGTCAAGGTCGTTTGTTGTTCCTACCTTAAGGATAAAGTTTCCGTCCTTGTCAATGTAATGCCCCACATACAGGAACTCTTTGTTCGTATACACACCTTCTTTCTGAATGGGGCGGTTTGACCCGCCCCATATGGTTAACTTTTCTGCTTGCGCTTCTGCACGAGCGTTAACTCAAAAGTCTCTTCACCTATCATGAACGAGATTTGGCGTTCCTTGTTCGTGATTGCGAGATTTTGTACTTCAAAGTTACTGTGTTTTTCCATGAAGTCCGCAAGCTCTGCAATGATTCCACCTTTTGTTGCGTTTGGCTTGCGCTCTCGCTTATTGAACTTGTACGCCGTAGGTGCTTTGCGTGTTCCGGTATGAGAGTATTTTCTTGCGATTTTCTCTTGCTCCGGGGACAAGTCATAAGGCGTTTTCTCACCTGCCTCTACTGCTTTGTCATAGGCAAGAATCTCTTTTGCTTCTGCTTCATCGGGGAAAAGCGTCTGAATCCGCGCAAGACGTTCCGCATCAGTGATTCGTTGTGCTATGGTACTCACTTCCTCTCTTTAGAGGGTAGAGGGTTTTACCCCTCTACCTCACGGATAAGGCTGAACAGCGTCTTACCCTTGACTTCCTTAGCTTCTACCTTATTGGCAAGTCGAAGCTGGCGCATAAGAGCGGAGATTTTCTGATTTGAGAAGTCGGACAGTGCAGAGACATTCTTGAGGATATCTGTGCAAGTTGCGCTCTCACAAGTCGCAAGGTAGCCAAGGATAAGAGCCTTATAGCCCTCATTCTCTTCCTGCGCCTTAGTCGGCTTCTTCTCTCCGCTATTCTTCTTAGCGAGAAGTGAGACTTCCTTGTCGATAAACGCAAGAGCGTCCGCAAGGGTGGTGCCATAGGTGACGGCTTCGCCATTAAGCATGGCCTTAAGGTCGGCATAGCGCATGGCTTTCGTGATTCTCATAGTCTTTTCCATAGGTCAAATCCTTTCTGGTTTTTTGGACTGTCCTTGTCCTTTGTGATTTTATTATATCACACTTCCGGTCGCTTGTCAAGAACTTTTTTTCAGCTTCCGGAAAGTTGATATCGGATTTCCTTTTGTGTTTTCATTATAACACCTTTTGGGGAATTTGTCAAGAAGTTTTTTTGGAATTTCTTGACTGTCGCTGTTCGCCGTTTCAAGAACCGTTCCTTAACTTCTGGACTTATTATATCATAGGTCGCGCTGTTTGTCAAGAACTTTTTTTGGGAATCTCTTTTAGGTCACTCCCTTAACCTCTGTACTGATAGTATAGCACCGTAAGCCAGAAAATACAATTGGCAAAGTGCACAAATTTGGGAAATCTCATGGCGAGTTTTTTGTGCATTTTGCCTATTGATTTTTTTGGAAGGTTGTGATACAATGGAATTTCGGCCCGCCAGCGGGCCGGCCCTTTTAGTGGGCATACTAATTATTCGTATAAAAAAATAAGAGGGACTAGTGTCCCTCTTAAAGCAGTTCCCGCAATTTTTTAATCAGGTCTTTCTCATCAAATGCTCCCACGCCCCATTCATCACGGTTTTTCTCTTCGTCATCAAAGAGAATCGCTCCTAGCTCGCTCGCGCAAGTGCTTTTAGGCGTTCCATATTTTACGATATGGATTTCGTCAAATACTACACTTGGCATATGGCGTTTAAACCATTTTAATTTTGCTTCTGTCACCGCAGTATCATAACCTTCATTACTACCTTTGCTTAACCAGCTAATAATACCGACTTTGATGTTGTTTCGCTGTAGCTGATGAATCGTCCTTGCGAGGAGCGAGAGGTTAACAAGAGGTTTAGCTGTTGAGTAGGGAAAAGCGTCTCCCGCAAGTAAGTAGTCTAACCAGTTCTCAACCCCATAGAGGTCAATCCATGTTCCATCGCAATCTAAGTAAACAATCATTTTTCTTGCACTTCCTTTCTCTTGATAGTTATATTTTATCAGAAAACCTACAGCTTGTCAACTCCTTTTTTTAAGGTAGGGGAGTTTTCACTCCCCAAACCTAACCACTGGCGTTTTCCGCAGACTCTCGGAAAGCTTTTTCTGAAAATCTGTCATGGACGGATACTCTCTCTTGTTTTCAAAGAGGGCTTTCCGCATGGGTTTATGTTGTCGGAAGCAATAGAACATGATTTCTGCTTCAATCAGCACATCTTCCAGTCCGGTATGACTTTCCTCAAAGTCATTATTTCCAGAGATGAACCGCCATAGAATTTCCGCAGTTTTGCGAAGTTGGCCGTTCTTTGTAAGATAACCATTCTCTTCGCAGAATCGCTTATAGGTAGGCATCTTGCAAATGACATCTCCGGCCATTTTCATTGTATCCCATACCTCAACACTGTCGAATGGGAACCAGTAGCGGAAACGACTTGCGGTGGTGTAACGCTGTGTCACATTCAAAGCGTTATAGTCAAACCTTGCATTATGCGCAGCTACCTCTTTAATGCCCCATTTCTCGATAGTATCGAGCATAGCCTTGCGGATTTCGTAGGTGGTAGCCATTTTACGGCTACCTTCTCGCAGT
>CAZDQV010000119.1:0-4418 GCA_964507795.1 uncultured Oscillospiraceae bacterium | reverse complement strand
AAATATACGATGACCTTTCCTAAGGGATACAATGCTCGCTCATTGAAGCAGGAGAATTTGATTGTTAAGCGGGTTATTCCGGATAATTACACGTTTGGTATAATTGAAATCAAATCTCCCTCAGGCAATCCGATACGTATTTACGATTTGGAGCGGACTCTGTGCGATATTTTGCGTGGTAGCGGGAGTGACATTCAAATTGTCGGAGAAGCCATGAAACGCTATGCAGCGTCCAAGAACAGAAATATTCACAAGTTTATGCAGTATGCGGATCAGCTTCGCGTGAAACCTAAGGCACTGCATTACATGGAGGTTCTGCTATGATTACAAAAAATCCGATGCAGCTAAAGGCTTTTATCAGGAATAAAGCGGCAGAGAAACATATCTCGGCACAGCTCGTTATGCAAAACTATATGCTAGAACGGCTACTTGAGCGGATTTCACTCTCACCATACAGGAACAATTTTATTCTTAAAGGTGGATTTCTGATTTCCGCTATTGTGGGGCTGGACACGCGGACTACAATGGATCTTGATACGACAATCAAGGGTTTTACCCTGACGCATGAAGCACTTCGTACGATTTTCATGGATATCTGCGCTGTTCATATTGATGATGATGTAGAGTTTAAGGTTGTCGGTATTTCTGATATTCGGGAAACCGATGATTATCCCGGCATACGTGTTGCGCTGAAAGCTATCTATCTGCCAATCAGCGTACCATTGACGGTTGATGTGGGAGAAATATAGCCGCGAGTATGAGTACGCAAAGGACATTTCCTTTGATGCTACCTGCAGCACCATTCAGACAATTATGGATGCAATCGCATTGTAGACGAAAGAGGTCTCAGTATTAAAGGCACTGGAACATAGAGGACAAAAAATATGCAGTTCCTTTTATCAACGAGGGCTATCCTGTCGTATAGAAATACGGCATCAGCTTTTGCGGGCAGGAATGCATGGTAAAGCAGGGCGAGAAGTATAGGAAAATTAAATAACTTGAAGCGTGCAAACGGGCGAATCGTTGGAATTCCAATGGTTTGAGCCGATAAAATAATGGGATTATGCGCAAAATATAAATTGGCTTAGGCTGGGTATTTAAGTTGTGCATCCGGGGGAAATAAAGTATACTATAGCTATAGGGAACAATATCAGGGGAAGGAGCAGCCTGCTATGAACAATCAGAAAAAGAAAATATCCACAGGAGTTGAGGATTTCAAGGAAATCATCGATAAAAACGGGTATTTTGTAGACAAAACACTGATGATTAAGGAATTGCTTGAAAGCAATGCCAAAGTGATACTGTTTACAAGACCACGCAGATTCGGTAAGACTCTGAATCAGAGTATGATACGCAGATTCTTTGAAGATGAAATCAATGAACAAGGTGAGAGAATAGACAACAGATATCTCTTTGATGGTCTTGCCATCAGCAAATGCGGAGAAGATATACTCAAACATCAGCAGCAATATCCCGTTATATCTCTGTCATTAAAATCAGCAAGACAAAAATCATATGCTCTTGCATACGGAGAAATCAAAAAAAGAATAAGTGAAGAGTTCAAAAGGCATAAATATGTGCTTGACAATAGTTTTATGACAGAGGAAGAAAGAAGCAGATTTAATGCAATATGCAATGTTGCAGATAATGAAAGCTTTTATCTTGACAGTCTCGCTTTCCTATCACAATGTCTTGCTAAATATCATGGCAAAAACACAATCATCCTTTTAGATGAATATGATGTGCCTTTAGAGAACTCATATACCAGAGGATTTTATGATGAAATGACCGACTTTATACGTTCACTGTTTGAATCAGCACTCAAAACAAATCCATACCTTAATCGGGGAATTATAACCGGGTGTCTCAGGATCAGCAAAGAGAGTATATTCACAGGATTCAACAATCTCGATGTTGATACCATACTCCACACAAGGTATGGTGATAAATTCGGATTCACGGAAGAAGAAGTTAAAACCATACTGGAATATTATGAAATAGGCGACTGCATGACGGAGGTAAAGAAGTGGTATGATGGATATCTTTTTGGTGACAGCGAGATATATAACCCATG
Organism: uncultured Oscillospiraceae bacterium; assembly: GCA_964507795.1. Taxonomy (GTDB): domain Bacteria; phylum Bacillota; class Clostridia; order Peptostreptococcales; family Anaerovoracaceae; genus UMGS973. Next base: position 2,344 of record CAZDQV010000119.1, on the reverse strand, counting down.
GAGTATATTGAAATATACTGAAGACCATGTTGATAAAGTTGCAGATTCTCCGATAGCTTACTGGTCAAACACATCCTCCAATGACATTGTCAGAGAGCTCGCAGGCAAAGCTGATTACAGGGTCAGAGAGGACCTTGAGATTTTGATGAGTGGAGGTACAATAGAAAAACGTGTGTTTGAGAATATAACCTATGCGGATGTTCACAAAAAGAATGATAATCTGTGGAATTTCCTGTTTTTTTCGGGATACCTCAAGGCAGGCAAACAGCGTATGGATGGACGTCGCACATACCTTGAAATGTCTATTCCCAACGAGGAACTTGCATGTATTTATGATGATACCATATCTGACTGGTTTGAAGACAGTGTAGAGAATACAGATAATACTGATCTGATTAAAGCACTGGAACAAGGTGACTGTGAAACTGCACAGGTATTCATCAACAATCTGCTCAAAAGTGCCATGAGCTACTTTGATACTCTGGAAAGCTTTTATCACGGATTTATGGCAGGTCTTCTGTCAATAGTAAAAGACTATGAAGTGGATTCAAACAAAGAAAGCGGAGCCGGCAGACCTGATATTGTGCTCAAAAACGAGCTGGGCAGTATCAAAAAGGCAATTATTTTAGAGTTCAAAGTTGCAAAGAGTGAAAAACAGGTTGAAAAGCAATGTGAAGAAGCTCTGAATCAGATAGAGAGGAAGAAGTATGCGGAGCCTTTTATTGATGAAGGGTATGACATTGTGCAGAAATACGCAATCACTTTTTGCCAAAAGAGGTGCAAGATAAAGCAGGGTGAGACGTACAGGAAAAACAAATAACTTGATTAACAAAAAAGGGGCTGTCGCATTAGGATTAAAATCCAATGGCGACAAGCTCCCCTTTTCCTATGGCCTGTAAAAAGTATTTGAATTTCAACGCTGGCGTTGCTGAAACCCAATGAAACAGATCGGTTTTGCCGTCGGTCTGCTTAGGTATTCCGATTATATGGCTCTCTAAAACAAGGATATCTGCTCAAAGTATCCTTTGTATCTCTTTGCATTCTCAAAGCAAAGGCTTTTGAACAACTGATTAACATCATCGTCAAACAGCGCAATGAATTTTTTTACCTCATCAGAATTTCTGAGGTGATAGAATCTTTTGTGCGGAATTAAATATACAAGAATATTTACACCTTCTTCGGCAAGGCTGATGATGTTATTAAGCGTACCTCTGCTTTTGCCGTTCCAGATCATAAAACCATAGTCTGCATCTAAAACCATCTGTCTGTCTTTGCATGCATAAAATTCAAAGCCTTTTAGTCCATCATCTGGTGTGACACTTACAACATCCCAACGTCCTATATTATTTCTTAAATTGTTTTCGCAGGCATATACGAACACATTACGGTAATTTTTTGAGAACAGATATTGCTGCACCAGCTTATCAACACCATTGGCATCTCCAACAAGTACTGTATAATTGTTTCTGACAATCGAATCAAGCCTTTGAGTTGTGTTACTATCCAGTTGTTTTACTGCTATTGGCCCTGCAATAAAAACCTTCATAGCATTATTCCCCTTTCGTTTTAGTCATTGTAAGAGCATAAATATTTTTTATTTTGCAGTCTTCTCTCAGCGCCTTAACACAAGAGTTAAGAGTAGCGCCGGTCTGATAAATGTCATCTATTAAAAGTATATTACAATCTCTTTTTGCCTTTTTGGTACAGATTATCTGAAATACTGTTTTTGCTTTTTCATCATATGTCATATTCTTTGCAGGAGCATACGTTTTTTTAACCAACAGATTGTCCAGGTAAAAGACATTGGTTGCTTTTGCGATTTCCTCTGCAATCAGAAAAACAGGTTGAAAAAATCTGTTCTGTGTAGGCGGTACCGGCAGTACAACGTCTATGTTGAAATCAATCATATTCGACTTTATAAATTCAACAGCAGTGGAAGCAATTTCTTTGACAATATTTCTGTCCCCTTTGTATTTCAATCCATATACTGCTTCGCCTATTTCACTTCGTTCTGTTTCATAATGAGGATTGCCAAAACTATCTTCGCCAATATATTTGCTACGGATTGTATGCACATCCAAAGCCCAGCCTTTGTCCCATAAACCTGTTATTTCTATTGGTGATATTTTCATTAGCAGCCTCCTCGTTAATCTATATGTTTTAGTATATCAGTTAAATAGGCTATATGCAATATTTTTGATTATTCTCGACACCTTTTATACCGCTTGAACATTGAAATTTCAACGATTAAGGTTACTTTTACACTTCAAATCAATTGGTCAACCCACAGGAACAAGGAAATTAAGGCTATGGGACTATGGGAGGACAAAAACAAAAAGAAAGG
>CAZDQV010000118.1:0-4437 GCA_964507795.1 uncultured Oscillospiraceae bacterium | reverse complement strand
TGAAACCAGGCTGGAAAAAGGTCTTGAACAGGCCATCAAGCAGGGTGAGGCTTCCGGCAGAGCTGCAGAGAAGATTGAAATGGCGAAGGCTATGAAAGCAGACAATATGCCTGTTGAAGAGATATCAAAGTATACAGGGCTACCTGTAGAAGAGATATCGAAACTGACTTAAAGATTTTATTGTTATAGGAGGCTTAAGGGAAAAGTAATATAGGGTTTGTAGTAACATTTTTTGTTCGTTTTAAATTGAAGAAGGAGTTTGATATAAAGGCGTGCCTTAGGGCACGTTTTTATATATTGCTCAGGATCTCACCAAGAGGATTGTTCTCATATATGTATGATGCAAAATGTGAGCTTTCAAGTGCAGCAGCTGCAGCATCAGCAGAAAGAGGAGAGATGAGAGAAATTGCCGGAAAAAGGAAGAGTGATATGAGAAGAAGCAAAATCACTCCTCTTACAGCCCCTATAAGGCCGCCGAGAGCCCCGTCAGCAAACCCTATGAGACCGTCTGTGTATTTTTTTGAGAAGATATGCAGCAGGATATACAGAATCAGCATAACTGCAATAACTGTAAGGACAAAACATATGATGCTGTATGCGGCATCTGTTGCGGCTGTGACTGCTGATTCAAAAGGTTTGGAAAAATCATTTTGGATAAACAATATGTCTGATATGGTTTCATCGAATTTCAGTGATACTCTTTCTTTGACAGCGTCATATATATGTGTATGCTCGTGCAGAAATTCCTGGATCTCGGAATTGAAAACAAAACCGCAAATTACAGCGGCAAGCCAGCCGCATGTATGAAAGACAGCAGCCAGAAATCCGGATCTGATGCCAAGGACTATAGAAAATAGCAGGATAAAGGTGAAAAAAATATCAAAAATCATATGATATCTCCTTTTGAAATTTGTATATACATAATACAAAAAAAGAATATGTAAAGCAAGCAGAATGGAAAATTTCGAAATAGCTTGATTTGAGATTGCACTCAGAGGCAAAATATGTTACGATTATTCAGTGTATGGAAAAGTTTATGTCAGAAGCTCTAAATGAAGCAAAAAAAGCATATCAGGAAGGCGAAGTGCCCATCGGTGCCGTTATAGTTAAAGACGGTCAGATTATAGCCAGGGGACACAACCTCGTGGGACAGATGAAAGACCCTACAGCTCATGCCGAAATTGTGGCTCTCAGGGCTGCAGCACAAGTGATAGGAGGCTGGAGGCTTACAGAATGTGACCTTTATGTGACAATAGAGCCATGTGCCATGTGCGCCGGTGCCATGGTTCTTTCGAGGATACGCAAAGTTTACATAGGTGCCATGGATCCCAAGGCAGGTGCATGCGGATCTGTGATGAATGTGATTCAGGAAGAGCGACTTAACCATTATATAGAAATGGAAACAGGAATTATGCAGGACGAATGCCGTAGCATAATCAGGAATTTTTTCAGAGAAAAAAGAAAGAAGAAATCGGAGGACTTATAATGAAAAGAATAGCTGCAATATTGAGCATTTGTCTGCTAATTGTAATGATGTCTGTAGTGCCATGCTTCGCAGGCAATCTGCAGATAGAACTGTCAAATCCAAAGGATGGAGATACAGGAATGGCAAAGGATAACCTCGGTGTGAAACTGTATTTCAATCAGGATATGTATTCTAAAAAATACAACGAAGCAAATGAAAAATGCTTCACCATTACAGATGACAAAGGCAAAGAAATCCCGATTATCGTAGTATTCAACAGTGAAAAAGGATATGAAAACCAGGTGCTGGTACTCGAGGATACAACATCAGATTACGAAGTTCAGCAGGAAATGACATATACACTGCATATAGATGAGAATCTGGTATCTGCGTCAGGAGATACCCTCTCGGACAAGGCGCTTGCAGAGAGTGATATCAGCTTCACAACAGTCAATCAAAACAAAACCAATACGGTCAATATGCTTATGATGGTTGGAATGATCGTTGTGATGATATTCTTTACAATGAGAGGAAGCAAAAAAGAAGCAGAAAAGAGCAACAAAAAAGAAGAAAAAGTGAACCCGTACAAAGAAGCAAAGAGGACTGGCAAATCCGTTGAAGAGATAGTTGCAAAAGACGAAAAAGCCAAAGCCAAAAGAGCTGCAAAAGAAGCAAAAATAGAAGAAGAAAAAGCCAAAGAGAAAGAAAAAGAAGAAGCCAGGATAGCTGAAGAGGAAGCAAGGATAGCAGCGGCAGGAAGGAAGCGTGTTGCACGCCCAAGACCTGTTTCAGAAGCGGGAAGCACTTATGTGACAGGCAGGAAGGCACTTGCGGAGAAAAAAGCTGCTGAAGAAGCGGCCAAAAGAGCGGCAGGCACTACAAACCCTAAAAACAAAGGCAAAAAGAAAAAATAGAAAGTGATGGCAGCGGGTGGTTTTCATATCACCCGCTTTGAATATATAATTATGAACAGTATCAGGATTAAGGCATATGCCAAGATAAACTTGGCCATAGACGTCAAAGGGCTGCTTCCAAACGGGTATCATGAGGTGGAGATGATAATGCAGCAGGTGGAACTTCACGATGAGGTGCTTGTCAGATGGTTCCAAAGAAAAAAAGGCGGCATAGATATATTGCTTAATACAAACAGACCATATCTGCCGAGGGACGAGAGAAATCTTGCATACAGGGCGGCAGCTCTTATGGCACAAAAATATGGCGGTGGCAAAAGTGGCACCATCAGAATTGATATAAAGAAGATTATACCTGTGGCAGCAGGCCTTGCAGGAGGCAGCAGCAATGCAGGTGCAGTGATTCATGCAATGAACAGGCTTTGGGATTTGGAACTTTCACTCAATCAGCTTATGGACGATGGCAAATCTCTCGGTGCGGATGTTCCATTTACGATAATGGGACAGGCAAAACATAACACTGTGCTTGATGATGCAATCCGAAACGACCCTGCAGCATCATCGTGTGCATATGCCTGTTACGATGGCACCAGACTCAAGGCCGTTCCTGCATTGTATAGCAATATTGTTTTGAGCAAACCTCCCATCAGTGTGTCCACAAAAGAAGTATATCAGGGTATAGATGGTGTCAAAATTCTTCAAAGACCCGACATTGTAGAGCTTGTCAGAGGACTCAAAGAAAAAAATTGTGATTTTATTAAAAAAAATATGATAAATGTACTTGAATTTTACACATTAAAAAAGTACAATTGCATTATGAATACAAAAGACAAAGCAATACAATGTGAGGGCATAAGCAAAGTTCTTATGAGCGGCAGCGGACCTACAGTTATATGTATAGCTGACTCAGAGGCCAGTGCAAAGGCAGCGGCTGAGTATATGAAACAAGTAAATAGAGAGACTTTCCTGACAAGAACGACTCTATAATTTAATATATGCTAGGAGGGATTTTATGTTGAATTTTGATATTCAAAATCACAGACCTCTTCGGGAAATTGTATACGAAGAACTGAAAATGCAGATACTTACAGGTAAGATTGTTCCGGGAACAAGAATGATGGAAGTAGAACTTGCAGAGGATATGGGAGTAAGCAGAACCCCCATAAGAGAAGCTATCAGACAGCTCGAAAAAGAAGGCCTTGTTACTATAGAGCCAAGGCGTGGTGCTTATGCATCGCAGATTTCTGTAAAGGATATGGTTGATATACTTGAGGTAAGACAAAACCTCGAAGGCCTTGCGGCATTCTTTGCTGCACAGCGTATGACAAAAGAAATGCAGCAGGAGCTGCATGAAGTATCCGAAAACTATGATCAGGCTGTTACTGACGGTGATATGGCAGTAATGATAAAAAGCGATACAAAATTCCACAGGCTGATTGTCGAAGCAAGCAACAATCATGTTCTGCTTCAGATGATAGAGCAGCTTCAGGAACTTGTACTCAGATTCAGATACCTTTATTACAGTGATTTCAAGAGAGCAGAGGATATGCCTTCTGAGCACAAAGCCATATACGAGGCTATTGTCTCAGGTGATGCGTCTGCTGCAAGAGATGCGGCTGATATACATATCCAGAAACTCAAAGAGCTTGTAATAAGTGAAGGCGTCTGATCCCCAAAGTTAACAAACCTTTCTAAGGTCTTGTTTATTTATTTATGTCTAATGAGAAAACCCGCCCATGAGGCGAGAGTGTAAAATAAAGTGTGTAAGTTACCGGTAACAAAAAAACTTACACACTTTACTTGACAAACCCCATGTGGGATTACTCTCTCTACCAGATAATAAGGGGGCTGTCGCACCAGCGAAGCCCCTATAATATAAATTTACAGCTTCTCTATTTCCTCTGTTGTCAGGCCCGTATACTTTGAGATCTCCTCAACTGGCTTATTATCAGTCTTCATAGCTCTCGCCATCTCAAGTTTACCCTCTGCAAGGCCTTCAATTCTGCCCTTTTGCTTTTCTTCTTTTAGATAATAGTTAAATGTCATACCCTTTGTCCTCCA
>CAZDQV010000117.1:0-4491 GCA_964507795.1 uncultured Oscillospiraceae bacterium | reverse complement strand
AAGACGTATGATTACGTATATCGTAGCCAACGCAGTAGTGGTTGAAACAGGAAGCCCCAACTTCTATAAGTCGGAGTAGTTCACGTGGTGTATATAATGTTTCCAGAGAGGAAATTGCATATGCACTTAATCTTTATAAACGAGAGAAAATAGATTTTGTTGACTGCATTATAATTGCCAAAAATAAGGTTTTGGGTTCTGATATCTTTGCATTTGATAAAAAAATAAACAAAATAATTAATGGTATTTAAAAGAACATCCTGTAAACACTACCTTGTTTACAGGATTTTGCTATTTGCGGAGTTTTTCTATCAGGCTAATCATATCCTCGTGCAGCGGAGCCTCAACATCAATCCTTTTATCGGAAACAGGGTGATTGAATGAAAGATACTGCGAGTGGAGAGCCTGTCTGTCAATCAGCAGGGGATTTTCACCTCCGTACAGATGATCACCGAGTACAGGGTGTCCCGTATATGCCATATGTACTCTTATCTGGTGTGTACGACCTGTTTCAAGAATAAGCCTGACCAGGGTATGATTATTGAATCTCTCTATTACTTTGTAATGGGTTACTGATGGATATCCACCTTCTGTCATTACCCAGCGTTCGACTCTGTCAGGGTCGGGTCTGCCTATGGGTAGATTTACAGTTCCTTCATTTTCGGAGAGAATACCTTTAACTACAGCTATGTATTGTTTTTTTATGGTATTTGACTTCATCTGTTTCATAAAACTGTCCTGAGCGTGAGAGTTCTTGGCTATAATCAGAAGCCCTGAAGTATCCATATCAAGCCTGTTGATAAAGCGTATTTTGAATTTTTGCTCTGTATCAACCAGGTATTGCATCAGCCCGTTAGCTATGGTATGAGCAGGATGTCCCTTGGTTGGATGCACCACAAAACCGGGTTGTTTGTTGATAATAAGCAGGTCGCTGTCTTCATAAACAGGGGATATGGGGATAGGCTCCGGCTCAAAATTGCTTGTTTCTTCAGGTAGCATGACAGTGAGAACATCACCTGCATTTCCCGTAACCCAGCCGGGCAGAGACTCTCCGTTAAGATATACGGATTTGTTTTGCTTTATTTTGGCCATGAGCCTTGATGAAAATCCAAATTCTCTACGGATGATTTTTTTGATTGGAATGTCTTTGTCTTCAGTTGTCAGTATATATTCAAACTTATTCATTGTAGTATTATAGCACACATTGTGATACAATGAATATATTCTTTTTAACTTATGAGGTTTTGGTATGGATAACAGAATTATAATTATAGATGGAAACAGCCTTATAAACAGGGCATATTATGCGATGCACAATCCTATGATAACGAAAGAGGGCATATATACTCATGGGATTTTCGGATTTTTAAATATGCTTGCAAAGATCAAAAAAGAATATCCATCCGGTTATATTGCAGTTGCATTTGACAGGAAGGCACCTACCTTCAGGCATCTTGAATACAGCGAATACAAGGCAGGACGCAAAAAAATGCCTCCGGAGCTTGCAATGCAGCTCCCGTTACTCAAAGACATACTTGATGCAATGAATATCAAGCGTCTTGAAATGGACGGATGGGAAGCAGATGACATTATAGGAACCATAGCTGTCAAGGCTGAAGAAGCTGGGCTTGAGCCCCTCATAATAACAGGGGATAAGGATGAGTTGCAGCTTGCCACAGATAAGACAAAAGTAATAATAACCAAAAAAGGCATATCTGAATTCGAAATTTATGATCATGATGCCATGGTTGCCAAATATGGATTTACACCGGCTCAGTTTATAGACTTCAAGGGGCTTATGGGTGATCAGTCTGACAACATCCCTGGAATTCCGGGTGTCGGTGAAAAAACAGCCACAAAACTCATACTTGAATATGGCAGTGTCGAAAACATCCTTAACTCGATTGATGACATGCCAAAAAACAAATTAAGAGACAAAATAGAAGAAAACCAGCAGCTTGCAGTCATGAGCAAAAGACTTGCAACAATAAACACCAATGCACCGATTGATTTTGATATAGAGGATTACAAGGCAGAAGAACCGGATTATGACAGGCTTATTGAGATATATACCAGACTCGAATTAAACAGTTTCCTAAAAAAACTCAAGCTTCCTGAAAAAAAATCAGAAATAAATTACAGTCAGAAAACTATATCTTCATCGGATGACTTATCCGCAATAAGCGGAGAAGTTACTATCAAGGTTTTAAGTGACAACAATCACAAAGCTGTTCCTGCTATATATGGTATAGGATGTCTGTGCGGCAATGTATGTTACTATATTGATGAAAAAAATACCGATTTGTTTATCAATCATCTAAATAACAGTGATATTAAACTGGTCGGTCACAATCTCAAAAGTGATATATATCCTTTAATGTGCAGAGGTCTTGGAGATTTTGATGTGGCATTTGATACAGAGATAGCAGAATACGTTCTTGATCCGTCAAAGAGCAATTATCTGCTTAAAACAATTGCCCTTGAATATCTGCATAGAGAAATAATGGAAGAAAAAGAATTGATTTCGAAATCAGGTCAAATCGATATGTTTGGAGGCAATCAGGAGCAGTTTGCTGATTTTACGGCAAAGTGGTGTCAGACAGTATCAGAATTAAGGCCTGTTTTGGATAGCAGAATACAAAAAAACGATCTTACCAGAATATATTATGAGATAGAATTGCCACTTGTTGAAGTACTTGCTTCTATGGAAATGTACGGCTTTAAAATAGACAGTGACGTTTTGACAGATATCGGCAGCAATATAACACAGAGACTTGAGGTTCTCAAAACCTCTATACATGAACTTGCGGGAGAAGAATTCAATGTCAATTCACCTGCTCAGCTTGGAGTTATATTATTTGAAAAACTGCAGCTTCCTGCAGGCAAAAAAACACAAAGAGGATATTCGACCAGTGCAGAGGTTCTTGAAAAATTGAAGGATGCACACCCTATAATTGAAAAAATTCTCGAATACAGGATGCTGGCAAAGTTAAACGGTACATACGTGGGAGGACTTCTCCCTCTGATTCATGAAGACGGCAGGCTGCATGCACATTTCCAGCAGACTGTTACAGCTACGGGGAGGCTCAGCTGCACCGAGCCCAACCTTCAGAACATACCTGTAAAGACGGATTTCGGCAGGCAGATACGAAAGGCGTTTGTTCCTGATGAAAGAGGTTTCATACTTGTGGGAGCTGATTATTCTCAGATTGAGCTTAGGGTTTTGGCACACATGTCACAGGATGAAGCCCTTATCGAAAGTTTTAACAACGGTGCAGATATTCACAGAAGCACGGCATCAAGAGTGTTTGGTATACCAGAATCAGAGGTTACTTCACAGCAAAGAAGCAGTGCCAAGGCTATCAATTTTGGTGTGATATATGGAATGAGCAGCTTCGGACTTTCTTCAGAGCTCAATATATCAAGAAAAGAAGCAGAAAAATACATAAATGATTACTTCGAAAAGCATTCAAAAGTGAAAGAATTTATGGATTATCAGATTGCACAGTGCAGGCAAAAAGGATATGTTAAAACCATAGAAGGCCGCAAGAGATATATCAACGAGATAAACAGTTCAGTCTTTAATGTAAGATCTCTGGGAGAACGCCTTGCAATGAACAGCCCGATACAGGGCAGCGCGGCGGACATTATCAAAATAGCGATGATTAAGGTATATAATGCATTGAAGGCTGGCAATTTCAAGTCAAGATTAATATTGCAGATACATGATGAGCTGATTATTGAGACATATGAAGAAGAAAGAGAAGAGATTAAAGCACTCCTCAAAGAAAACATGGAGAATGCAGTTTCGCTTACAGTAAAAATGCTGGCGGATGTAAAAGAAGGATCAAGCTGGTATCAGCTCAAATAGGAGGAATTATGCGGGTTATAGGACTTACAGGAGGCATAGGTACAGGTAAATCAACAGTGTCGGCATATCTGGCATCCAAAGGATTTGAAATAATAGATGCAGACCTTATAGCAAGGCAGATAGTAATCCCAGGCTCTCCTTTACTTGGTGAAATCAGCAATACCTTCGGTAAGTGTTTCATACTATCTGACGGAAGCCTTGACAGAAAAGCTCTCGGCGCTTATGTTTTTAAAGACAAAAGCAAAAAAACTCAGCTTGATGATATAATGATGGGAACTATCATTTCAATCATACGGGAGAAAATCCGCAACGCCAGGGGCAACGTTATAGTTGATGCACCCCTGCTCTTTGAAACAGGGCTTGATGCGGACGTCGAGTTTGTATGGCTTGTGGATGCTGAGGATGAAATCAGAATCAAAAGAGTGTGTGACAGAGATAATATTCCGCCTCAGCAGGTCGCAGACAGAATAAACAATCAGATGTCTCAAAATGAAAAAAAGATGAAATCTGATGAAATTATAGACAACTCAGGAAGTGAGGAAGAGCTGTATCAGCAACTTGATCAGCTTATAAACAAATATGTGTAAAAAATTAATATCAATATTGCTTGTAATTGTAAT
>CAZDQV010000116.1:0-4599 GCA_964507795.1 uncultured Oscillospiraceae bacterium | reverse complement strand
TATCATCTGCTGTAATTGTTGTAATATCCGTACTTGTTACCTTGTCATAATCCATCTTAAGTAGGCGCGATGCCTGTGCCATCCTTGCTTTTTCGATTACGTTCCTATCATACCTGCCGTTACCAAAATCTCTTTCGCGTCTTGCATCCTCAAATACAATCGATGGCTTTTCTCTTGCACCGTCATCTATGCTCAGCCCCTTTTCCTTTGCAATGAGACCAGCGAAAGCTCCAGCCGCCACAAGAAGAAACAGGTGCAGACATCCCTTACTCCGGAAAAACGTAAATAATTGCAATTTCTCGGAGTAAGCAGCAAAACTGCCTCGCAATACTGTGGGCAGCTCTTTAATTTCAGGTCATTTCAGTTTATGCTTCTCGCACTTCCAGATTGCCATTGGGTGACTCCGAACATTCTCTGTCTCCTGGCTCTCTCCAAATATCAGCTCTGGTCTATAACTTCCTACGGCAAACTCCCTCCAAAAGTCTCTTTCTTCGTCCGTCGGAATAAACAAGTCAGGCATATAACTCCTCACTTCCGCTTGAGCCACCTCCAAGTCAAATGTTTCGCCTTTTCTCAGCACTGGATACAAATCTCTTTTGATTTGCATTTTTGAAACTTTATCGATCTTCCCAAACGAAAAATTTTCTGGAGGATACTCTGCCCCAATCGCACTGTAAAACACCGCACACTTACGAAGCATTTCCTCTTCAGCCTTGTCGAACAGACCATGTTTAATCATATTATACATATCATACAGATCCCTTGGAGCCATCCTATTCAGCAAGGCGACTGTCTTTGATGCAAATATTTCAATTGGATGAGCTGTTAGAACTTCCAGTTCATCCTGACTCCATGGCAATTTCACCTCATGACTAATCACGGGAAGCACGTGACAGCGAAGCATATAGTTAATCTCAATTTTGATGTTGTCTTTGACCCCGCCTGCATTCTTATACTCATAAACAAAAGAATCTAACGCATGATACGATTTCGACTTGGAGCTCAGCGTATAACCATTGGCAAGCATGTATTTGCTAATCTTACTCGTAATAATCTGTCGGTCGGATAGCATCTCATCTCTTTGCAAACTCTTGCAGTAATCCAAGTCGATGTCCACGGAAAGTCTCGGCAAATCAAAGATTGTAAGGTTTATGGCTGTGCCGCCCTTCAGCGCAAGACTTCTCGATAGCAACTCGTTCTCTTGCATAAATTTTAATATTTCGGCAAGTCGACAGACTTTTTCAAGTGTATCGCGAACAAAGCCAAGATCCTTCGCCAATGCTCCCAATGTTCTCTTATCCAATTGCATCATAATCCCCCATTCCTTTATCGGTCAACCTGCTCAAAGATTCTGGCGTGTACAGATTCCATGTTTCTCTCAACACACTGCTACCCTCGTCTTTGATTAGGTAGCGTTTTGCTCCAGAGGATTTCTCTTTGCATACATCAAAGAAATGATCCGAAAACCCGAACTCCTCTCGTAATTGTTCGAACAGGTAACCGCACTTCTGATACAAGAAACCATTTTCGCTCTTCTCAAGAGCGGCAAGAATCTTCTCTTCATTCAAACCTGGCACGAGCATGATACATCTGAGAACTTCCTCAAGCCCTGAAATCTTCTCGAAATCCCGTATGCTATCAACCACCGTCTGCTCGATTGATGTAACACGGATATTGCCTTGCGTGGCAACATCTGCATTTGCTCGCTTCTCGACTCGATGGTAGGTCACTCCGTTATATTCAAAGTCATCAAACCTGCTATCCGTTGCCACATAGCATTCGTAGAACACCTGATTGGCATATCCGTAAACCTCAAACGCACTGTGATGCGATACGTATGCATCTGGAAACAATGCAGTGCCTATCTCGTATCGAGAAAAAACAGGCTGCTTCGTCTCAAGGCTTATAACCGCATAGAGATTGCGCTTAACCCTTTCTATCAATCCCTTTTTCTGATATTCCTGTATAAGCGACTTCGCCGCAGCTCCACTTCCAGTAAGTTCGGATAGCATCTCCCGATCAAAGCAACCCATTTCCAGTAGTTTCTCATAGTGCTTCATAACATCACCTGTTTTAACTTTGTCTCAATATGCACTAAAAATAATGCATATTACGCATTTCTTAAAATTTTCATTTTAATTTTAGCACAATATGCACCATATTTCAAGCATTTTCTGCAGTTTTCAAAACAGAAGCAGTATTCGATGATGCTACTTCCCTAATAGCCCTTTCTGTTAATCACGTGCGCTGTACAGGAAATCCTCTTCAGGATTCAGGTCGTAATATTTTAGGAGTTCTCCTATAATTCGGATACAATCATATGCAGAGAATCCTGTGCTCATATATATTCCGCTGTTTTTCTTCAGTTCATGCTCTTTCTCATGTGCATTCTTTATAACACTCTTGTCGTAGGAAAAAATCGGGTTGCTCCATCCGAAAAGCTTCACATTCTCCATAGCCATATTTTCTATTACACCGTTATCAAGCTCGTAGAGCTTTTCTGCTACGGACCGCACCATCCCTGCAAAACTTGTGATGTTCACACGCTCACCCAATAGCTCATAATAATTCACTTCTTTTCCTGTTGCATTGTCAGGTTCAGAAACTGTATATTCCTTATATCTTGGATCATTGAACTCGATTTTGACTTCTGGATATTCTATTGGGAACAATTTCTTTATAGTTTTAGACAATTTTTCCGCACGTTTCTTTATTTCCGCTTCAGACCATTTATCCTTATCCAGAACATCCACATTTAAAAATGTTATATGGGTCGTTGATTCCATTAGTTTCTTCTTTTTTTCTTCGAAACATTTGTCTCCTAACTCACTATTGTAGCCTGTAAGGGTTAAATTTCCAAGGGTGTGCAGATATTTATTGTGTATGTATTCCCAATTTTCTCCCAACATGCCTTGCCAATTTTTCGAAAGGTTTTTATTCTGCGGCATTATATGCTCTATACTTAACTGGGAAACCTCAAGTTTCTCTTTTGTTTGGTTTTCAACAGCTGCTAGTAATAGTTTGCATACCTTCTTTTTTGCATAAAGATTGCGTTCCTGAAGAGCCAATAAGAAGTTTTCGTCCGACGGGATGACATTCTTAGACGTCAGTTGCATCATAAACGACACAATCGCATCGTAATAATGCTCCTTATTTGCCTCATTATTGAAAACGCGATTATAGAGAGTTTTGTAAAATCCTCTCAGGGAATTGGAAGGAATTTCACAAACTAAACGCCTTACGCTGTAATTTAATAACAGTTGCAGGATTTTATCCAATGTCTCTTTGCTAATTACATCATTTTCGAAATCATCAAGGACACTAAAGAGAAATACATATACTGTCGTCTGCTTAAGTTCACGTAAAGCCTTCAAGGCATCACTTGCAATTGTACCTATGCTTTCATCTCCAGATAGGAAAATCTTGTATTGTGATGCATAATGGTGAAGCTCTTTGAGCATGGACTCGTTTGTATACCCCTTATTCCTATACAGAGCTTTAAAATCATCATATGCATTTTCCTCTGTAGTAAATCCCTCAATTTTGAAATTAAGATAATCCAGGAAGAACTTTGACATTTCAGCCTCACCTATCATTTTTTCAATCTTAATCCAATGCTCATCATACAGTCTATCTTGGTCAACATCTGTCATGAGCACAAAATTGCGTATTTTATCGTCAAGGCTTAGCGGGACTCCTGTCGAATTAATTCTTTCAAAGATTTCCTGTTCCTTTCCTTCCTCCTCTTCTTCAAGCTTAATTGTAGCACAGGATAGGTTTTGTATTCCAGAATAAATTTTTTCAACACTAAGGTCAGGATTGTCTTGAAGTGCCTTTCTCGTCAATTCACAGAACAAATCATAATTCTGATAGATTCCACTTCCCTTGTCCATTTCGTCAATGCGACCTTCCATCAAAAGCATGAGCTGTTTGTTGTCGCTCTTAACTGGTTTGAGTTTAAGTTTGGTCGATTCGTCTATATCATATTTTTTAAATTTATCCTGATTAAATATTAATGTTCGTAGTGGCTCCTTCTCTGCCTCAGTCTCCGCAACATCAATCAGAGCTTTCAGCAAAATGTAAACTGTTGTTAATCTTTGCTGTCCGTCAATTATAATGTAGTGGTCTATCTTATTTTCTGTCTTAAGAAGCTTATAAACAACTGCTCCAGTAAAATGGTATCGGTCTGTTTCATATGCTTGCAAAACATCCTCAAAAAGCTGCTCACATTGTTCTTTTGACCACTTATAATTTCTCTGATATACAGGTATTCCATACTGTCTCAGATTTTTATCTATAAAGTCGTTGATAAAACCACCTTTTTCAATTTTCATTCTGCTTTTTCTCCTTTCGAATGCTTGCTTCGTCCTAATTTTAACAGTTTTTATTCTCCTATACAAGCAATTCGCCTCATTATTCCGCTATAAGATGAAATTTAGAGACTTATTGGCGAGGCACTCTCACTGTGCAACTTTTTCGGCAACATCAAATCCGCGTGCAAAGCATTTTATTTTCCACTTGCGCGAGTAGCAAATAAAGTATAAAATAAAGTAGCAAATAAAAGAAAAGGGGGTGTTTCATTTGAATATCGGGTATGAA
>CAZDQV010000115.1:0-4625 GCA_964507795.1 uncultured Oscillospiraceae bacterium | reverse complement strand
CACACATAAGAAAACACCCTGCTTTTGCAGCAAGGTGTTTTCGATGGAATTATTTTATAATATAAGGAGTATCGTCTCGATAGTCCGTATATTTAACTATTTTGAAGGCTGGCTGTCAAGATTGATATTTACCTGCTTGATTTCCTGGAACTCCTCAAGACCGTGAACACCAAGATCTCTACCAAGACCTGACATCTTGTATCCGCCCCATGGAGCTTCGCTGAATGTAGGACCATAACAATTAATCCATGTGATTCCCGCCCTGACTTCTGAGATTACTCTTAATGCACGTGAGATGTCTCTTGTGAAAACGCCGCCTGCAAGACCGTATTCTGTATCGTTTGCAATTTCGATGGCTTCTTCTTCTGTTTCAAATGTAAGAACAGAAGCTACAGGACCGAAAATTTCCTCTCGTACGATACGCATATCGCGTGTACAGTTGTCAAATATAGTTGGTTCTACAAAGAAACCGTTTTCGCAGCCGTTATCTGTATATCTGTTGCCGCCACATCTTAATACCGCACCTTCTTCTTTGCCGCTTTCGATGTATGACATAACTGTCTCAAGCTGAGATTTTGAAACAATAGCACCGATATCAGGGTCAGTTATAGGCAGACCGATTGTGAGTTTTTTTGTTGCCGCAACGAATTTATTCATGAATTCGTCGTGAATGTCATTGTGAACGATGATTCTTGTGCCTGCTGCACATACCTGACCTGCACCACCGAAGGCTCCTGCGATTGCCCAGTCTACTGCTTCATCAATATTTGCATCAGGGAAAATTACGTTAGGGGATTTGCCGCCAAGTTCAAGGCCTACTTTTTTGAGGTTGCTTACTGCAGCATGTGCTATCCCCTGTCCTACAACAGTGCTTCCTGTGAATGAGAGCATATCTACATCGTGACTTTCTGAAAGTGCCTGGCCTACGGAAGCACCAGAGCCCATAACAAGGTTTGCAGCACCTGCAGGAAGACCTACTTTATCAAAAATCTCAAACAGGAGATAAGATGTAACCGGCGTATATGAAGCAGGTTTGAAAATAACTGAGTTGCCTGCAGCAAGAGCCGGTGCAAGTTTCCATGCAGCCATAAGCAATGGATAGTTCCAAGGAGTTATCAGTGCACATACACCGACAGGTTCGTGTACAGTAAATGAGTACATTTTGCCACAACCGTTGTTTACATTGTAGATGTCTCCATCAGGTGTTCTGATGAGTCCTGCATAGTAACGGAAGCAGTGAACAGCATCGTCAACGTCAGTAGTTGCTTCTGAGAGAATCTTACCTCCGTTGAGGCAGTCCCATTTTGCAAATTCTTCTGCACGTGCTTCAAGCTCATCAGCTATTTTAAGAAGCGTATCTGAACGCATCATAGCATCCATATCACGCCACTGTCTTGTCTTGTAGAAGGAGTCTTTTGCGCTTTCGATTGCAAGTTTTGCATCATCGTCATTGCCATATGCAGCAGTGCCGAGCACTTCCTGGGTGCCCGGGTTTATGAATTCAGATGTTTTGCCTGAAACCGCATCTACCCATTTGCCATTTATATAATTTTTTAATGTAAGCATAAATTCACCTCAAATCAATTTATAATTTCTCTGTAGGTAAATTTAGCATAACTTAAAATCAAGTTATATTGTACATACAACACTTTTGTGCGCAATCTTGCGCATATAAAGGATTAGTTTGCTGAAATGGCTGAAAATCAGTCATAAATTGTAAAAAAGGATCTGTGAAAATCTATAAGGCCGTCTTTTCTCATTTTGTTAAGCTCATTTGAAAGAACACTTCTGTTTACACATAGGTACTGTGCAAACTGCTCTTGAGTCATCCCTATATCAAAGCTTTTTTTGTTTCTTTTTTCCGAAATAATGCTGAGATGAGTCGTGATTCGCTCTCTGAGAGTGCGCCTTGAAAGTACATCTACTTTGTACATGGAGCGAATATTTTCATCAGAAAGTATGTTCAGGATGTTTTGCATAAGAATTTTTTCTGTTTTAGGGGCAAGCCTACCTGAATTTATAAGCCTGTCGTAGGAAAAAAATACAACGGAACAGTATTCTCCGGCAGTCAGAGTGCAAGGGCTTGTGCAAAAGGTTGATGAAACAGATTCAAGACCGAGAATATCCTTAGAGTGCAAAAGCTTCAGAAGTTGAGTACTTCCGTCATAATGATATTTTGCAGCAAAAACAGAGCCTTCCTTGAGAATGCCCAAATCCCAAACCTCTTCACCTTGCATTGTAATTATTTCATTTTTGTTGTAAGTCTTGATTGCTGGTGAAATGATGGCACATATTTGAGAAAATTCCTCTTCACTTATCTTTCTGAATAGAGGTGTATTGAAAATAAATGTTATATCGAAATCCGTCATATAGATAATCAGCCTTTCTGAAGAAAATTATACAATATAAAGATTTTGAGTTTTGTTGTATATACAACAAAACCGGAGATTGTTGAAAAATAAATATATCAACCGGTTTTTAATTTGCCGTAAATGTGGTAAAATTTAATTAAAGCAATAGAAAGGGGTAACTTCATATGATAAAAACAGATATTTTTTCAGGATTTTTAGGTGCAGGCAAGACCACACTTATCAAAAAGCTTGCAGATGAAGCATACAAAGGAGAAAAACTCGTAATTGTCGAAAATGAGTTTGGAGAAATCGGTATAGACAAAGGGTTCCTTGAAGACTCCGGCATAGAGATAACAGAGATGAACTCAGGCTGTATATGCTGCACTCTGGTGGGGGATTTCACTAAAGCACTTGAGAAGGTGGCACATGAACTTGCACCGGACAGAATCATAATAGAGCCGTCCGGCGTTGGCAAACTCAGTGATGTCAAGGAAGCCGCAATGGAGGTTGGTGAAATAGAAGTTGCTGCAGGTGTGACTGTGGTTGATGCCAAAAAATGCAAGATGTATATGAAAAACTTTGGCGAGTTTTTTAACAACCAGATAGAAAACGCAGATATAATTGTGCTGAGCCATACCAAAGACATGGCAGAAGCAAAGCTTACAGAAGTTGTTCATATGATTAGAGAGCACAATGCAGACTCCCAAATTATAACTACGGACTGGGACAGCATATCAGGCAAACAGATTCTTGCTGCCATGAACAGCTGCAATCACCATCATGACCACGTCCACGAACATCACCATCATGAGCATCATCATCACGACCACGACTGTGAATGCGGATGCCATGACCATGACCATGATCACGAGCATCATCATGCAGACGAAATCTTCACAAGCTGCGGCATCGAAACCATACACAAATTCGACAAAGAAGAGATAGGAGATATACTTGATCATATAGAAGAAACAGGTACAGTGCTTAGAGCCAAAGGCATAGTTGAGGCAAAAGACGGAAGCTGGATACATTTTGACTATATCCCCGGCGAAAAAGACATCAGAACGGGTGGTGCACAGCTTACAGGCAAAGCTTGTGTAATCGGCACTGACCTTGATGAAGATAAGATAAGGAAGATGTTTGTATCATGTTAGAACGAAAATGGAAAAGACAGGTGCCTGTATATCTGTTTACAGGCTTTCTTGAATCAGGCAAAACCACATTCATGAATGAATCCATGGCAGAGCCTGAATTTACGGCAGGAGAGAGAAATCTTTGCATATTCTGTGAAGAGGGTGAGGTAGAGCCTGATTTCACAGATAATATGGAGATAAGCATTGAATATATAGAAGATGAGGCTGATGTTTCGAAAGAATATTTTCTGATGCTTAATGAGAAATACAAGCCGGAAAAAATTCTCATTGAATATAACGGCATGTGGAAGCTGGAACAGCTTTACACCGGTATGCCAGACAACTGGATTATATGCCAGGAGATGACCTTCGTTGATTCGGGCAGTTTCAATGCATACAATCTGAACATGAGAAATCTTGTATATGACAAGTTGAGATACACAGACATGGTCATATTCAATCGCTTTGAAGATGATTATGATGTTATGGAGTTTCACAAGACTGTAAGAAATGCCAACAGAAACGCACAGATAATATATGAATCCCCGGAGGGCAAAATCAGGGTCGATGAGATAGAAGATCCGCTGCCTTTTGATGTTGAAGCAGACTCCATAGATTTAGAGGATAGAGATTATGCTTACTGGTATCAGCATATAATGGCAGAGCCTGATGTTTACAAAGGCAAGACTGTGATTTTATCTGCAATCATAAAATCCAAAGGCATAGAAGCTAAGGACAGATTTGTTGCCGGCAGACCTCTCATGACATGCTGTGCAGAGGATATAGAGTTTGCAGGTGTGTGGTGCACAGCAGAGTGCGGGGACGAAATCCGCCACAACAAATGGGCAAGGTTAGAGGGAGTTGTACACATTGCGACAAACGAACAAAAGGATCAGAGAATGCCTGTCATACATGTAAACAAAATAGAGTATATGGATATGCCGGAAAACGTCCTGGCAACCTTCTATTAACGCAGTTTAACCGCTGCGTTTTTTTGATGGGGAAATATCCGGGAACAAGGTGCAAGTTTTCAGTAAATTTAGTTATTGACAAAATTTGCAGGGCAGACTGTCTGAAAACCAGCCACTCGGATAAAAGGGTAAAATAACCATACAAGACAATAAATAAACATAGATACACA
>CAZDQV010000114.1:0-4648 GCA_964507795.1 uncultured Oscillospiraceae bacterium | reverse complement strand
ATATACCTTAATACCAAAGGTATAGATGCTGATGGCGTCAGTGATGAGCTTGTGGTTATGCTCACATACTTTGAGGAAACAACAGACGAGGTGGCATCAACATCGGGATATGAGAGGATAGCAAGGCTACATGAGATAGTAACATCCATTAAGGCAAGTGATGAGATTGGAGTGAAGTATATGAATGCATATGAAGAAAGAATATATGATATGCAGGAGGCCAAGGAGGAAGGCAAAAGCGAAGGACTCGAGCTTGGCAGAAGCGAAGGACTCGAACAAGGTAGATCTGAGGGCCTTGCAGAGGGCGAGAAAATTGGCGAGGCTTCTGGCAGAGCTGCAGAGAAGCTTGAGATGGCGAAGGCATTGAAAGATAAGGGTGTAGACATTGGTATTATAGCTGAAACTTCTGGTTTGTCTAAAGAGGATATAGAGAAGTTGTAGGGAAGGTGATATGAGAGGATAGCAAGGTTTCTGACATTGCAACTTTTGCTGCCGGATGAATAGAATATGCAAAATGATATAGGCAATCTACCGGGTCAAGGTGGGTTGTCTGTTTGTTTGGAAATCACATTGTCTTCACATAATCGCTATATACAATACAGAGATGCAGGATATGATTAACGATAAGGCTTTTTGGATTTGTGGTAATTGCAATAATATGATACAATGTTTGCATATAGTGAGAGGTATAGATAAGCATGGAGAGGGTAACATGAGTAAAAGCAGGAGCAGGAGCAGGGACTTTCACCGCAATAATGAAGTGATAGATTTTGACCTGGCCAGGGAAAAACGCAAAAAAGCCAGGCTCGAAAAAGCAGAGAGGATTTATCAGGCTCGCAAAGAAGCACCGTCACAGCGCAAGGCAGCGAAGCGAAAAAGACGACTGCTTATTTATGCTGCAATAATAATTTTTGTTGTGGCCGCTGTATCTGTTTCATTAGTTGAGATTATATCCCTCGAAAAAGAAAAAGCAGAGCTTGTGTCAGAGAAAACCAGGCTCACAAAAGAGCTTGAAGATGCCCAAAATGAGCTTGCAAGTACAGACGATCCGGAATATATAGAGCAGCAGGTAAGAGAGAAATTGAACATGGTATATCCGGGAGAAATTATATATATATCACCTGATGAGGAAGATAAGATAGATGATAAAGATAAATGAAGTTATTGTTGTTGAAGGCAGGGATGACACCTGTGCAGTCAAAAGAGCGGTTGATGCTGAAACAATTGAAACCCATGGTTACGGTATTACAGCTGCAACATGGAAACTCATAGATAAGGCATACGAAACCCGTGGGATTATAGTTTTCACAGACCCTGACAATGCAGGGATGAATATCAGAAAAAAACTGATGGCAAAATATCCTGATGCAAAGGAGGCTTTTTTGACGCACAAAGAAGCTGTAAAGGATGGAGATATAGGGATAGAAAACGCACAGCCCGAAGACATAGAAAAAGCACTGATTAAGGTATGCACCAGAGTTAAAAATAGTAGTGGTGATGTTTTTGATATGTCAGATTTAATCGAAAATGGCCTTACAGGTGAAGGTTCCAAGCAGAGAAGACAGGCGTTAGGCAAAATACTTGGTATAGGTTATGGCAATGCGGGAGCTTTTTTGCGTAAACTAAACCGCTATGGCATTACAAGGGAACAGTTTGACAAAGGATTAAACGATGAAACTATATTCAGCAAAGACAATAAATGAAATAAAGGACAGATATGATTTCAAACTGTCAAAATCCCTGGGGCAGAATTTCCTTACAGACAAGAACATAATTGATGAGATTATAACAAGCTCCGGTATATCCTCCAATGATCTTGTGATAGAGATAGGCCCCGGAATAGGAGTGCTTACCAGAGAAGCACTTGAAGCAGCAGGCAAGGTCATTGCAATTGAAATAGACCAGAGGCTTATCCCGATACTTGAGGAGACATTATCGGGATATGATAATTTTGAATTGATAAATGCAGATATACTCAAAACCGATCTCAAAGCGATTATTGATGCAAACAAAGGATATGACGCGGTCAGGATAATAGGCAATCTGCCATATTACATCACGACCCCGATTATCATGAAGATATTAGAAGAAGACGTGGGAGCAGACTCTATAACTGTGATGATGCAAAAGGAAGTCGCTGACAGAATAAAAGCACCTGTAGGAAGTAAAAACGCCGGTGCCATTACTGTTGCCGTACAGTTTTATTGCAATGTAACGCAGATTGCGTCAGTACCCAAAGAAGTTTTTATTCCAAGACCCAAGATTGATTCGGCAGTGTTGCGTCTTGATGTGCTCAAATCACCGGCAGTAAAAGTCAGGGATAAGGATTTATTTTTTGAATGCATCAAAAAAGGATTCGGTCAGAGAAGAAAAACAATATCCAATTCTCTTAACGGAGTTGGAGGTATAAACAGAGAAGAACTCATCAGAGTATTTGAGATAAACGATATAGATCCGCAGCGCAGAGCAGAAACTCTGTCGCTTGCAGAGTTTGGAATGATTGCGGATACTATTTCAGGGGGCCTTTAAATGGACAGACTAAAAAACATATATTACAAACTGGCTCAAAAGCCATATATCAACAGCCTGACAGTAACGGCAGTGATTGCACTGCTTATAAATCTTATAATTGAGACAGCAGCAAGGCATTCGCTGATACAGGCACTTGTGTTTGAATTTACATGTCCGCTTGTATTTCTGCTCAATGTATGTATTATTTTTGCGACGCTGAGTATTGCATGCCTTTTCAAACGGAGGACTTTTGTCTTTTCGTTCATATCTTTTGTATGGTTGCTTCTTGGTGTTGCAAATGGTGTGATTCTGCTCAAAAGAATGACGCCGTTTACAATCAATGACCTTACAATGCTGGAGGATGGTTTTTCGATTCTGCCTACATATCTTACTCCTTTTGAGATAGTACTTTTGGCGATTGCATCAATTGCTGTGATTGCAGGATTCGTGCTTCTTTTTATCAAAGGACCCAAAAAGAAAGAAAAAATCAGATACGGAAGGAATGCTGCAGCGGTAGTTGTTATAATGATTGGTACGGTCGGAGTATTCAACCTTGGAATTGCAACAGGCGTTGTAGATACTTTCTTTGGAAACCTTGCAATGGGTTACAGTGATAACGGTGTTCCATACAGCTTTATAAGCACATGGCTTGACACAGGCATCGACAAGCCTAAAGATTATTCGGAAGAAGAGATACTTGGAATATACAAAAATGGCGAACTTGAGGGCATGGAAGATGCAATAAAACAGGCAAAATCAGAAGATACTCCGAATATAGTTTTTTTGCAGCTTGAATCATTTGTAGATCCGCAGCTCATAAATTCCATAGAGTGTTCAGAAGATCCGATACCTAATTTCAGGAAACTGCTTGAGACCTGTTCTTCAGGATATTTCACAGTACCGGCAGT
Source organism: uncultured Oscillospiraceae bacterium (assembly GCA_964507795.1). Lineage (GTDB taxonomy): Bacteria > Bacillota > Clostridia > Peptostreptococcales > Anaerovoracaceae > UMGS973. The sequence goes on along the minus strand of CAZDQV010000114.1, from coordinate 1,229 downwards.
AGGAGCAGGCACAGCCAATACAGAGTTTGAGTCTATTACAGGTATGAGTGCCAAATTCTTTGGTCCGGGTGAATATCCATACAAGTCAGTGTTGCTTGACAAGACTTTTGAGAGCATACCGTATGACCTTGGAGAAATAGGTTACAATACACATGTTATTCATAATCACAGAGGCGTGTTTTACAACAGGAACCAGGTGTTCAAAAATCTCGGATTCGATGATTTTACGTCTATAGAGTATATGAATGACATCGAGAAGACTCCAAAGAACTGGGCCAAGGACAGCATATTGACGGAGCAGATAATGACAGCTCTTGATATTACGGAAGGTAAAGACTATATCTATACTATCTCTGTGGAGGGGCATGGCAAATACCCTACAGAGCAGGTTATAGAGGATCCTGAAATAGAAATAACCAAGGCACCAAGCGAAGAGAAAAAATGGCAGTATGAGTATTATGTGAATATGATTCACAGCATGGATAAATTTATAAAGCAGCTTACGGATGAGCTTTCCGAGTTTGATGAGGATGTAGTACTTGTAATGTACGGTGACCATCTGCCGGCTCTTGACATGACAGAAAACGAAATGAAAAGCGGATCGCTTTACAATACTCAATATGTGATCTGGTCGAATTTTGGAATGACCAAGCAGGACAAGGATCTTTACGCATACCAGATAGGAGCAGAAGTGCTTGACAGAGTCGGAATACATGTAGGAACACTTGTAACATATCATCAGAATTATGCTGACAGTAAATCCTACAAAAAAAACTTGAGAGCATTGGGATATGACATGCTCTATGGCAAGCAGTATGTATATCAGGGTAAGGTATGGGAACCTACAGATATGCAGATGGGTATGAAAAAAATCACTATAGACAAGATAGTTCAAATCGGTGAGAAACGATACATCAAAGGACATAATTTCACGCAATACAGCTATGTTACACTGGACGGTGAGAAACTTGACACCACATATCTGAGTCCTACACTTCTTGCTCTTGAAGAAGATGTGGATCCTGAAGCATCATCAAGGCTCAAGGTAAGCCAGATTGAAAAATACGATGAAATTCTGTCAACAACAGAATAAGCAGAATTAAAATCTGCGATAAAGATTACCGGAGTAGGAAGCGTATATATCCTGCTTCGGTAATTTAACGTATGCCCTCTTGAAGAAACGCAAAATATTCACTTTTGTTCATCAAAACCATCTGACTTGTGGTATA
>CAZDQV010000113.1:0-4669 GCA_964507795.1 uncultured Oscillospiraceae bacterium | reverse complement strand
TATCAGACGGTAAGGGTAGATTTCATAGAAATAGAAAAACAGCTGAAGGAAATCATAGCCAATGACACAGAAAGGTAGGCAAGCTATGAAGAAACTACTAAGCATGATTATGATGGTGAGCATGATGGTGACTCTCACGCCAATTGCATGTGGGCAGACTGTCTGAAAACCAGCCACTCGGACAACAGGATAGAGAGATGAACGCATTTTTTTTACTGTATTAAACTCGCGATGATAAGCTTTGGTGGAACGCGGGAGCAATGGGATGCGCTGAATGTGAATTGCATATTTGATTGGCCGAACCGGAAGTATCCTGATATTCAACGCAGCTGCAGATGTGATAGTGATTGACAAAGAACACGACAGCAATACTGTAATTACGAAGAGCATGAGTATTATAGGTAATATCAGAAGCAGCAATGATCTTCAAATTTATGGTAACATCAAAGGAGACGTTTTTTCTGACAGAAATGTTATGGTAAACGGTCTTGTTCTGGGTAATATCAAAGCCAAAGGCAATGTGGTTGTTTTTGGAAGCGTATTTGGAAATATATCATGTGATAACCTGATGCTCAAACGTGGAGATCTTTCAAACAGTGAGATTAAGGTTAAAGGCAAAGTTCAATGCCGGGACATAACCATATTGGGCAAGCTGGAAGGTAATGCCGAAGCAAGAGAAAAAGCTGTAATGTGATATTGAATATTACACTCCCCGTACCCATTTGAAGTGGGACGGGGAGTTTTTATGAAATATATGTTTTTGCAGCTTATTTGCTGTTGAGAGTGAACCAGAATGTGCTGCCTTCGCCTACCTTGCTGTCTGCACCGTATTCGGCTTCGTGGCCTTTGAGGATTTCTCTTACTATTGAAAGACCGAGGCCTGTGCCTTTGGAACTCCTGTGATAGTTGCTGCTTACACGGTAGTATCGTTCCCATACATGAGGCAGATCCTCAGGAGCAATGCCTCTGCCATGATCTGACACCTCAAATCTTACTTTGCCGGGAGCTGTATCTGTTTTGACAGCAACATATATATACTTGTCATCACCGCAATATTTGACTGCATTGTTTACAAGATTTGCAATCACCTGCTTGAGCTTTGATATATCACCTGCGACCATACAGGACTCAGGGATGTCTGTAACTATATTGTAGCCTTCCTGTTCAACAAGTATATCGTAGGAATGAACTATCTCTCTTACAGCTTCACAAAAATCAAACTCTGAAATCTCAAGGCTGATTACTCCGGATTGCATCTTTGAAAGAGTAAACATATCATCTACAAGCAGATTCAGCCTGTCTGTTTCCTCGATTATGACATTTAAATGTTCATTTCGTTTCTGTTCATTATTGCCCGAAAGATCCCGTATCATCTCCGCATATGATTTGACCATTGTAAGCGGCGTTTTGAGATCGTGTGATACATTTGCAATCAGATCTCTTCTGAGCTTGTCAGACTTTGCAAGTTCATGGGAGGTATATGTGAGCACATCGCCAAGGTTGATTATTTCGGTATAATGTTCGCCGGGGAAATCAATACCGTATTCGCCTTTTGAGAGTCTGACGGCAGACTCTGATATTTTGCGGAAGGATTTTGTGATTCGCCTTGTCAGCCATATGGCTGTTATGAGGGCAAGAAGCAGTGCAATTACTGTAACATATACCAGCTGATTTCTGAGTATTGCTATAGTTGAGGATACAGGATAAAGCGGCGCAAAAAGATAGAGTATTATCTCATTGTTGTTCGCTGTGTCCAGGTATGCACCGTAAACCAGAGTTTTGTAGTTGCCTGAGGATTTTGGACTCTTGGCGGTATATCCTCTGAAACGCCCGTTTTTTTCAAGCTGTGCCTTTATTTCGCTACGCTCTCTGATATATGAGTAAGAAGGCTGTATGGTCATGCCTGCGTAGGATTCATCACTGTTTTGAGTGATATAATAGGTGTAACCTGAAGCTTCCTCAAAGATTACATCTATATCGTTGGTGCTGGCCATGGTTTTGATGCTGTTCAGAAACTTGTCAGTGAATCCGATGGCTCTGTACTGTGCAGATACGGATTGGGCGAATTTGTTTACCTGGTTTGTTTTCATATTTTCATAGCTGTTGTTGAGCATGTATACCTGCGCAAGCCAAACAACGGCCATTATGAGAGCCGCAAAGCACATGAAATAAAGCCACAGTTTGAATTTAAGGCTATTTGAATCGAACTTATGATGCTTATACTTCAAATTTGTAACCCACCCCTCTGAGTGTAACGATATGGTCTCTGTACGGACCAAGATTGTTTCGGAGGTTTTTGATATGAGTATCTATGGTTCTGTCATCACCAAAGAAGTCATATCCCCATATGTCCGAAAGCAGTTTGTTTCTTGAAAGTGCAATGTTTTTGTTTTTGACAAGGTAAAAGAGCAATTCATATTCTTTTGGAGTCAGTTCCGCTTTTTTGCCATCTACAGTTACTGTTCTTGCAGGCATGTTGATTTCGAGTCCGTCGAATTTAAGAACCTCAGGCTGCTCATCCTGCTTGGCGCTGCTTCTTGCAAGCACTGCATTTACTCTTGCCATTAATTCTTTGGGGCTGAAAGGCTTGACAACATAATCATCTATACCAAGCTCGAATCCAAACAGCTTGTCGTATTCCTCTCCTCTTGCCGAAAGCATTATTACAGGAATATCTTTTGCTTTTTTGATTTCCTTGCATGCGGAATATCCATCGAGCTTCGGCATCATTATATCCATTATAATCAGGTCATAATCATTCAACCTGCAAAGGCTTACCGCCTCCATGCCATCTGCTGCTTCTTCGACTTCGTATCCGTTGAATTCCGAATATTCTCTGATAACTTCGCGTATTTTCTGTTCGTCATCTACAATTAAAATCCTGGGCATGCCACACCTCCGTTATTGTTCTTTATACAGAATAATTTTTTATTGTGAAAAATGTGTGAAATATATGTATTAATTGTATCATAATTGGTGAGAAAATGAAATTGTGCAGTTGTTAAAATTATAAAAGCATGATAACATAGCATGTGCGAGGCAGATTCGGCTTTGCATTTATGACAGATGAGAGGATTTTAGTTATGAAGATATTTGCAAATATACCGCAGGGAATCAAAATATTGAATGCACTTAAAATTTTCAAAAAACCCCGGAAGCTGATTTATGAGGCAAGAGACAGAGGGGATTTTGAAACAGAGCGCAAATATATACTTGAGTCAACCAGCACGTGGGGCAAACTCCTGTGTGACAAACTCGGAGTTGAGATAGAGGTTACAGGCAGAGAAAACCTGCCGGCGGCAGGGCCTGTAGTATATGTGTCAAATCATCAGAGCTATGCTGATATTATAGTTCACTGCGCTGTGCTTGATACTGTACAGTTTGGCTTTGTGGCCAAGCAGAGCCTTGCGGACATCCCGCTGTATGGACAGTGCATCAAGGATATACGAAGCGTTATGATGAACAGAGACGAACCGAGGGAAGCACTCAAAGCGATTATGGAAGCAATAGATCTCATCCAAAAGGGTTTTTCAATTCTCATCTTCCCTGAAGGAACCAGAAGCAAGGGACACGAAATGGCACATTTCAAGAGAGGCAGCCTGAGGCTTGCAACTAAACCGGGAGTGCCTGTGATCCCCATAACAATTGATGGCACATACAAGATATATGAGGAGACAGGCGTTATCAGGCCTGCAAAGGTAAGATATATAATTCACAAACCGATAGAAACAACCGGTATGGACAAAAAAGAAGCATCTGACCTTGCAGAGAGGACAGAGGAAATAGTAAGAAGCGTGCTTTAGTAAAAAACTGCGGATATGCCGCAGTTTAATTTTATGATTTTAATGTTTCGCTTTCCTGATGTATGTCTTCTGCAGCTACAGCGTGAGGCTGCAGCATAAACGGCGGTGCACCAGCAAGAGTTGTAACCAGGCTTACCGTTGATTTGAGGTAAGGGTAAAGCTGACGTGTCGATTCTATGTGAATATCTGTTTTGGACATTTCACTGTGGCTGAATATGCCTACTATCTCAACGACTATTTTGAACGGCAGTTTTTCCTCTGCGTCTGTAACCGTAACCTCATATATGCATGCACATTTGTTCTCGTCAAAATAATTTACTCTTGTATTGAAGCGCTGCTTGACCTGTATCTGCTGATTTGGTCCCTCCAGCTTGTTTTCAAAGAAAAGCTTTGTTGCTTTGTATGCTTCCAGTTTAAGTCCCATGATTTCTCCTTTCAGACTGTGATATATATATATTATAACTTCAAAGCTGCTCATATGCAAAGAAAAAGAACACCGAAGTGCTCTTTTTCAATATATTATCAGTCTCCGTAGTTTTTCCTTGGATTGTAATGAGTGTGAAGCAACTGATGCGCTCTGCTTCCTCCCGCCATGCCAAGATACTCTTTGTAAAGCTTCTTGATAGCAGGATTGTTGTGAGATTTGCGTATGAATGAGTGACGGTCCTCTGAATAGAGCGCTTTTGCACGCTCTGCACGTATATCTATCCAGCTCCTTACTTCTGAAAGCTGCAGAGGCTGTCCGCCGCCGTTTACACATCCGCCAGGGCATGCCATGATTTCAATGAAATCAAACTTTTCGCCCGCTCTTACTGCATCCATAAGTTTTCTGGCATTGCCAAGTCCATGTGCTACAGCAGCTCTCA
>CAZDQV010000112.1:0-4696 GCA_964507795.1 uncultured Oscillospiraceae bacterium | reverse complement strand
TTAAAGGAGATATTTCAGTTGCATTAATAAACTCCATTTCATTAGAAACAGGAATACTAATATGCAATTCTTATCCCTCCTTATGACGCGCTTTCTTGATTAGCAATCGTCTTGTCGCTCTTTTGATCATCAGACTTTTCTGGGCGGCCAGGCGATTTCTCTTCTGCGACTTTTAAACTTGTCTATTTATTCTGAGTTTTATCCTAATCGTCCTAATCTTTTTTGACCAAACTTCCACTCATTGTGCTACTCATCATGGGTGGAATCATAATCTCAGATAGATGTAGAATTTCATTCTCAAAGGTTAATGTCGCCAAGATGCTAGATTGTGAATGTCCAAGAGCAATTTGCGGCAACATCTTCATGTAACCCATTTGCGCGTCCTCTTTATAAATCTTGGACAGTTCTCTATAATTAAACTAGGTAGTTTCTAGCATAGAAACTCTAAATTCATAGTGACCTTTACGATTAAATCTCTCAACAATTTTATTTAATAGATTTGCAAATTGTAAAGGTATTTCTCTAACACTTGCTTCGTCAGTTAAAATAGCATTAGTTACCGCAAGATTACCTTCTGCGTTAAACAAGTTGCGCGAAATACCAGCATTATTAAACACTGTACGTTCTACTTTTTCTAAATCATCTGTTGTAGTATTGGAATTACTATCCTTCGTATCAATTTTTTCAATGTCAGCAAAAGTAGTAAGTACATCAACGCCAACCGCACGTCTAAGCATTGCAACTGCATTATTATGGATATCTCTTGCTTCGTCTACGTCAAAGATTAAATCGCCATTTTTATCTAATGGAAGCTTCTAAATAATAATCTTTAATAACTGTTGCATAGTTTTTTGACGGTCAAGTTCCTGCGCTTGGTCAAGGTCGATGATAGAAGGAATGACCCCAACAAGAGGAGGAAAGCAGCTATCATTCAGACCCAACTTTACAGAGACTGCGGGATCCAAGGGGTACCAGCAACTTAAGTCTCCTGGGTAGTCACCTTTTAGCTTGCCCTGTTTATATAGCGCATATCCCTATTGAATATCCTTGGGGAAGGTCTTAAGAATTGCTATTTTCTGTTGCATATTTGGAAAATACACATCGAAGAAATGTAAGTTCAATTCTACTACAGGATCAATTCCGGAATAATAGCGACTGCGGCAGTAGGAAGCAGGGAGCTTCTAAATGCCAAATTTATTGCCAAAATCCACAATAAGCCCATAGTAAACGCCATCCTTCATGATATCCAAAGCAATATTTCCGCACATTCTTTTTATATCAGAACGATCTAAATAAAGCAACACTTTGGAAACATCATTAAGGACTTTACTTTCTTTTTCTTTCGTAAAGTTGTTACAATAAGGGGTCACATACCAGTCATATCTATATAAAGTAGCCAAATACTTACACAACCTATAATAAATACCGCTTGATTCAAAGAAATACTCTGAAATCTCTCTTAGCATCTTATAATCGTGCCGGTAAATGGCATTTAAGACAAACCCTTTGTCGCCATAGTTCGCGTTAACTCGCCGATAACTACCAAGATTTACGAGCGCATTATCTACTGTCCGCATTCCAACTCTCATTTTCGAGTAGTCCTGCGGAGCAGCTTCCCGCTCCTCTTCGGCCATTATATTGAAGCCTTTATCTCGTATATCCTGTTGTCTGCGCTTAAGCAAGGTTAATCACCTCCTTAACTCTTCTTAGAAGCGCACGGGATCAGTATCCCGCACGCTTCATAATATAATCATAAGTAATAAGATTCTCTTCCGTATATGGAATCTCTATTAATTTAATACCCTTTAAAGCACAAAATCGTCTTTTCTAATTATCGTTATACTTCTGTTGATACAGACCTCGATTTCCGCCGAACTTACCAACGGCTTCATAATGCTATTTACCTTGGTACTCGATTAAAAAATCTAGGTTGCCATCATCGTCGAAGATGGCAAAGTCAAAACGCAAAGGTCTCCCGCTAGGAGCTTTCAATCCGGCGAACTCATACTCTTCCTTAAAGTTAATATCGTTCTCTTTCAAAATTTCATAAATTTTAATTTCTCCACGAGATGATCTCATTTTTTCATCACCATCCTCTACTTATAATTAAAAATTCTAATAAGACCATTATTCAATTGTGCCCAACTTATCCAAGAAACATAAAATCAGAAAATTTTCTTTTTCTTTTCTTATTTTTTGCATCTTCCTCTTGTCTAATGTAATACAACCCCATCTCTAGCGCAGACACCTTATCTTTTGTAATGCTCTTATTAGCTTGTTTAAGCTTAATATTAACGCCTTCTGCTTGCTCTCGAAGATTCAATAATTCATCTCTTAAAATCGAAGTGTAAGTAAAAGGTAATAAATATTCAGCTCTTTCTTCTGGTTTCATAGCTTGACCCTTTTTAGTACCAAGTAATTTATTTTTTGCAACTTTCTCATCAATTAGTGTTCTAAGTTTGCCCGACCGCATCTAATTCTAAAGATTAGTGTGCATCTCTGTATTTATAGGCGCATTTGCTTTAATTTCATAAACCGCGTCATATTCTGTATTTTCTGTTTTAAACTTTTTATAAATACCATCTGTATCATTCTAAACGCCAAAGTCCGTAATCACATCTCCAGTCTCTGGATCAATTTGGGGTTTAACCATATAATCCATTAGACCGGCGCCCATACCATTGCCATCAATTACAACAGCTTTAGCATGGAAACGATAATAAAGTTTCTTGATAAAAATAGCTTGATCTTCAAAGTGATCAGCCTCTCTAACGAATATGTTTACTAAAGATTTAATAGCTGGGCCTTGCGCTTGCGGCGTTACCTTAATCGCGCAAACAACAGTCTGGCACTTTCTACGCCCTACGTCTACTGAGAGAACATAATAAGCTCTCTCAGAAGATCTGCCAGACGCTTCGTATTCTGGTTGAAGGAGTTTTCTATTGCGGTCAAAGACTTCGCCATTGAAGAATGCGTCCTCAGCAGTGCCTGACCACTTAGATTCATACTCTCTCTCAAACGCCGCTTCGTTGAACGTCCCATCTCGCTTCAACTCCTCCACGAAGTTCTTACTCTACAGCCCTACAAGGACAGGCACACGCCAGGTGCCCCCCATGACCATGGACTTTTCCGGCTCAAGCACCATACGTATCAACAGCTAGATGTGTTTATCGTACGCAAAGGTCGCTTTGTAGCCCGCCGTAGTCACGTAGATTTGGCTCTTATTCAGGGTCTCTGTTTCCTATACAGTGCCATCTAGACACTCCCTATCGATGTTCATCATCAATAAGAAAATTATTTATCAATTTCCTATTGGACTATCTCATCAACTAATTCCCAAACAAATCCTTTATGAGTATGTAACCCTGGGGTACCACTACATATTCTGCTAATAGCAGAAGGTGTTCCATCTACAGCTCTTGCTGCTTCTCTAAAACTTTCATAAATAGCAATTAGCTATCCATCTTTAGTATACTAGGCAACTCGTTTTTTAGAATTAAGAGGCTTGTTCAACGAAGGTAATTTTTCAATATTTTCATCATCATATCTCCACTAATAGTTATTAGTTGTCTTTCTGCGTCCAGCACAAACTTCTATAATTTTGGGCTATAAAGAGCCTGTCTATCTTGCAGCTTCTGCCGAACTTTCATAGGTCATCATATAATCTCCGTTAAGATTATATTGTCTAATATGCCGTGTTTGTTGCTAACCTAACAACCCTGTCTACCTTGCATGAATTGCATTTTCAGAAGCCGTAACCCACTCTAAATTAAAAACATTATTATTTTCTTTATTACCATCCTTATGATTAACATAAGGCTTATTTTCTGGATTAGGAATAAAAGCTGAAGCTACTAATCTATGTACTCGACATCTTTTTGAGCAACCATTGCCCAAAGATATGCCTACCATACAATAGCCGTATTCCCTTTTTTGTTTCAATAAAGTGTTTCTTTCATCATTACGCACTTCTCCAGTATCACTAACACTATAAAAAGTTTTAACACCATTAAGAATTATTTGTCACCATCTCATTTTTAAACATCCTCACATATTTATTTCCAATAACATATGTAGTTTTTAAATAATTATCATTTTCTGTCCAGAAATTAGTTGTTGCGCGCTTCGGTTTTCAGTTGCTTCGTTTCCTAAAACAACGCTACGTATCAATAGCAGCCCTACTCCCATACATTCATCAGGGATGGCCTCTACACCTTCCTCATACGAGGCTTGGCACGGGATAAAGTTTTTTCTCTTCCCCGTTAGCCTATTTAAACAATAGACACCACTGATTAGTGTTCACGCAATTTTTCATTTGTAATTCACATTACAAGGCCCCCATTTGAGGGATCAACACCGTGTTGAGGATATCACCATCTACGCCAACGCACTCCTCAATCAAGCCCCCCTGTCTTCTCTTACCACGAGAGCTTTCTCTTGCAGCTACGTTGTCAAAGTAAGAACCATTTTTAAAAATATACTTACAGTAGTCTTTACCTTCTTGAGTTTTGCCTCTTCTCCAATCAATCTCTCTTCTAAAGGCGGGGATTTTTTGACAAATCTCCTGCACTTTTTCTTTACAGATGCCTGCGGCTTCAATTATCTTCCGTATAAAACGCTACTTTTATACGCGCTCATCTAAGCAGCTCTATGTCTCCATAGAAGTTGAGACCATATCATACTCCTTACGGAGTTT
>CAZDQV010000111.1:0-4903 GCA_964507795.1 uncultured Oscillospiraceae bacterium | reverse complement strand
CAGTCGGAAGAACTACGTACGCAACCTTCCATCCCACAAGATTTTAGAGTGAGGCAAATTTTTTTCAGGAAAGGCGAAACTATTTTATATGTTTTGCGTCTAATATGTAGAAGCAAATAGTTACACGTGAGGAGTGATGTATATGAGAGTGTGAAAAAAGAGCTTATATGAATTATCCGAGGTTAGGCGCCAAGTTGAATAATTAAAAAAATTTTTTGAAGTATAAGGTAACGGATAGAAAACAATGGTTTGATGGAGTGAATGAAAATGAAATTAAGAAAAATAATGCCTTTAATAATATCAGTTGTTTTTATTATTGGAGCTTCAACGCCAGCATTTGCATCAATGGAAAACACTTCAGTTTCTCTGAATACATCAGATTATGACACTGTAGATGAAATGAAAAATAGTATATATGCATTGTTGTCTAACACTGAAATTGATGAAGTTGTAGTATTTACAGAAGAGCATTTGGGAAATCACTTTGCTGCACTGAATGGAAACAATAATTCGGAAATTTTACCGTGTACAACATCTCCGGTTTATTACCAAGTGAAAAATGTTGTTAAAAAAAGTGATGTTACAGGAACTTCGGATTTGGCAATAGCTACAGGTCAGCCAGGTGTAACAGTATCGATCGCAAAAACAAAATCTGTAAGTACTACACTAAGTGCGACGTTTGGGGCAACACACAGCGCTATATCAGCAGCTGTTGGATGGAGTGTTACAGGAAGTGAAAGCATAAGTATTAGCGGGAGTGCAAAAGTTCCAACCATGCATAACAGTAAATCTGTAAAGACTATGACTTTGCATGCAAAGCCCGTGTACAAGGTAAAGGAATTTGATGTTTATAGGTATGTCCCCGGCTATATAAATACAAAGTTGGGAACAGGAGTAACTAAAAAAGCATATGGTGTTTCGTTTACAAAAACATATGTATATAAATAGAGGGGCTATATATGGATAAATATGTAAAAGGGTTAATATTATGTGTGGCTGTTATAGTTGTATCGGTGATTTGCTGTTGTTGCATTGCAGGTGGGGTTTTGCCTGATGAACGCACAGAAATGTATTATAATTGTGTATTAATAGTAAAAGGAATAATTGCAGCAGGTGCGATTATTGCATGTTCAATATCATTGGCAATCCTGTTTAGAGATTAATATCCGGATATAGGAAACAAAAAAATGGAGAATAACCGTTAGTATATGATGCTTATGCAAGAATAAACCTTGAATATGGACGCTGATGGTCTGTTGATTAAAATATTGGGTATTTTACTTGAAAGGAGAAATTGATATGAGAACAAAATTAATCATATTTTTAGCAATGATTTGTGTTATGATAATACCGACAGGCGCATTTGGAAGCAGTGTTGATGGTGGTTTGGATGTCAAAACTTTGGAGGTTGCTCCGGTAGAGGGAGAAGGCTTGATGTGCAATGATGTTAAGCTAAAAGATGAAGGCAATGTAAAAAGTATTAAGACTTTTACCATTGCTTTTCAAAAAACTTCATCGACCAAAGCTATGGCCATTGTTCGTGCCAAGACTGATAAGATAGGGATATCTTCTACAAGTTATTTTGCAAAAGAAAAATACGAGTACAGGCAAGTATGCAACTGTTTCCGGATCCACAGCATTTAAGTCTGTAAAAAGCAAAGAGATTTTGCATTCTCCGGCATTCGGTATTACATCGACTGGTAAATACAGAATAAAAGTTATTATAAATGATGGCGAAGAGATACAACAGGATTATATGTATTTAAGTTAGTTAAGGGGCTCAGATGGCAAAACCTATAAATGATAAAATTGCAAAACTGCATTCAGACGTTTTTTATTTTGCTTTGTCCAGAGTGGATGATTATCAGGAAGCAGAAGACATTGCACAAACTGTAATGGAAAAAGCTCTGAATAAAGCACATACGCTTAGAAATGAAGCAAAATTAAAATCCTGGGTAATGAAAATTGCATCAAATGAAATCAATACATATTTCAGAAAGGTAAAAAAAATCAATTCGATTCTGTTTAACATAGATGAAATGCTCGGTTCTGCCGAAAATATCGACTCACAAATAGTAGATTTGGAAAAAGATATTCTTCAAAATATGACCCAAAAGTGTGACAAAGCAAATATATGCAAAGCAATGGATAACCTCGATGATAAATATCAGATTGTGTTACAGCTGTGCATTGTCTGCGAATATGATTTTTTACAAGTATCCAGGATACTCAATGTAAATATAAATAGCGTAAAAACGAAATATTATAGAGGACTTAAAATCTTGAAAAAAGAATTTTTGAGGATTGAAACTGGAGGTGGGGAAATTGAGACAAAGAAATGAAGAGGAGGTGCACAAAAAATTTTGTCAGACAGTACAATATGCAAAAGAAGCATATTATAGTGAAGTTTATGATGCTCCTGAATTTGATATAAACAAATTACTTAAGAGCAGGAGGAGACAGATACTGAAAAGAGTAGGGCAGATTGCAGCAGTTTTTTTGCTGTTTATTGGTTCAAGCTTCTTTTTTGCACATGAATTCTTGTCAGATACAGGCTATGGCAAATATTTAATTCAAAAGAATATATCTTCAATGTCTTCCCTTGATATAAAAACAGAAAGACTTGGCGATGGTGAGTCGTTAAGCGTTGTGCATATAGATGATGAAATGCAATTGGATGCGTTCAGCGAATTTATGGGCAAAGAGCTTGTTTTAGGATATATGCCGGAGAAATATGTTTTTGAGGTCTGCGATGGACACAAAGCAGAAAATTTTTATACCATGTTGTATCAGTATAAATCGAATGACTTGTATATGGACATAGATGTTGAAGACATTGATTACAATGGAAAGATTCATATACGGGGAGAACTCGTTGAGACACTGGGTAATGGTGACAAAATCTATGGAGAAAACATAGATGGAGACACATATACAGTGACTAAGATTATTGAAGAAGATATTGTTATAATTATAGATGGTAATGACGATTATAATGAAGCAATAAAAATTGCAGAAAAAGCAGAAATACAATCTGTTCAATAAGAGAATCCGCTTCAGACGAATTCCAGTCTGGGGCGGTTTTGTATGTTTTCGAAAAAATATTGTCAAAATTTTTTTTCAGGAAAGGTGAAACTATTTTATATGTTTTGCGTCTCTAATATGTAGAAGCAAATAGTTACACGAGAGGAGGGGTGTATATGAGAGTGTAAAAAAAGAGCTTATATAAATTATCATTGGGTAGGCACCGGAGTGAATAAGTTTAAAAAGCTCTACAAGGAATTATATATTGATTGTTTAATTAAAGCAACACTATTTAGTACAGAATCATACAAAGCGTAGCAGGAAGGAGTGTATTCATGTTTTTTAAGAGAGAAATAAGAGCAACTATAAATTTAGAATAACTCAACAAAATGAGAGATATTCTTTCTGAAAATGGTATTGAAACACTTGTGATTACAAATATGCATATCAATCCCAGACGACATTATGAGATTCCTTTTATCGATTCATCTGCGACATATCAATATCAGATTTTTGTGGCAAAGAAGATGAGAAAAAAGTTTTAGATATTCTTTATAGTAAATAGTGTTTTAGAAGATGAAGGGATGGATGAGAAAATGAAAAAGGCTATAATTTTATGCATTGTTCTAGTAATTTGTTTTGTACCAATATTCTCTTTTGCGGCAGATGGCAAGGCACATAGTGAAATTGGTATGAACGAAATTAAGATTAATGAAAAGCTGGATGAATTAATTACTAAAGTAGAAAATAAAGAAGTAAAGGAGAAATTAATTAAATACTTTTACCTGCCTGCTTATTCAAAAGTAACAATTTGCAACAGTACTTGTGAAGCAGAGGCGATGGTTGAAAAAATGAAGGAAAATTCAGACGATAATTATAGACTCGCATTACATTTAATTTCTTTAGATAGGGCAACTTTTGATAAGGAGATTAAAAAACTAATATGTGATGGTGCAGATAAAATTTCAAAGATGAATGGTATCACAGTTGAGAAAGGATATTTAGATTATATCAGACCATATGTTGACAATGATATAATCAAAAGCATTGAAGAAAAGTACGGCACGAACGACATGACTGTGGTAGATGCTATTGTTGATAACACAGAGACAAAAGCTACAACCCAAAAAAGTAAAGTTTTTATGAAAGAATATGGAAGCTCAACAACTGTTGCTTATACAATGTTTAAAGTAAAAGTGACATGGTCATATAACACATCAGAAATCACATCACTAAAAACAAGTGGACAACAAATAGTTACTCCAAGTTATATCCAAACCTTTTCAGCTAAAACAAAAACTACACATAATGGGGCGTATGGATATGTTCAGAGGGGGTGGGGATATACTAATGCGTTTTATGGAACCGGTCAAGTTGTAGGATATTATATTATTGATGTTAAGTTGAAGAAAGGAACAGTTCTTAAAGAAAATCTTGCGACTATATCAACTAGCATGTGGAGTAGTTATTCATGGGGATAAATTATATCTCGAAGATGTTTGTAGAAGGAGATGAAATTCGATGGGTATCAAAAAAAGAATTATTAACAGCTTGTATAAGCATGATCCGCATGGCAAAGGGATATATGGAAAAATAACTGCAATAATGCTTGTAATCAGTTTTGTTTGCCTTTTGATAGTATTGATTGCAGAGGTTAAAAAACATATATAATTTCGGAATCTAACGCTAAGACTTGGTGATGGTGAGTTGTTCAGCGATGGACACAAAGCAGAAATACAATCTGTTCAATAAGAGAATCCGCTTCAGACGAATTCCAGCCTGGGGCGGTTTTGTATGTTTTTGAAAAAATATTGTCAAAATTTTTGGGTCACTCTAAAAAGTTGTGGGATTTGATACCGCATTTATTCCACGGTCCTCT
>CAZDQV010000110.1:0-5184 GCA_964507795.1 uncultured Oscillospiraceae bacterium | reverse complement strand
CGCTGATGATACTTGGCGGGCGACCGCCTGGGAAAGTAGGACGTTGCCGGTTTTAAGAAGCAGACTTAATGTCTGCTTCTTACATAATATATCAATAAGCAATCTGTATCTTTTGAGCAAAAATAGCAGTAAATCAGCGGTGAAATATACAAATTCTTATTGACATAGGTTTGGATTACATGTATAATAGCTATTGTCGCGTTAAGGTGACAAACTTAATACTTAGCGATGTTCCGAAGTAGCTCAATGGTAGAGCAACCGGCTGTTAACCGGTAGGTCGTGGGTTCGAGCCCCACCTTCGGAGCCAACTTTTTGCCGGAGTGGCGGAATTGGCAGACGCACAGGACTTAAAATCCTGCGATCCTTACCGATCGTACCGGTTCGACCCCGGTCTCCGGCACCACCTTTCAAATTTAATATCGCGGGATAGAGCAGTTGGTAGCTCGTCGGGCTCATAACCCGGAGGTCGGAGGTTCAAGTCCTCCTCCCGCAACCACGAACACACACACCGAAATGTTGAACTTTCAACGTTGACGGTGTTTTTTTGTTGACAGGTTTTCGCTTGTCACATATAATATAAATGCTGATTTTCAAGGGAAAATCACAGAAGATAGAGTTAAAAGAAAGAGGAACATTTATGGCAAAATTCAGTGTTAAAAAACCCATGACAGTATTTGTGGCTGTAATTCTTGTAATTGTGCTGGGAATAGTATCATTTCTCAAAATGACCCCTGACCTTATGCCAAATATTGATATGCCATATGTTATAGTTATAACCACATATCCGGGAGCAACTCCGGAGGAGGTTGAGGAGACAATCTCAAAACCTATGGAACAAAGCCTTTCAACCCTTGAGAATATCGAAAATGTACAGTCCGTATCGAATGCAAATTACTCGATGGTGGTGCTTGAGTTTAACAACAAGGTTAACATGGATACAGTTTCCGTTGATATACTTCAGGATATCAACCTGATATCATATTCGTGGGATGATGCCATAGGCTCACCTACGATTATGAAAATTAATCCTTCTATGATACCTGTTAATGTGGCAGCTGTCAGCATGAAGGGAAGCTCACAGGAGGAACTTTCCAGGTTTGTCGAAGACGAACTTATGAATAAGCTTGAAGGAACTGCAGGTGTTGCAAGCATAGATTCTTCAGGGATGCTCAAATCAGATATAAGTGTGAGTATCAGTCAGGATAAGATAGATAAAATAAATAACAAAATACTTGCTTCTGTGAACGAAGAACTTGCAGCCGCAAGCAGTAAACTCCAATCAGGCAAAAAACAGGTTGCCAAAGCTCAGGCGGAACTTAATCAGAAACAGCAAGAATATGAGCAAGGCAAGGATGAAACATATGATCAGCTTTCGGAAGCAGCAGCATCACTTGATGCCGCGCAGGCACAGGCAAGTGCTTTTGCAACTCAGATAAATATACTTGAGGGCACAAAACAGGCTCTTGAAGCACAGATTGCATCGGGAGTTTTAGATGATTCGCAGACTCAGCAGATGAAGTCTCAGCTTGCAGATGTTAATACTCAGCTTGTTGCTTTAAACAAAAGCAGCGAGGAAGCAAACAGCACAGTTGAACAACTCAAAGCAGCTTACAAACAGGCCCAAAAGGGCTCATATACCGCGATTGAGAGCTTTCAGAGTGCGCAGAAGCAACTCGACAGTGCTCAAAGCACAATAGACAGCTCTAAATCGCAACTTGACAGTGCTCTTTCACAGCTTGAATCATCAAGAGATGAAGCTCTTGCAAAAGCAGATATAGGGGAGGCCCTTACAGTAGATACAGTTTCTCAGCTTTTGAGCGCTCAAAATTTCTCCATGCCTGCAGGATATGTGGCTGTTGGTGAAACCAAATACCTGGTAAGTGTGGGAGATGAAATAGATTCAATCGGGGAAATAAAGGATTTGGTGCTGTTTGATACAGGTGTGGATTCAGTAGGAACTGTGTGCGTGGAGGATGTTGCGGACGTATTCAAAACAGACAATGGTGACAGTATATATGCGAAAATAAATGGGGAAGACGGAGTGCTTTTGTCATTTTCAAAGCAGTCAAATTATGCAACCGCAGATGTATGTGATAATATAGCAGATAAATTTGCTGAGCTTGAATCAGAATATGAAGGACTCAAATTCACATCCATGATGGATCAGGGATATTATATTGACATTATAATCAAATCGATAATGCAGAGCCTGCTGCTTGGTGCAGTATTTGCAATCCTTATACTCCTGCTGTTTTTGAGGCATATAAAATCGACATTAATCACGATATTTTCTATCCCGATAAGCATAATATTTGCAATAGTCCTTATGTATTTTTCGGGAATAACACTGAACATGATATCGCTTTCAGGGCTTGCGGTGGCAGTTGGAATGCTTGTTGACAATTCAATAGTAGTAATCGAAAACACTCTGAGGCTGCGTCGTGAGGGTGTACCACCTGCGAAGGCAGCCATTGCCGGAGCAAAACAGGTGGGAGGCGCAATCACAGCATCTACAGTTACAACAGTATGTGTATTCGTACCTATAATATTTACAAACGGGATAACAAGAGAGCTGTTTTCTGATATGGCACTTACAATAGGATATTCACTCTTTGCCAGCCTTATAGTTGCGATGACTCTTGTTCCTGCAATGTCTGCAAACCTGCTTTCAGGAAACGTGCCGGAAGAGAAAGAAGGATTTAAACGCTTCCTCAGAAGATATACAAAGGTACTAAAATGGTCATTGAAACACAGAGCAATAATCCTTATTTGCTCATTGCTGCTACTGGTATTCAGTGTAACAGCAGTAGTTGTCAAAGGATTTACTTTTGTTCCTGACATGACATCACCGCAGATGCAGGTGAATATACAGATGCCTGAGGGCACAGAACTCGAGGATACTATTGCTGTTGCTGATGAGGTTATGGACACAGTGCTTGATATAGATGAAGTGCAGGATGCTGGCGCATTGCTTTCAAACGGCAGTTCATATGGTATGTCCTTTGCAGATGATGAAACTCCTACAGCCGTTATGATGTATGTGCTGCTTGATGAAAACATGAAACGCACAAGTCAGGAAGTAGCCGATGAAATCAACAATAAATGTGCTGATATTGACGGTGAGGTTGAGGCTCTGGGCGGTTCGTCCATGATGACTTCGTATATGGACTCTCTGGGCGGCTCTGGTGTATCGGTGAATGTTTTTTGTGATGATATGGACAAACTCCAGCAGGCTGCTGCTGATATTGCAGACATAATAAGTGATACGGAGGGAATAGTAAATGTAGAAAACGGCATAGAAGATGCGGATCCTGAAATTCATTTCACTGTAGACAAAGAAAAAGCAATGAAATATAATCTGACAGTTGCGCAGGTATATCAGGAGATAGCAAAGGCACTGTCCGGCGAAACAACAGCCACATCGATTAAATGGCAGGGCGATGATTACGATGTTATAATTGAAGGAGCTGATGCTTCAGAGCTTACACCGAAGTTTATCAAAAATTACAGCTTTACTGTTCAGGACAGTGAGGGAAATGAAAAAACAGTAAAGCTTGCGGACATTGCTGATATTGAAAACAAAACAACAATGCATTCAATAAACAGAATGAATCAGAAAACATATCTGACTGTTACAGGTGAAATTGATGATGACCACAATATTACACTGACAACGGATGAGGTTATCAAAAATATCGATGAAAAATATGACTGCCCTGAGGATGTGACATATGAGTCGAGCGGACTGTCTGAAACCATATATGATGCAATGAAAGATCTCGTCCTGATGATGCTGCTTGGCATAATTATGATATATCTTGTGATGGTGGCTCAGTTCCAGTCACTCAAATCACCGTTTATAATTATGTTTACGATTCCATTGGCGTTTACAGGTGGCCTGCTTGCATTGCTTGTGACGGGCAAGGAAATAAGTATTATCGCAATGATAGGATTTGTAATGCTTGCAGGTATAATTGTAAACAACGGTATTGTGCTTGTAGATTATATCAACCAGCTCAGAGCAAAAGGTGTCGCCAAAAAAGAGGCTGTCATCCAGGCGGGAAGGACAAGAATGAGGCCTGTTCTTATGACTACGCTTACCACAGTACTGGGCCTTTCGGTTATGGCGGTAGGTAAAACTGCAGGTACTGATATGATGCAGCCTGTTGCCCTTGTATGTATAGGAGGACTTTTGTATGCAACCGCACTTACGCTGATTGTTGTTCCTGTACTGTATGATCTTATGAACAAAGAAGAATACAGGGCAAGAAAAGAAGAAGATCTTGATATAAGTGAGATATAGTATTGAGGATGTGAAATGATTACAGTAAATATCTTGGAAAGTTAAATGATGCTTTGAGAGGAAATTCAGATGATAAGGAATGCCTGTGATGACTGCGTCAAATCACCTTGTGGATGAATTTATTAATTCAAATCCCGGATTAAGGTCAAGATTCAACAAATATATACTTTGCCAATGGCAGAGATGTAAGGAATCTGTTTGAAAAGATAATATATAACCAGGCTGACAGGCTCTCTGGCAGTGAGCCTGATGATGATGAACTGGTAAATATAAAGATAGATGATATGCAATTCTGATGCAAAAGTGTGACGACGCTGCGAAAAGTTACATTACATATACTATATAGTAGAGTTGTTGTAGCATATAATGCCGGAGTGAGAATATACCTTACTCCGGTAATTTACTGAATCAAGGTCAAAAAACTTTCAGGCCATTTTGGCTTTCGTTTTTTTGTCAAGAACCCCATATAACTGTTGAAATTCAAGCGTTTGAAGGGAAAAATAACAAAATTTATGGCATAGAAAAGCACCTGCCTTTTCTGACAGATGCCTCGTGAATAAATATTGTATTTTAGATAGAAACTACTTTTTGAATAGTTCTGAGTGCGTACCGAGTCGATAGAGCATCAGTACAAGCACATTGTTTTGGATTTCATAAATAAGCAGCCAGTCAGGTTCAATGTGACATTCACGTGTTCCTTTGTAGTTGCCGGTCAGATCATGGTCTCGGTACTTTGCATCCAGCGTCCCACCATTCGCCAGGATGCCAATCACCTCAAACAGCTTAGCAAGATTCTTGTTTTGCTTTTTTGCAAGCTTTAGATCTTTTGTGAACTACTCCGACTTATAGAAGTCGGAGCTTCCTGTTTCAATCACTACTGC